>CALBPG010000114.1 GCA_937899065.1 uncultured Allomuricauda sp.
ATTTTCTTGCTGTTGGGAAGTGCATACTTCGCTTACGGTTGGATGATGCAAGTTGGAGTGGATCAAGGATATGCGCCAGTGCAACCCATTCACTACTCTCATAAAATTCACGCAGGAGATAATAAAATCGAGTGTAAGTACTGTCACTCATCTGCTAGGGTTTCAAAACATTCAGGCATTCCGGCTTTGAATGTGTGTATGAACTGCCACAAATCCATTTATGAGTACAAAGGTAATCCTGAGGGGCCTAGTGCAGAAGATTTGGCCAATGGCTACACTAATGAATTCTACACTGGAGAAATCAAAAAATTATATAAGGCAGTAGGTTGGGATGAAGAAAATCAACAATACACAGGCGAAGCACAGCCTGTTGAGTGGGTCCGCATCCACAACTTGCCTGACTTTGCTTATTTCAATCACTCACAGCACGTAACGGTTGCAGGTGTCGAATGTCAAACTTGTCACGGACCTGTTGAGGAAATGGAAATTATGTACCAACATGCTCCATTGACCATGGGTTGGTGTATCAATTGTCACCGTGAAACCAACGTAAAAGTAGAGGGCAACGAATACTACGAAGCGATTCATGCCGAACTTTCAAAAAAGTATGGCGTCACAGAATTGACGGCTGCTATGATGGGTGGATTGGAATGTGGTAAATGTCATTATTAATAAAGAAGGAAATTCGAGATATATCGTATGGCATCAAACAAGAAATACTGGAAAAGTGAAGCGGAATTAAATCCGAACGATTCCATTGTTGAGACGCTAAAGCAAAACGAGTTTACGGAGCATATTCCCGTAGATGATTTTCTAGGGGATAAAGAAACCCTCTCCGATTCGTCCACCAATCGTCGAGATTTCTTAAAATATATAGGTGTTTGAACAGCTGAGGCAGCAGCTGCATCTTGAGAAGGGCCGGTGCACAAATCTTAGACCTACGAAGTCCAGCCTGATAGAATCGTTCCTGGCGTAGCAAATTACTATGCCACTACCATTGCCGATGGTTTCGATTTTGCCAGTATCCTTATCAAAACCAGAGAAGGACGGCCTATCAAAGTGGAGAACAATACCATGGCAGGAGTCAATGGTGGTGCTAATGCAAGAGTCCAGGCTTCTGTACTTTCTTTATACGACAGCAAACGTGTTCAAGGACCCAGCGCAAATGGTGAGCCCATTGAATGGAAGGTTTTGGATGCTACGGTACGCGCTAAGTTGGGAAGTTTGGCTACAACTGGTAAGAAAATTGTGTTATTGACGCAAACCTATGCGAGTCCATCTACTTCCCGTTTGATAAAAGATTTTCAGGTAAAGTATCCAAATAGCTCACATGTAACGTACGATGCTATATCGCAGGATGCTGCGTTGAATGCGTTCAATAGCATGTATGGAGAACGCGCTTTAGCGGATTATGACTTTTCCAAAGCGGATTTAATCGTTTCCTTCGGAGCTGATATTTTGGGAGATTGGCAAGGGGGCGGATATGATAGTGCTTATGCCAAAGGACGTGTTCCAAAGAATGGAAAAATGTCCAAGCATATCCAAATGGAGAGTAATATGTCACTCTCTGGTGCCAATGCCGATGACAGGGTGCCTATGACCGCTACTGAGCAAAAAATTGCTTTGGCCAAGTTATATGGTAAGTTGAATGGCAGTAACGTAGGGGGTGGTACTTCCGAGGTAGATGCTGTAGTAGATGCTTTGGCTTCTAAAATCAGAAAAGCGGGTAGTAAAGCAGTTGTGGTAACTGGTTTGGACGATATCATTGCTCAGATGGTGGTTTTGGCCATCAACAAAATGCTCAATAGTGACGCTTTTGATTCGGAACACCCAAAATATACAAGACAAGGAAATACTTCGCAGGTAGCCAAGTTGGTATCCGACATGAATGCGGGCCGCATAGGTGCACTTATCATGGATGGAGTGAATCCTGCGTACAGTTTGCCAAATGCAGAAGAATTTGTTTCTGGTCTGGCTAAGGTAGACGTCTCGGTTGATTTTGCTTTTAATCAAGATGAGACTGCTATAGCTTCTAAATACGTTGCAGCGTCTTCCCACTTTTTAGAGTCTTGGGGTGATGTGGAATTCAAAAAGAATCACTTTGCATTAACCCAACCTACGATTCGTGAGTTGTTTGATACGCGTCAATTCCAGAATTGTCTGTTGAATTGGATGGGTGAGTCAAAGTCATACTACGAGTATATCCGTGAAACTTGGGATAGCTCGATTCTTAATGGTGCGAGTTGGAACCAAGCTTTGCAAGATGGTTTCTTCAAAGGTGGAGAGGGTGTTATGATGATGACCGAGGATGCAGCAACTCCTGTTGTTGCCGAGGTAAGTGAAGAAACTGAAGAAGTGGAAGAGCCTGCTATGGTTTCTTTGACGGCTGCAGTGCGGTCTTTGGTAAATTCAACAAGTGATGGAATTGAATTGCTTCTGTATTCCAAAACCGGTATGGGGGATGGAAAACAAGCCAACAATCCTTGGTTGCAAGAGTTTCCTGACCCGATTTCCAGAGTTTCTTGGGATAACTATCTCATGGTCTCCAAGGCAGATGCAGAGACCTGGGAATTGGAAAACTACAATGTTGCCGATGGTGGATTGAACGGTAGTTTGGTGAACATCACTGTGGATGGAAAAACAATCAACAATGTTCCAGTTATTATTCAGCCTGGACAAAAACAAAATACGGTAGCTTTAGCTCTTGGATATGGCCGAAAAGAAGGCATGAAAGAGGAGATGGCTACCGGTGTAAATGCTTTTGCCTTTTACAAGGACTTTTCAAGCGTGCAAACCGCCTCTATTGAAAAAGCTGCTGGAGAACATGAGTTTGCTTGTGTTCAGTTGCACAAAACCATGATGGGACGTGGTGATATCATCAAAGAGACTTCTTTGGAGATTTTCAACACGAAAGACAAGCACGAGTGGAACCACATGCCAGAGGTGAGCTTAAACCACCAAGAGATTCCGGTGACTTCACCAGATGCAGATTTGTGGCAAGAGTTTGATCGTTCTATTGGACACCACTTTAACATGTCCATTGATTTGAACGCTTGTACCGGTTGTGGAGCTTGTGTTATTGCATGTCATGCAGAAAACAACGTTCCTGTTGTAGGAAAAGCTGAAATACGCAAATCGAGAGATATGCACTGGTTGCGTATCGATAGATATTACTCTTCCGAAGAAACCTTCGAGAAGGACAACCAAAAGAAAGACGGCCTTGATGGTCTGTTTGGAGATAATGGTGCTTTGGGTGGCTTTGGTCAGATGGAAGACCCATCAACCAACCCTCAAGTAGCCTTCCAACCTGTAATGTGCCAACACTGTAACCACGCACCTTGCGAAACGGTTTGTCCAGTTGCAGCGACAGCACACAGTAGACAAGGTCAAAACCATATGGCATATAACCGTTGTGTGGGAACACGTTACTGTGCGAACAACTGTCCGTATAAAGTGCGAAGGTTCAACTGGTTCCTGTACAACAACAATGACGAGTTCGATTATTACATGAACAATGACCTAGGTAAAATGGTCATCAACCCTGACGTAAACGTGCGTTCAAGAGGGGTCATGGAAAAATGTTCGCTTTGTATCCAGATGACACAAAAAACGATTTTGGATGCAAAACGCGAAGGTCGTGTTATCAAGGATGGAGAGTTCCAAACGGCTTGTTCATCCGCTTGTAGTTCTGGTGCAATTGTATTTGGGGATATCAATGATGAAGAAAGCCAGATTGCAAAATTGAAAGAAGATGATAGAATGTACCACTTGTTAGAGCACGTAGGCACCAAGCCAAACGTATTCTATCAAGTTAAGGTGCGCAATGCTGAAGAAGCATAATCAATAAATAGAAGTTAATAGTAGTTACAATATGGCGTCGCATTACGAAGCACCTATTCGAAAACCACTTGTCCTAGGCGATAAGGGATACCACGATGTTACCGTGGATATTGCCCGTCCGGTTGAAGGCAAGGCCAATAAGCAATTGTGGATTGTGTTCAGCATCGCATTGGTGGCCTTTCTTTGGGGGCTTGGGTGTATCATTTATACCGTTTCCACAGGTATTGGGGTTTGGGGTCTTAACCGAACCGTAAACTGGGCTTGGGATATCACCAACTTTGTATGGTGGGTAGGTATTGGTCACGCAGGAACCCTGATTTCAGCGGTATTATTGTTATTCCGTCAGAAGTGGAGAATGGCGATTAACCGTTCTGCGGAGGCTATGACGATTTTCTCTGTAATCCAAGCAGGACTTTTCCCCATCATTCACATGGGACGTCCTTGGTTGGCATATTGGGTGCTACCTATTCCAAACCAGTTCGGTTCGTTGTGGGTAAACTTTAATTCCCCACTACTTTGGGACGTATTCGCGATTTCAACGTACTTATCGGTATCACTTGTTTTCTGGTGGACAGGTCTTCTGCCTGACTTTGCTATGATTCGTGACCGCGCGGTGCGCCCTTTCCAAAAGAAAATCTACAGTCTTTTGAGTTTCGGTTGGTCCGGAAGAGCAAAAGATTGGCAACGTTTTGAGGAAGTATCCTTGGTCTTGGCTGGTTTGGCTACGCCTTTGGTACTTTCTGTACATACCATTGTATCCTTTGACTTCGCCACTTCGGTAATTCCAGGATGGCACACCACGATTTTCCCTCCCTACTTTGTGGCAGGAGCGATTTTCTCTGGGTTTGCTATGGTAAACACCTTGTTGATTATCATGCGTAAGGTGTGCAGCTTGGAAGCTTACATTACCGTACAGCATATTGAGTTGATGAACATTGTAATCATGATTACAGGTTCTATTGTAGGTTGTGCTTACATCACTGAGCTGTTTATAGCCTGGTACTCAGGAGTGGAATATGAACAATATGCATTCTTGAACAGAGCTACTGGTCCTTATTGGTGGGCTTATTGGGCAATGATGACTTGTAATGTATTCTCACCGCAGTTCATGTGGTTCAAAAAATTGCGAACTAGTATTATGTTCTCTTTCTTTATTTCTATTGTTGTAAACATTGGAATGTGGTTCGAACGTTTCGTAATTATCGTAACCTCTTTACATAGGGATTACCTTCCTTCTTCTTGGACGATGTTCTCTCCAACTTTCGTGGATATTGGAATTTTCATCGGAACCATCGGTTTCTTCTTTGTACTGTTCTTATTGTACTCAAGAACCTTCCCGGTTATCGCTCAAGCGGAGGTGAAATCTATTTTGAAATCTTCTGGTGAACGCTTTAAAGTGCTTCGTGCCGAAGGAAAACCATTATATGTGAAGCCTGCCAATGGAATCATCATTGAAACAGAGGTAGAAGAAGTTGAAGAAGCAGAACCGGCAAGTGGCGGTATAATTGGTGCGCCCGTGATGCAATTATTGGGGGCGATTGGGAATTTTGACAAGGACACCCAAATTCCGGATGATTTGAAAAAAGTAAAGGGAATAGGTCCTTTGATGGAAAAGACCTTGAACAAGATAGGTATCTTCTCTTTCCTTCAGGTAAGCAAGATGACCGCGAACGAATACAATTTATTGGATTCGATTACCGGTTCTTTCCCTGGACGAGCACAGCGAGATGATTGGGCCGGTCAGGCGAAAACCTTGATAAACTTAGATAAATAAACGTATGGCATCCACAACGTTCAAAGCGATTTACGATGATGACGATGTGCTAATGCACGCAGTCAAAAAGATTCGTGCTGAAAAATACCATATCGAAGAAGTATACACTCCTTTTCCGGTACACGGATTGGATAAGGCAATGGGATTGCCTCATACTCGGTTGGCTATTACAGCTTTCATGTACGGCTGTTTGGGCTTGACTGTGTCCATTGTAATGATGAATTACATCATGATTGAAGATTGGCCACAAGATATTGGAGGTAAGCCAAGTTTTAGCTATTTGGAAAATATGCCGGCTTTCGTACCTATCATGTTTGAGTTGACGGTTTTTTTCGCGGCGCACTTGATGGTTATCACATTTTATTTAAGAAGTAGAATGTGGCCGTTCAAAGAAGCCGAAAATCCCGATGTGCGAACCACGGATGACCATTTTTTGGTGGAAGTGGAAGTTGGAAACGACGAAGAGGCTTTAAAACAATTATTGTTGGAAACCGGTGCCGTAGAGGTGCATGTTCCCAAAAAAAAGTAAGATGATGATAAAATCTTTTGGTAAAGTACTTCTAGGATTATCATTGGTAGGATTGATGACCTCTTGTTTCAACAAGAACAGTCCCAATTACCAGTACATGCCCAACATGTACGAATCTGTAGGGTACGAAACCTATGAGCAAGTCGAGAATGGCCTTTTCCCGCAAGGAACGGAAGCCATGTTGCCTGCAGACAATACAATTTCTAGGGGCTACATGCCTTACGAGTTTGACAACACATTAGAGGGTAAAGAGTTGGCACGTTTGCAGCCTAGTCCATTGGATTCCCTTCAATCTGAGACTAATTTGGCCAAAGGAAAAGAACTTTACGATATCTATTGTGCTATTTGCCACGGGGCGAAAGGAAAAGGACAAGGATGGCTTGTAAAGAGAGAAAAAATTCTTGGAGTGCCAAGCTATGATGATGTTGCAAGAAATATTACAGTAGGGAGCACCTACCATACCATGTATTACGGATTGAATTCCATGGGATCTTACGCTTCCCAAATGGATAATGAAAAAGAGCTATGGCAAGTAGCCGAATATGTGATGCAACTCAAAGCAGACCTAACTAAATAATTGGATAGATAGCAGAATACTATGTATACGTTTTCAAACAATCTTAAAATAGGCTCCTTTATCGCAATGGCGGTTGGGTTGATTTGCTTGGCTACAGGCTTTTTGACCGCTCCGTCAACTGTTGAAGAAGCGAAAGCCATGGTGGCTCCTCATGGCGATGACCACGGTCATGGCGAACATGCTGGTGAAGGTGGTGGACATTCAACCGCTGTGTTTGATGGGGACAACGAAGTTCATGCCAGTGGCGATGAGCATGCTGAAGGGCATGGCGCCTCGCATGATGAGCACCTGTTGCACCAATTGCAAAACAGACCTTGGGCAGCATTGTACGTTGCGGCTTTTTTCTTTTTTATGATTGCTTTGGGTGTTTTGGCGTTTTATGCGATTCAAAGAGCAGCGCAAGCCGGTTGGTCGCCTTTGTTATTCCGGGTTATGGAGGGAATTACTGCCTATCTGGTACCTGGAGGAATCATTGTTTTTGTGATTTTATTATTGTCTGTGCTCCACATGAACCATATGTTCGTTTGGATGGATGCCGATACGGTAGCAAATGATGCCTTGTTGCAAGGAAAAAAAGGGTATTTGGACCCAACATTCTTTTTAATTCGTGCATTGGTTTTCTTGGGAGGATGGATTTTCTACCGGGAGTATTCACGTAGACTGTCCTTAGCACAAGATGACTCCGATAACAATTCGAATTTCGTAAAGAATTTCAGATGGTCTGCAGCCTTTTTAGTATTCTATTTGGTAACGGAATCCATGATGTCTTGGGACTGGATAATGAGTTTAGATCCACACTGGTTTAGTACATTATTTGGATGGTATGTTTTCGCTAGCATGTTTGTATCCGGTATCACAACCATAGCCATTGTTACCGTATATCTCAAGTCAAAAGGATACCTAACGGAAGTAAACGATAGCCATATTCACGATTTGGCCAAGTTTATGTTCGGGATTAGTATTTTCTGGACGTATTTGTGGTTTGCCCAATTTATGTTGATTTGGTATGCCAACATTCCTGAAGAGGTTACGTACTATGTAGCACGTTTTCAAGATTATAAACTGCCATTTTTCGGTATGCTTGCGATGAATTTCATCTTCCCGCTTTTGGTGTTGATGAATAGTGATTACAAACGTATCAATTGGTTTGTTATTATGACAGGGATTGTAGTGTTGTTTGGACACTATCTCGATATTTTTAATATGGTTATGCCTGCCACGGTTGGGGACCAATGGAGTTTGGGAGTTCCTGAAATTGGAGGCATACTGTTTTTTGGGGGATTGTTTACATTTTGGGTCTTTACGGCGCTTTCCAAAGCACCATTGCAACCCAAACGAAATCCATTTTTGGAAGAGAGTCGACAATTTCATTATTAATTGGATTAAGTCTTAGAGAGAAGAAATGACCGCATTATTGACTTTGACTGTTTTAGTACTGGTGGCCATTGCCATTTGGCAAATGACCAAAATTTTTCAATTGTCCCAGCTAAAAACGGAAACCACTGAGGTGGCTACGGATGCCGATAACAAGAACAACGGTTATCTTTTATTCGGGTTCTTGATTTTCATTTACGGAATCACCATCTTCAGTTTTGCAAAATATACCAAGGTATTATTGCCTGAAGCGTCTTCAGACCATGGGGCTGAATATGACCAGTTGATGTGGGTTTCATTTGCCATTATCTTTTTTGTGCAAACTATAACCCAAGCATTGCTGCACTACTTCGGATACAAGTATCGTGGTGAAAAAGGGAAAAAAGCTCTGTTTTTTGCCGACAACGATCGTTTAGAGTTCATCTGGACCATCATTCCAGTCATTGTTTTGGCAGGTCTTATCCTATGGGGACTATATACCTGGACCAATATCATGGATGTCAATGACGAAGGTGACCCTTTAATTGTGGAGTTATACGCACAACAATTCAATTGGACTGCTCGTTATGGCGGCACCGACAATGTATTGGGTGATGCGAGTGTTCGTTTAATTGATATCAATAGAGCCAATGTTTTAGGTTTGGATGAGGCAGACCCGAATGCTACAGATGATGTAATTGTTAAGGAACTGCACTTGCCCGTAGGGAGAAAGGTGAACTTTAAAATGCGTTCACAAGATGTTTTGCACTCTGCGTATATGCCTCACTTTAGAGCACAAATGAATTGTGTGCCTGGAATGGTTACCCAATTCTCGTTTACCCCAACAGTTACAACTGAAGAGATTCGATTGAACCCTGATGTGGTGGACAAAGTACAACGAACCAACGCAATTCGAGCACAAAGGGCTGCTGAAGGAAAACCAGATTCAGAACCTTGGGTTTTTGATTACGTTTTGCTTTGTAATAAAATCTGCGGTACTTCGCATTACAACATGCAAATGAAGATTATCGTGGAAACAGAAGAAGAATTTAATAAATGGTTGGAAGAACAGGCCACCTTTGGGGATACTGTGACCTCCAATCCATAAGATATATTGCTAGAAAAGAAAATTGAACAATTAAAAATTAGGTTATGTCGGTAACAGCACATGCACCAGCACACGCAGAAGACCATGCTCATGACGATCATGGACATCACCACCATAAAGAAACATTCATAACAAAATACATCTTTAGTCAAGACCATAAGATGATTGCAAAGCAATATCTTATCACTGGACTTATCATGGGATTCATTGGTATTGCCATGTCCCTATTGTTCAGAATGCAGTTGGCTTGGCCAGGAGAATCCTTCCCAGTTTTTGAAGCACTTTTGGGAAAATGGGCCCCAGATGGGGTAATGGATGCTGATATTTATTTGGCATTGGTAACCATTCACGGAACCATTATGGTATTCTTTGTTTTGACAGCAGGTTTGAGTGGTACCTTCAGTAGCCTTTTGATTCCGTTGCAAATTGGTGCGCGTGATATGGCTTCTGGCTTTTTGGACGTGGTATCATACTGGTTGTTCTTTGTGTCTTCAGTCATTATGGTGATTTCACTTTTTGTTGAGGCTGGACCAGCGGCAGCAGGTTGGACGATTTATCCGCCTTTGAGCGCCTAGCCAATGGCCCAACCAGGTTCTGGAGCGGGTATGACTTTGTGGTTGGTATCCATGGCGATTTTCATAGCCTCTTCTCTTTTGGGTTCTTTGAACTATATCGTAACCGTTATCAACTTAAGAACTAAAGGAATGTCAATGACGCGTTTGCCGTTGACTATTTGGGCATTCTTTGTAACCGCAATCATTGGTGTTATCTCTTTTCCAGTATTACTTTCAGCGGCTTTGTTGCTGATTATGGATAGAAGTTTTGGTACGTCGTTCTTCTTATCCGATATTTTTATTCAAGGCGAAGTATTGCACTACCAAGGCGGTTCACCCGTATTGTACGAGCATTTGTTCTGGTTCTTGGGTCACCCTGAAGTATATATCGTATTGTTGCCTGCCTTAGGTATTACCTCCGAGGTAATGTCTACAAACGCCAGGAAACCGATTTTCGGATATCGCGCAATGGTAGCTTCTATTTTGGCAATTGCCTTTTTATCAACTATAGTATGGGGACACCATATGTTTATTTCTGGAATGAATCCATTCTTGGGGTCAGTATTTACATTTACTACCCTTTTAATTGCGATTCCTTCCGCGGTAAAAGCGTTTAACTATATCACGACCCTTTGGAAAGGGAATCTCCAATTGAATCCGGGGATGCTGTTCTCGATAGGTTTGGTATCTACCTTCATCACTGGAGGTTTAACAGGTATCATTCTGGGAGATAGTACATTGGATATCAATGTTCACGATACCTACTTTGTAGTAGCACACTTCCATTTGGTAATGGGTATTTCAGCATTATACGGGCTATTCGCAGGGGTATACCACTGGTTCCCTAAAATGTTCCAAGGTCGTATGATGAATAAGAATTTGGGTTATGTCCACTTCTGGATTACTGCAATATGTGCCTATGGGGTATTTTTCCCAATGCACTTCGTGGGTATGGCAGGGGTACCAAGGAGATATTATCAAAACACTGCATTCCCAATGTTTGATGAGTTGACCAATGTACAAATCTTAATGACTGTTTTTGCACTTATTGCGGCAGCAGCGCAATTGGTATTTGTATACAATTTCATTTACAGTATTTTCTACGGAAAAAGAGGGCCTCAAAATCCATGGAAGTCCAATACATTGGAATGGACAACACCTCAAGAGCATATGCATGGGAACTGGCCTGGTAAAATTCCAGAAGTACATCGTTGGGCTTATGATTACAGCAAGACCTATGAAAACGGCGAGTATATCATTCCAGGACAGGATTTCGTTCCTCAGAACATTCCACTTCAAGAAAATGAAGAAGAGCTGAACCATTAGGTTCTTTCACAGATAAAATCAAAACCCATCGGAAACGATGGGTTTTTTTGTGGGCAACATGCCAGTTCGTTTTGGTTCAATAATTGTAATATCTTTAAATAACCTTCAATAATGAAAACGTGAAAACCTCATATCTTCTTTTGGCGCTTTTGTTGCCTGTTATTGTCTTCTCACAACGCAAACCTAAAATAAAGGGTAGCCGGGTCGTTACAGAAGTCAAACAAGAATTGCCCTCGTTCAATGCTATTCAATTGAATAGTGATATGGATATTACGCTGAAAAAATCCTTTGGGCCAGGCTATACCATAATTGCAGACGACAATCTTATTGATATTTACAAGTTTAAGGTGGAGGATAGCACCTTGGTTATTTCCTCTTTTTATGATGTGTCTTCAAAGAAACAGCTCGAGATAACGGTAGAATATGTTGAACTCACTGCCCTGTCGGTCAAAGAAGGTAGTGTGGTTTCCAAAGAACAAATCACTACAGATGCCCTGTTCGTGGATGCGTTTGGCGCCTCAAGACTGGATTTGCAGGTCAATGCTGGAGTAGCAGACATCAATTTGGAAGATAACACCAAGGCAGACTTTAACCTTGACGTTGACTCACTGAATGTACGCTTGGCCAAGCGTGCGGAATCCTACATGTACGCCGTGACGGAATCCAATACGGTTTCTTTGGAGACCAATAGCAGTTTAACCTTACAAGGTACTTCCGATAGAATGGCACTTGAGGTTACCGGTAACGCGAAATATAAGGGTGAGAAGATGGAAGCGGGTTCCGTTCAGGTAATGATGGATAATGAAGCCCAGGTACGCTTACACGCTTTTCGGGAATTGGTTTTGTCTTCCAAAGGGAATGCCCGAATGCTACTTTACGGAAATCCTAAAATCACCATTGAAGAATTTTTGAATACCTCGCAACTCCTGAAAAAAGATTCGGATTGATTATCGCGCAATTGGCGCGGTCATGCAATGGTCTGGAATTCCAAAACCATCTACCAATACACCAATATGAGGTCGCAATTCAGAGCACAAACGTTCTACGCGTTGACGAATCACCTTGGATTTGGTGCCTCCGATATAGCCCTGTTCCAAAAACCATCTAGCATCATCATTAATATGGTGCAGCGCGAATAGGCATCCCAGTTTTGTAAACAACGCCTTGTATTCCGGTTCCTTCACCGTATCGCAAAATTCCATAAAAATAGAATAGGCCAACTCGATGCTATATGCTTTACCCAAAACAATCAAATGGGTTTGCACTTTCAAGAATGCCTGATAGGCTGGGATTCCAATTTTAATATAATCTCGAATCCGCATGGCCAAGGTATACGTCAGTCTTCGTGTACGATAGTCAAAAGCATGCTTATGGAATTTCGGATTGTATAAATGGTCCGCGTCCACGTTGTTCACATACATAGGATTAATCGTATTTAACTTATCCGATAACTGTGACCGCAATAACTTCAGTACCGAAGCAAATCCGGAGCTATTGAATTCAGCCTTAAAATCTGATAAAACGCCTTTGGCGGCCAATTGCAACAATACGGTATTATCACCCTCGAAAGTCGTGAAAATATCTACATCCCCTTTTAAATCCCCTAAGCGGTTTTCTGAAAGATAACCTTTCCCTCCGCAGGCTTCACGACATTCCTGAATAGTGGCGTTGGAGAACCACGTAATCATGGATTTCAAACCAGCGACTTGGGTCTCAATCTGACGCATATCATCAGAGGTATTTTGACTGTAGTCTGCCATCAGTTTTTTCAAAGTTGCGTGGTAGACGTAAGCACTGGCTACCGCTGGGGTCAACCGAACCTGATGCGAAGGGTAGTCCATGATAAGGTCTTCTTGAATCTTGATACTATCATTGAACTGCCTTCTTTGCAAACTATGCCGAACTGCAATGGTCAAGGCAACTTTTGCACCTGCCAATGCACCTTGAGCTACACAAATTCTGCCACCAACGAGCGTTCCCAGCATGGTAAAAAAGCGTTTGTTCGGGTTTTTGATAGGCGATGAATACACCCCAGCTTCAGAAACACTACCGTATTTATCCAAAAGATTTTCTCGGGGCACGCTTACTTGATTAAACCAAATCTTGCCATTGTCGACGCCATTCAAGCCCAATTTATAGCCATTATCTGCCACGGTGATACCGGGCAAGACTTCATGAGCCTCGTTGCGAATGGGAACTAATAAGGCGTGTACTCCTTCATTTTTACCGTTTACGATAAGCTGCGCGAACACCGAAGCCATTTTGGCATGCATTGCGTTTCCGATGTACTCTTTGTTATCGTTTTCTCCAGGGGTATGGATGATAAAAGAATCGGTTTCAGGGTGATAGGTAGCGGTGGTTTTAATGCCTCTCACATTGGAGCCATGCCCTGTTTCCGTCATAGCAAAACAACCTAGTAAAGAAGCTTCGCCGGATGCTTTCAAATATTGGTCATGGTGTTTTTTGGTTCCGAGTTTTTGAACACTTCCCCCAAAAAGACCGTATTGCACCCCAAACTTCACGGCAAGACTTCCATCTACGTACATGAGGTGCTCAAAAATACCAGCATACCCCAACATATCATCTTTTCCACCATATGCTTCTGGATAGCCCCATGCACCATATCCTGATTTACCCAATAAAGAAACTTGCTCCAATACTTTTTGACGAAACACATCTTTGTCGCGAAGTGTTTCCCAACGGAAAAGCTTTTGGTTTAAGAAGTCTCGAAATTTGGAAAGAACAGCTTCCTGTTCTCCCAAGAGTAAATCGTCTATCGTTTTCGCACTGTAGCGATTGGACTGTAATTCGTGCTCTACCTCAATATCAAAGAGATAATTGTAGTGATTGGGTTGAATGCCTAAGTTCAACTCGATTGCTTGCAGATGTGAATTGGTAACGTATGCGTCGTCCATAGTCTTTACCAATCGCTCGCTGAGGGAGGACAAAGGGTAGGTGTCACTTTCAATCAGTTTTATATGGGCTTTGGCAATCAGCTGCTTCCATTTTTTAAACTCTTCATCCGAAGGCGGTGATTTTCGATTCAACCATTGTGACAAGAGGTCACGGTCCGCAGCGTCCAAGGATTCATCTTCTTCCAGATGGGTCTTGACCACAGAAATTTCAGAGGCCGAGAGCAAATCATCTGACCAAATCACATAAAACAATGGGATATATTGTAAAACGCCTGAGGTATACGTCGTAGTAATCATAGGCTTCTAAACTAGTGCTGATTTTCTACTAAGTTACGGCGAAACACTCAAAATGCGTTGGGGCTTTCCACATTCCCGTTTGGCGCTTTTTTCAGTTATATTTGTTTTGGTATGAATGAGAACCTAGACCCGAATCCCCAAAACTATTCTTCTGAAGAATTGGATATTGAAAGAGCCTTGCGGCCTGTAAACTTTGATGATTTTACAGGACAAGAACAGGTTTTGGAAAATTTGAAGGTCTTCGTGCAAGCCGCAAACCTTCGTGGGGCGGCTTTGGACCATACCCTTTTTCATGGTCCTCCTGGACTAGGAAAAACTACCCTTGCGCACATTCTGGCCAATGAACTGGGTGTGGGGATAAAAATTACTTCAGGTCCTGTGTTGGACAAACCGGGAGACTTGGCCGGATTACTTACCAATCTAGATGAGCGTGATGTACTGTTTATTGATGAGATTCATCGGTTGAGTCCTATTGTAGAAGAGTATTTGTACTCTGCTATGGAGGACTATAAAATTGATATCATGATTGAAACCGGGCCTAATGCCCGCACGGTCCAAATCAATTTGAGTCCTTTTACCCTAGTTGGCGCAACAACCCGTTCTGGTCTGTTAACAGCACCGATGCGTGCCCGTTTCGGTATTCAAAGCCGATTGCAATACTACAATACCGAATTGTTATCTACTATTGTTGAACGAAGTGCTGATATTCTTAAGGTTTCCATTACGCAGGAAGCAGCGATTGAAATTGCTGGAAGGAGTAGAGGTACTCCAAGAATATGTAACGCTTTGTTGCGAAGGGTCCGGGATTTTGCACAAATCAAAGGAAACGGAAATATCGACTTGGAGATTTCCAAATTCAGCCTAAAGGCACTCAATGTAGATGCCCATGGCTTGGATGAAATGGACAATAAAATATTGAGTACCATTATCGATAAATTCAAGGGAGGTCCTGTCGGTATTACTACCTTGGCTACAGCGGTTTCAGAAAGTGCCGAGACCATTGAAGAGGTGTATGAACCGTTTTTGATTCAACAAGGTTTCATTATGCGGACGCCACGAGGAAGGGAGGTCACCGAATTGGCATACCGTCATTTGGGCAAAGTCAAAGGAGGAAGTCAAGCAGGTTTGTTTTCATGAAAAACCTACCCCATGTTCCTTCCCGAAAGATTTTTGCCAACAGTAAACGCATCCTACAAAATCCCCTTCCGTTTCATCGGGAAAACTTTGATAAGCTAGGAGATACCTTTCGAATCTCCATTCCTGGAGAAGGAAAAGTTATTTTTAGCCGTGACCCGGCTTGGGTCAAACAAATCCTTCAAAAACAGCATAGGGCTTTTGAAAAGTCAAAGTTGCAGACCAAAGATTTGGCAAAATACATCGGGAAAGGTCTGTTAACAGCCGAAGGGGAGCATTGGCGAAAACATCGAAAGATGATTCAGCCGGCTTTTAACGCCTCCCATGTGCAACGCCTGTTGCCCATTATCCAATCGACCATCCAACAGGAATTGGAGAAAATTGAACGGGATGTTCCGCAAGACGTTCATGCTCTAATGGGCGATTTGGCTTTTCAGGTGGTTGCAAAAAGTCTCTTCAGTAAGAGTGACATCAGCGCTACGATGCACCGACTAAAAGAAATTACCGAAATCAATCAGAATATGTTGGTTCGAGAAATGCGAAGACCCTACCTAACTTGGTGGTTCGACCTGACAGGGCAAACCCGAAAACATTTGGATTTTTCGAAAGAAGCCCAGGATTTGTTAAACCTCCTCATTGAAAAAAGAAGCCGAGATGGAGGGACGGGTGAGGACCTTTTGGATGTATTGTTGGCCGCCACGTATGAGGATGGTGCACCAATGCCCCGAAGACAATTGATTGATGAGGTAATGATTTTGTTCACGGCGGGGCATGAGACTACGGCAAACGCCCTTGCTTTTACCTTGTATTTTATTGCACAAGATGAGCAACTTCAGAAGCGTTTGGTCGGGGAAGTAGAAACATTTTATGCTTCGGATGGACTGGAAAACCTATCCAAAATGGAGTGGATTATCTCCACAATCAAAGAAGCGATGCGTATTTTCCCTCCGGTTTACGTGATAGACCGAGTTTCATTGGAAAAAACAGAAGTTGCTGGGACAGTACTTGAAAAAGGAACGTTGGTGTTGCTTTCTATTTTTGAGCTACACCGAACCAAATCCTTTTGGGAAGAGCCTGAACGGTTTGAACCCCAAAGGTTTTTGGATAAGGATATGAAACAACTTGGGGGCTACTATTATCCCTTTGGCGCCGGTCCAAGAATGTGTATCGGAAACACTTTCGCGCACTATGAGATGGTACTGGCCATAGCCGAAATACTCAAGCGATTCAAAATTTCAGCTTTTATGGATGCAGTTGAAATCAATCCATTGATTACCTTAAAGCCTAAGGAAGTCAAACTTATTTTTTCGGAGCGCTCAGCGTGACTAATGAATTCTAAAGAAAACCATACCCATTTCATAAAGTCCGAAGCGAAACGCCTTGGGTTTTTGTCCTGCGGGATTTCCAAGGCGGGTTTTTTAGAAGAAGAAGCACCTCGTTTGGAAAAATGGCTCAACAACAACATGCATGGAGAGATGGCCTACATGGAAAATCATTTTGATAAACGGCTCGACCCTACAAAGCTCGTAGAAGGTTCCAAATCCGTTATCTCTTTGTTACTAAACTATTACCCGGAAGAGCAGCAAAATTCGGAATCCTACAAAATATCCAAATATGCTTATGGCAAGGATTATCACTTTGTAATCAAAGAGAAATTAAAAACCCTATTCCATTCCATTCAAGAAAATATTGGAGAGGTATATGGGCGAGCCTTTGTAGACTCCGCTCCGGTATTGGATAAGGCCTGGGCAGCAAAAAGCGGTTTGGGATGGATGGGCAAGCATAGTAATCTTCTAACTCAACAGGTTGGCTCTTTTTACTTCATTGCAGAACTGATTGTGGATTTGGAGTTGGAATACGATACACCAGTCACAGATCATTGCGGTACCTGCACCGCTTGCATTGATGCTTGTCCAACAGAAGCTATAGTGGAACCTTATGTAGTTGATGGTAGTAAGTGTATTTCTTACTTTACCATCGAATTGAAAAATGAGATTCCCACTGAGATGCAAGGTAAATTTGATGATTGGATGTTCGGTTGCGACGTATGCCAAGATGTTTGTCCGTGGAATCGGTTTTCCAAACCCCATGAGGAACCCTTGTTCAATCCTAATCCAGAATTATTGTCCATGACAAAAAAAGACTGGGAAGAAATCACCGAGGATGTTTTCAAAAAAACCTTTAAAAAATCAGCGGTAAAAAGAACAAAATTCTCTGGATTGAAAAGGAACATAGATTTCATTAAATAATGATTTTCACAAAATTCAAACGTTTTCGTTTGGAATAATTCAATTTTTATGGGGTGGTTTTTAAAGAAGATTCAAGAAAATACTATCTTAAAACGATAAAGGCTCATATACAATAGGCCAAATACCACTAAACCAACGCAATACGAATGAGAATAAAGAAACCTAAATTAAGTTTCTGGCAGATTTGGAACATGAATGTCGGATTCTTGGGAATACAATACAGTTTTGGATTACAGCAAAGCGCCATCAACCCTATTTTTCTCTTTCTGGGAGCAGCTGAAGAGATTTTGCCCATTTTAAATATTGCAGGCCCAATCACCGGACTCATTGTACAGCCAATTATTGGTGCAGTTTCTGATAAAACGTGGACGCCTCGATGGGGTAGGAGAAAACCCTTTTTCTTGATTGGGGCTATTTTGGGTAGCTTATGCCTTTTCGCTTTTCCGTTGAGTCCTGCACTTTGGTTTGCAGTAGGCCTACTTTGGGTTTTGGATGTAGGTAACAATATGGCCATGGAACCGTATCGGGCTTTTGTTGGGGATAAACTTCCAGACAGTCAGTTAAGTATTGGTTACCAAATGCAAAGTCTTTTCGTGGGAGCAGGGATTTTGTTGGCCAACACTTCCATTTTTCTTTTCCAAGATTGGTTTGGAGGTGGGGATGAAATAGCCGGGCAAATACCCAAATGGTTGTATTATTCCTTTTTTATTGGCTCTTTTTTGTCAATAGCTACCATTTTATGGTCAGTTTTTAAGACCCCAGAGATACCGCCCAGTGATGAAGAACTGGCAGAAATAAACAAGCATAAAACGCTTCCTTTTATTGAGCGATTCAAACTACCGTTCGTAGAAATAAGACATGCGGTTAAAGACATGCCAAAATTTATGTGGAAGTTATCGGGAGTGTATCTTTTTCAGTGGTATGCCCTTTTTGTCTACTGGCAATTTATAACTCCGTTGTTCAGAACTACAATGGGGTATGATACCTCGCAAGCAGCAGCCCAGGCTGCTAAGATGAGTACAACGTATAACATAGTTACTGCCGTCGTGGCATTGATCTTGGTCCCCTTGACCATCCGATTTGGAGGGAAAAAGATTTATGCACTCAGTCTTTTAGGGACTGCTTTGGCATTATTCGCGATTCCTAATATAGATGATCCCGTTTACGTATTGTTCCCCATGGTGCTGTTTGGTATAGGATGGGCTGCAATGATGGGAATTCCTTACAGCATGGTTTCTAAAATTGTTCCCCAAGAAAGAAGAGGGGTATACATGGGTATTTTGAACATGATGATTGTTATCCCTATGGGAATCCAGACTTTGACATTCGGACCTATCTTTACAAAGTTATTAGGCGCCAATGCAGCAAACGCTATGCTTTTCGCAGGAGTATGTTTTGTTCTGGCATCTATCTTGGCAATGCGATTGAATGTGAATAAAGAGAGTTCAGTTGAATCGTAAATTTTAATTGGAAACAAATATGAAGGGTATTCACTAATTCGGGAATACCCTTACCTTTATCCGTTATTTCAGAAATAGCTATATGAGCAAAGAAAAACAACGTAGGGAAGCCTTGTTGTACCATGCCAAACCACAACCAGGAAAAATAAAAATTGTTCCTACCAAACCTTATACTACCCAACGCGATTTGGCTTTAGCTTATTCTCCAGGAGTTGCCGAACCCTGTTTGGAGATTGAAAAAAATAAGGATGATGTTTACAAGTATACGGCCAAAGGAAACATTGTTGCCGTAATTTCAAACGGAACAGCGGTATTGGGATTGGGAGATATTGGCCCAGAAGCCTCCAAACCCGTTATGGAAGGTAAAAGTCTATTGTTCAAAATTTTCGCGGATATCGACGGTATCGATATTGAGTTGGACACCAAGGATGTGGACAAATTCATTGAAACCGTAAAAACCATTGCTCCAACTTTTGGGGGAATAAATCTTGAAGACATCAAAGCTCCAGAAGCCTTTGAAATTGAGCGGAGGCTTAAAGAAGAGTTGAACATTCCCGTAATGCATGACGACCAACATGGTACGGCGATTATTTCTGCTGCTGCGTTGTTGAACGCCTTAGAGCTGGCAAACAAAAAAATGGATGAAGTTCGCATTGTGGTAAGTGGTGCGGGCGCAGCTGCGGTATCCTGCACGCGCTTGTACAAAGCTTTTGGCGCAAAAGCAGAGAATATCGTCATGCTGGATAGTAAAGGGGTCATTCGATTGGATAGGGAAAATCTCACTAAAGAGAAAAAAGAATTCGCCACAGCGCGAAAAATTGACACGCTGGAGCAGGCCATGGAAAATGCTGACGTTTTTATTGGCTTGTCTATTGCGAATATCATGAGTCCTGAAATGTTGAAATCCATGGCGAAAAATCCTATTGTTTTTGCTATGGCAAATCCAGACCCGGAGATAGAATATGATTTGGCTTGCAGTACTCGAGACGATATCATAATGGCTACGGGACGTTCAGACCATCCCAATCAAGTAAACAATGTGTTGGGTTTTCCCTTCATTTTTAGAGGCGCGTTGGATGTTCGCGCGACCAAAATCAATGAGGAAATGAAAATGGCTGCGGTGCAAGCCCTTGCGGATTTGACCAAAGAGCCTGTACCCGAACAGGTCAACATTGCCTATGATATGACTCGTTTGACCTTCGGCAAACACTATATTATTCCGAAACCCTTTGACCCAAGATTGATAACCAAGATTCCACCCGCCGTTGCGAAAGCCGCCATGGAGAGCGGTGTGGCAAAGTTACCTATCCAGGATTGGGGAAAATATGAGGAAGAACTGTATCAAAGGTCTGGAAACGACAACAAGGTGGTGCGTTTGCTCCACAACAGGGCCCGTATGAATCCCAAGAAAATTGTCTTTGCCGAGGCCGAGTTGCTTGATGTCATGAAAGCAGCTCAAATTGTCCATGATGAGGGCATCGCCCAACCGATTTTGCTAGGGAATCGTGAAACCATTGAAAAGCTCAAAAAGGAGCTGGATTTTGACGCTGAGGTTCCCATTATTGACCCACGTTCTGATGAATCCCAGGAGATGCGAACAAAGTATGCCATGAACTTATGGGAATCCCGAAAAAGGAAAGGCGAAACCCAATACAGCGCTCGCATCAATATGGGCAAGCGAAATTACTTTGGAGCCATGATGCTTTTGGAAGGTGATGCTGATGGAATGATTTCCGGCTACTCTAGGGCTTATCCCAAGGTGCTTAAACCCGTTTTTGAGGTTTTGGGCCGCGCGAAGGGTGTCAAAAATGCTTCTACTGTGAACATCATGATTACCGAACGAGGCCCTATGTTTTTGGCGGATACGTCCATCAACATTGACCCTAATGCTGAGGAGCTGGCAGACATCGCAGAAATGACCGCGAATGTTGCTGCTACTTTTGGGTTTAGTCCAGTGATGGCTTTATTATCCTACGCGAACTTTGGTTCTTCCACACACCCCAACGCACTAAAGGTCAAGGAAGCAGTTCGTATTCTACACGAACGTAATCCGGATTTGGTGGTAGATGGCGAGATTCAGACGGACTTTGCCCTTAGCCAAGAACTTTGTAACAACAACTTTCCGTTTTCAAAGCTATCGGGCAGAAAAGTGAATACGCTGATATTCCCCAATCTGGAATCGGCCAACATCACCTATAAACTTTTGAAAGGACTGAACAATGCGGATTCCATTGGGCCAATCATGGTCGGTTTGCGCCGATCAGCCCACATTTTACAATTAGGTGCCAGTGTTGACGAAATGGTGAATATGGCGGCCGTTGCCGTCATCGACGCCCAAGAAAGAGAAAAACGGAAGCGCGCCAAAATGGGCGAATAACAAAAACACCTTACCATGATAACACATCTTAGCGGAAAACTCGTTGAAAAGAATCCAACCTACGTGGTGGTAGAATGCAATGGAGTAGGCTATTATGTAAATATTTCCTTGCATACCTTTTCGTTGATAGTGGACGATGAACACATTCGTATCTATACCCATCTTCAAATCAAGGAAGATGCCCATTCGCTCTATGGATTCATGGAACAATCTGAGCGGGCCATTTTTCGTTTGTTGATATCGGTTTCGGGGGTTGGTTCGAGCACGGCGCGGACCATGCTTTCGTCACTTTCTCCCCATCAGGTGATGGATGCCATTGCTTCTGAAAATGTAGCGCAAATCCAATCCGTAAAGGGTATTGGGGCCAAGACAGCACAACGTGTGATTTTGGATTTAAAAGACAAGATTTTGAAAGTCCACGGAATGGACGAAGTTTCACTTCCATCAAACAATACTAGCAAAGAAGAAGCGTTATCTGCTTTAGAGGTTCTTGGTTTTGTAAGAAAGCACTCCGAAAAGGTAGTCAACAAGCTACTGGCCGAAGAACCCTCATTAAGCGTAGAGGACATTATTAAACAAGCGCTTCAAAATTTGTAACTAGTTTGAAAAGAGGGGCAAACGCGATACTTAGACCGAAGGGTCTTAAGTATTTCTTTTTGTGTATTTGTATCGGTTTCGTAAGCCTGGCCACAGCCCAGGAGGATGCCGAGCAAGTACAAGATTCCGTGAAAACGGGGGTTGCCCTTGGGCAGCTGCGTTTGGACAACCCTAAAAGTATCGTTTCCCGATACACTTACAATCCTGAACTAGACCGTTACATCTACACCGAAAGCATAGGGGATTTCGATATTTCGTATCCCATAATCCTTACCCCAGAACAATATTTCGAATTGATTCGAAAGGAAGGAATGAAATCCTACTTCAAGGAAAAAATTGACGCAGTTACAGGAAAAAAGGAAGGAAGCCAGGAGGCACGAAAAAACCTACTTCCCAATTTTTATGTGAATAGTGGCTTTTTCGAATCCATTTTTGGTGGCAACACGATTGAAGTAATCCCTCAAGGTTCCGTGGCAATGGATTTAGGGGTTTTGTGGCAAAAAAATGATAACCCGGCCTTATCACCCAGAAACCGAACCAACCTTTCTTTTGATTTTGACCAACGGATAAGTCTGAGTTTGTTGGGTAAGGTGGGAGAGCGTCTTCAAATAACGGCCAACTATGATACTGAGGCGACCTTTGATTTCCAAAACCTGGTGAAGTTAGAGTACACGCCAACTGAAGATGATATCCTCCGAAAAATTGAAATTGGTAATGTGAACATGCCTCTCAACAGTTCACTGATTACCGGTGCGCAGAGTCTTTTCGGGGTAAAAACACAGTTGCAATTTGGAAGAACTACGGTCACAGCGGTATTTTCCGAACAACGTTCACAAAACAATACGGTTGTCGCCCAAGGTGGGGGTACTCTCAATGAATTTGCCCTTACCGCTTTGGATTACGACGAAGACCGACACTTTTACTTGGCGCAATATTTCAGGGACAACTATGACCGCGCTTTGGAGAGCTATCCCTTTATCAGAAGCCAAGTGCAAATTACACGTTTGGAAGTATGGGTCACGAACCGAAATCAACAAACCCTAAATGTTCGAAATGTAGTTGCGATTCAAGATTTGGGTGAGACAGAAACAGATAATACTCGGATTGGAAGACAGTTTCCAGGTTTGCCCGGAACTTTCTTCAATGCAGCGGCAGCTTCTGGTCTACCGCAAAACAGCGCAAATGACTTTTCTCCAGAACTAATAGATGCTGGTGGTGCACTAAATCAGGCCATTCGGGATATCGCCACAGTAGAACAAGGTTTTAATCAAGGGGTTTTGGGTGGCTATAGTCCTAACCAAGGTTTTGACTACGCGATTTTGGAAAATGCCCGAAAATTGGAACAAGGTCGGGACTACGAATTCAACCAGCAGCTGGGGTACATTTCATTGAACCAGCGCTTGAGCAATGATGAGGTTTTGGGTGTTGCATTTCAGTATACGCTGAATGGTGAAGTCTTTCAAGTTGGGGAATTTGCGAATGGCGGTATCGATGCAACCACGGTTTCGGGTGGCGTCAACCCTATTGTCGAGAACAATACTTTGATTTTGAAGTTGCTGAAAAGTAACGTGACGAATGTTGACGACCCGATTTGGGATTTGATGATGAAAAACATCTATTCCACTGGAGCCTTCCAATTGAGTCAAGAGGATTTCCGAATGAATATTTTGTATTCGGACCCAACACCACGAAACTATATTACCCCGGTTGAAGATTTTCCGGCACCTGCCCCTGGAGAAAAACCCTTGGAGGAACGAATACTCTTGGAAGTTTTCAATTTGGACCGATTGAACATCTACAACGATGTGCAACCCGGGGGAGATGGTTTCTTTGATTATGTTCCTGGAATAACCGTCGACACACAGGCGGGACGCATCATCTTTACCAAAGTAGAACCTTTTGGTTCTTTCCTTTTTGACGAATTGGGTGGTGGGGACTACAGCAACGAAGCAACCTATAACCAGAATCAGAATCGTTACGTATTCCGAAACATGTATACGCAAACGAAAGCAGCTTCTTTGCAAGATGCGGAGAAGAATCGTTTTCAAATCAAAGGACAATACAAATCTGAAGGAAACAACGGTATTCCCATCGGAGCATTCAATGTTCCCAGAGGTTCCGTGCGCGTTACTGCTGGTGGTCGACAGCTACAAGAGGGTATCGATTATACAGTTAATTACCAAGCAGGTACCGTTCAAATTTTGGACCCTAGTTTGCAAGCATCCAATACGCCCATCAACATTTCCGTGGAGAACAATGCGGTTTTTGGGCAGCAAACAAGACGTTTTACAGGAATCAACGTAGAGCATCAATTCAACGAGAACTTTTTGTTGGGAGCCACCTTACTCAACTTGAATGAAAGGCCATTGACGCAAAAATCTAATTTTGGTGTTGAACCGGTCAACAATACCATCTTTGGGCTCAACGGAAACTTCAGTACTGAGGTGCCTTTCTTGACACGATTGGCGAACAAGTTACCCAATATCGATACGGATGTTCCCTCTAATCTTTCTGTACGTGGTGAAGTAGCTTTTTTAAGACCGAACTCACCAAAAAATGCGGATTTCCAAGGAGAAACAACAACTTATATTGACGACTTTGAAGGTGCTCAAGCACTTATTGATATTCGCTCTTCTTTAGGTTGGACACTTTCCAGTCCACCAGTCGAGTTTTTACAAGATAGGACAGGGGTTGAGGTAGGTTACGAGAGAGCCAAAATGTCTTGGTACACTATCGATCCTATTTTCTACACGAACCAACGCCCTTCAGGACTAAGCGATAATGACATTTCCTTGAATACCACCCGTCGTGTGTTTATTGATGAGGTATTTTCGGAAACAGATATTGCACAAGGGCAGACCCAAGTGCAAGGGACCTTGGATATCGTTTACTATCCGAACAACAAAGGACCCTACAACGCCAACCCAAGTTTTGAAACTGAAGCGGCAGAGAACAAATGGGCAGGTATCATGCGACCCTTGAGCAGCACTAACTTTGAGCAATCCAATGTTGAATTCGTTCAGTTTTGGGTTTTGGACCCATATATCGATGGCGAAACGGTAGACGGAAATGTAGGGGAGTTGGTCATCAATTTGGGTAACATTTCTGAAGATATCCTAAAGGATGGAAGAAAGCAATATGAAAATGGGTTACCCGCCAGCACCAACAATGAGGTACCTCGCGAAACCCCTTGGGGGCAAGTACCCTCCACGCAGTCTTTGGTATACGCTTTTGATGCAGATGAAACCAACCGTACGCAACAAGATGTTGGTTTTGATGGATTCAATGACCAAGAAGAACAAGCCATATATAATGGTCCAAGTGAAGACCCCGCGTTGGATAATTATGTGTATTATCTGAACCGTGAAGGGGGTATTCTAGAACGTTATTTTGATTTCAACAACCCTGATGGAAACTCTCCAGTAACCGTAACCAACACAAACCGTGGGTCCACCACATTACCCGATGTTGAAGATATTGACAGGGATTTGACGATGAATACTGTGGACAGTTATTACGAGTACCGCATCGAAATCAAGCCGAATACAACGGTGGATGATGAATACGTAACGGATATTCGAGAAGGTCAAACTCCTGAACTGCCGAATGGCGGTCGTCTAAATCGTAGATGGATTCAGTATAAGGTTCCGTTAAGTGATTTTACCGAAGCTGTCGGTGGTATCACCGATTTTCGTTCAGTCAGTTTTATGCGGATGTACCTCACCGGTTTCTCCGATGACGTGGTATTGCGATTTGCTACCTTGGATTTGGTCCGTGGCGATTGGAGGACGTATACAAATACCTTACAACCACCCGAAATCGACAATGACCCTTCGGATGATGGCACCACTTTGGACGTGAATACCGTCAACATCGAAGAAAACTTTGGAAGACAACCGATACCGTACGTATTGCCGCCAGGAGTAATTCGTGAACAGCTAAACAACAACAACACCATCATACGGCAGAATGAGCAATCGCTCTCTTTCGTGGTGGAGAATTTGGAGCCCACCGATTCCAGAGGGGTTTTCAAAAACGTGAATATTGATGTGCGTCAGTATGAGCGTATCAAAATGTTCATGCACGCCGAAAAAATCATAAATGCTGACTATGCTGATTCCGATACCCCGTTAGTTGGGTTTTTACGGGTGGGTACGGATTTCTCCGAGAATTATTACCAAATCGAATTACCCTTACAGTTTACGCCTTTTACGGCCGCCTCGGCAGAAGATATTTGGCCCGAGGTCAACGAAATTGATATTGCTTTGGATGATTTGAACAAGGTGAAATCGCTTGGAATCGCAGAAGGTACCCTGAATGATGTCAACTATTATGAAGTAGTGGATGGGCAGGTGATATCTGTGGACGAGTTCGCGCCGCGTACCTTGGGTAGAATTCGAATCGGTATTCGCGGAAACCCTTCTTTGGGGAGTATTCGTGGAATGATGGTTGGAATCAAGAACATTGACGACTTCCCAGCACGTGGGGAGGTTTGGTTCAACGAATTGCGTTTGGCCGGGTTGGACAACAACGGTGGTTGGGCTGCAATTGCTGCTTTGGATGCAAATATGGCAGACTTTGCCAATGTTTCCGCTACGGGAAGCAGAAGTACGTCAGGATTTGGTTCCATTGACCAAATGCCTAATGAGCGTTCACGGGAAGATGCCATTTCCTACGATGTGGTCACCAACGTTAACGTTGGACAACTGTTCCCAAAAAAATGGGGATTACAAATTCCTTTTAACTACGGAATTTCAGAAACTTTGATTACGCCCGAATTTGACCCAGTGTATGATGACTTGAAGTTGGAAGACCGAATCGATGCTGCAACTACCTCAGAAGAAGCAGAAACCATTCGTGAGCAAGCAGAGGACTACACAAAACGCACGAGTATCAATTTGATTGGAGTCCGGAAGAATAGAGGAGAAGAAGCCAAGGAGAACTTCTTCGATGTTGAAAACTTCACCTTCAATTATTCCTATAACGAAACGAATCACCGAGATTTTCAGGTAGCGGAGTTGCGCGACCAAAATGTGAATACAGGTTTCGTATATAATCACAATTTTCAGCCTTCGACCGTAGCACCATTTGCCAAAAAAGACTCTCTTTTGACCGGAAAATATTGGCAATGGCTTAAAGATTTGAATTTCAATTTGCTGCCATCCAGCATTTCTTTGAACGCCAATTATAACCGTGCGTTCAACCAGCAACGTTTCCGTGATGTTTTAGAACCGGGTGTGGATGCCTTGGACTTACCCTTGTTGCAGCAACGAAATTATCTGTTCAACTGGCAATATGCTTTGAACTATAGTTTGAGTAAATCCTTACGAGTGCAATTGACCGCTTCCAATAACAACATAGTTCGAAATTATTTTAATGTTGATGGTGACCGTGATTCGGGAATCAATCAAGATTTGGACTTATGGGACGGTTTCTTTGATGTGGGAGAACCCAACCGTCATTCGCAGCAAATGCAAATCAATTATGATTTGCCCTTGAGCAAGATTCCGTTCTTGAGTTTTATCAATGCTCAATATTCGTATACCAGTAATTTTGATTGGCAGCGAGGCGGGGATGCTTTGAATGAAGTGGTGCAAGAAGTGAATCCTGGAGAGGAAGTCAATACCGTTCAAAATGCCAATACCCACAACTTAACCGCCAATTTGAGCATGCAACGCTTTTATGATTATCTGGGCTTGAAAAAACGAGACGGTAAGGTCACGGCAAGCCAGGCAAGCGCACGAAGGGCCAAAGGCGCTGATGGCGAAGATGAAAAACCCATCAAAAAAACGAGCAAGACCTTCAATACAATAGTGGATATTGTCACTATGATCAAGCGTATCAATGTCAACTATAGCGAAAACAATGGTACTGTTCTGCCAGGATATACCCAGTCCATAGGGTTTTTGGGTACTACACGACCTACTTTGGGCTTTGTTTTTGGAAGTCAGTCCGACGTTCGCTTCGAAGCGGCTCGAAACGGTTGGTTGACTACTTTCCCAGAGTTTAACGCCCAGTATTTACGGAATACCACCAAACAACTCAACGTAACCGCTACAGCACAACCTACCCAAGATCTTACCATAGATTTGACCATGGACCGTCAATTGACCACCAGTTTACAGGAAAACTATAGTCCTGATGCCTGGATTAACGGTCTAGATGGTTTGGTGAATGAATTCGGGAATTTTAGCATTTCCACCATGATGATTACCACCGCTTTCAACAAAAGCGATGAGTTTGATTCCAAAACCTTCGAAGAGTTCAAAGCCAATCGAATTGTTATCGCCAATAGATTGGTATCCGATAGAGGGCAAACCACTGGTCCCCTAGATGAAGATGGCTTTCCGCAACGCTATGGTAAAACACAGCAAGAAGTGTTGTTGCCTGCATTCTTTGCTGCGTACACTGGGCAAGATGTAAATCGTGTAAACTTGGATGCCTTCCGTGAAATTCCAATTCCAAACTGGAACATTAAGTATACCGGGCTTATGAAGAACCGCTGGTTCAAGAAAAAATTCAAGCGTTTTTCTTTGACACACGGGTATCGTGCGGCTTACAGTATTAATTCCTTTCAAACGAATCTCGAAAGAGAAAACACGCCATTCAATCCCGAAAATGACGATATATTACCAGAAAACATCATCAACAATATTGTATTGACTGACCAATTCAATCCGTTGATGCGGGTGGACTTTGAAATGAAAAATTCTTTAAGCTTTTTAGCAGAGGTTCGAACCGACCGAACACTTTCTCTAAGTTTTGACAATAGTTTGTTAACTGAAATCAACGGGAAAGAATATACCCTAGGATTGGGATATCGCTTTAAAGATGTAAAGTTTGTTACCAATATTGGTGGTGAAAAAACACGATTCAAGGGTGATTTGAACCTCAAAGCGGATTTATCCATCAGAGATAACATCACAATTATCCGCAACTTGGATATAGACAATAATCAAATTACCTCCGGGCAACAACTGGTGTCGTTCAAGTTTACTGCGGATTATGCGCTGAGTAAGAATTTCAATGCCCTCTTCTTCTATGACCATTCCTTCTCGGAGTTTGCCGTATCCACTGCCTTTCCACAAACCACTATCAATACAGGGTTTACTTTGCGCTATAATTTTGGTAATTAAGCCTATAACCTCTTCTTAAATTTTGTTGGAATCTTTGTTTGATAAGCTATGGCTAGAATAGTACATTTGTTTCAGGACTAAACATAATGTAAACTAATGAACATACCTGCCGAATTAAAGTACACCAAAGACCATGAATGGGTAAAAATTGAAGGCGATGTCGCTACTGTGGGCATTACCGATTTTGCCCAAGGCGAGTTGGGCGATATTGTATACGTAGAAGTGGAAACCGTTGATGAAACCTTGGACCAAGAAGAGGTTTTCGGTACCGTGGAAGCAGTCAAAACGGTATCCGACCTTTTTTTACCGCTAACGGGTGAAATCATTGAGTTCAATGAAAGTTTGGAAGACGAACCCGAAAAGGTAAACTCTGACCCCTATGGTGAAGGTTGGATGATTAAAATCAAAATCAGTGACCCTTCCCAAATAGATGGCCTATTGGATGATGCGGGGTATAAAGCGCTTGTTGGAGCTTAATCAAAAGCACTTTGCAGTGCTTTTTTTCCTATGGTTGACGCTGATAACGGTACTTAGTTTGGTGTCATTTTCAGCACTGGATACCGAAGCCATCCGAATCCCATTTGTGGATAAAATCACTCATTTTGTTTTTTATTTTGGCTTCGTGTTTTTTGGTAGTTTTTGGTTGGGTCGAAAGAGGGTTCATTTTAACTTGAAAAGGGTAATGGCAGTTTTCCTTTCGGGGGTAGCCTACGGAGGAATTATGGAACTATTGCAGCTGACCTTGACCCAAGATAGGGCCGCGGAGTGGACGGATATGCTTTCTAACCTGTTGGGTGCTAGTTTTGCCGTTTTGGTAGTACTTCGGTTCAATCCTAGGAAAGAGCCGTTAAAATAAGCCCATCTATTGCGCATTTCCCAAATTAAATATTAAATTAGCGAACACTAAATCAATAAGAATGGAACTAAAAAAGAATCCACGTGCTGACGTCGGTAAAAATAGCACACTCTATTTTGTTATAGGGTTAGCGGCTGTTTTAGGATTGGTGTATGGTGCCATGGAGTGGAAAAAATATGACCCGGACAGTGATTATGACATCTCTTTGAATGTTGAAGACCAACTTGACGAAGAGGTGCCGATGACCGAGCAGATTAAAACGCCACCTCCACCTCCACCACCAGCAGCTCCAGAAGTTATTGAGGTCGTTGAGGATGAAGAAGAAGTGGAAGAAACCGTCATTGAATCTACTGAGACAAGTCAGGAAGAAGAGGTGATGGAAGTTGAAGAAGTTGAGGTTGACGAGGTTGATGAAGATATTTCAGTTCCCTTCGCAGTAATTGAAGATGTACCTGTTTTTCCGGGCTGTGAGAAAGCTGGAAACAAAAAGCAGTGCTTCCAAGAAATGATGCAAAAGCATATCCGTAAAAATTTCCGTTATCCTGAGATTGCCCAAGAAATGGGTGTTCAAGGAAGGGTGAGCGTTATTTTCGTTATTCAGAAAGACGGAAGTATCGGTAACATAAGGATGCGAGGTCCAGACAAAAACTTAGAAGCTGAAGCGATGCGAATTATCAAAAAGCTTCCAAAAATGACACCAGGGAAACAAAGAGGTCGCCCTGTAAAAGTGCCATTCAGTATTCCAATTACATTTAAATTGCAATAGGAAAAAGAATCATTCAAGAAGCCTCGAGAAATCGGGGCTTTTTTATTGCATCCCATTTCATTTTCCCATTGGTTTCAAAAGGTTAAACAAAAGCAAGGTCTGTTACTTGGAATCATAAGAAATTGAAGCTAAGCTTTTGTATTAGGTACAGTTCGACGTTATCTTTGCACGTCAATAGAAATTGTAGATGAGGTCTGTGGCAGGTTCTGTTTCCAGTAGTACGTTTGCATTGGTTTTTTCTGATTTCAAGGAGATTACCAAAGCAAAATTGGCGTTGAGCGTGCTTTTTTCTTCTATAGCAGGCTATTTTCTGGGGGCATATCAAATCGACTTTTATGAGGTGTTTTTGTTGGCCTTTGGCGGATACTGCATGGTAGGGGCCTCCAATGCCTATAACCAGGTTATCGAAAAAGATTTGGACGCTTTGATGAAGCGAACCAAAAACCGGCCTATTCCAGCCGGACGCATGTCGGTAAATACGGCCCTCGCAATTGCCATTGCCATGACCCTCATGGGTGTAGTAGCCTTGTATATTCTCAATCCCAAAACAGCGATGTTTGGGGCGATATCCATATTTCTATATACCTCGGTGTACACGCCCTTAAAAACAAAAACCCCTTTGGCGGTTTTTGTTGGTGCTTTCCCAGGGGCCATTCCATTTATGTTGGGTTGGGTGGCTGCTACGAATGATTTTGGTATTGAACCAGGAACTTTATTTATGATTCAATTCTTCTGGCAGTTTCCGCATTTTTGGGCGCTAGGTTGGATGTTGGATGATGATTACAAAAAAGGAGGCTTTAAAATGCTTCCAACGGGCAAAAAGGATACGGGAACGGCCGTTCAGATTATCCTTTACACCATTTTGATGATTGTTATTTCCATTATGCCCGTTTTCGGATTCACAGGACGTTTGGTGTTAAGTGTTCCAGCGGCAGCGCTCATTCTGGTGTGTGGTCTGGTAATGTTGTTTTTTGCCTTTAAACTATATGAAAAAAGAGATAATGTTGCAGCCCGCAGACTTATGCTGGCTAGCGTTACCTATATATCGGTTATTCAAATCATATTTGTTATTGATAAAATGTTGAGTTAAGATGGATTTGACACAAGCGACAGCTCAAGAGAAAAACAGCAGAGCTAAGAAAATGATGCTTTGGTTCGGATTGGTTAGCCTCATTATGGGCTTTGCCGGTTGGACCAGTGCCTACATTGTAAGTAGTAAGCGAGCGGACTGGATAAGTGACCTACAGTTGCCACAAGCCTTTGTTTGGAGTACGGCAACTATTGTATTGAGCAGTTTGACCTATATTCTGGCCAAAAGAGCGGTAAAACAGAACAACCAAGGTCAAGGTCGTTTGATGTTGGGAATTACCCTTGCTCTAGGGTTACTTTTTGTAGTACTCCAGTTTGTCGGATTCTCCCAAATGCTGGAAAATGGCTACTATTTTACCGGTCCTACCAGTAATATCAAAATGTCCTACGTGTTCTTGATTGCTGCGGTACATATTGTACACGTGGTCGCAGGCTTGATTTCGTTGTTGGTAGTGATGTTCCAGCAATTTAGAGGGAAGTACACTCCTAGCAATATGCTTGGTTTAGAACTGGGTGCTACTTTTTGGCATTTTTTGGATTTGTTATGGGTATATCTCATCCTTTTCATGTATTTCGTAAAATAAATGAAAGGAAGTACGGTTTTCATTCCAATAGTACTTTAAGAAAAGGGTAAAAGGTTTTATTTTTGCTAAAGTTTTATTAAAACAAAACGTATATGGATACAACGGTAACAACCGGTTCTGACGAAAATGTTTGGGGAGGTGGCAACCAGCCATTGAACGCAAGCTATGGTAAAATGATGATGTGGTTCTTCATCGTTTCTGATGCCTTGACTTTCTCAGGATTTTTGGTAGCCTATGGATTTTCTCGATTCAAGTTTATTGAAACATGGCCCATTGCGGATGAAGTGTTCACACACGTTCCCTTCTTCCACGGTAATTACCCGATGTACTACGTCGCATTCATGACCTTCATTTTGATTATGTCTTCGGTAACGATGGTACTTGCTGTAGATGCGGGTCATAAAATGAAACAGAACAAAGTCATCTTTTATATGTTCCTGACCATTATTGGTGGTGCGATTTTCGTTGGTTCTCAAGCTTGGGAATGGGCAACTTTCATCAAGGGTGATTTTGGGGCGTTGGAAACAAAAGGAGGCCGTATCCTGCAATTTGTGAATGCTGAAACAGGCGAAAGAGCCGCGCTGGCGGATTTCTCTAAAACCTTACCTGAGGACAGAACAAAACATCAGAGTTATAATGGTATCTGGTATCAGGGAGAAGGATATCAAACCTCTTATTCTTTAAATGAAGTGATTGAAGGATTTAAGGCGAATCCGAACATCTTGATTCGTACCGAGCTCATAAGTGAAGAAGGAGAGAAAACCCTTTTAAGCAGAAAAGAATCTTTGGCAAAATTGAAAGACGCCACTATGGTCGTAGAAGGTGCCAACCTTATCCGTAATGAGTATGGAAGTAGGTTGTTTGCAGACTTCTTCTTTTTCATTACCGGATTCCACGGATTCCACGTATTTTCTGGAGTGGTTATCAACGTTATTATTTTCTTCAACGTTATTCTGGGAACGTACGAGCGAAGAGGACACTATGAAATGGTTGAAAAGGTAGGGCTCTACTGGCACTTTGTAGATTTGGTTTGGGTATTCGTATTCACCTTCTTCTACCTTGTTTAATTCCTAAAGTATTTAAGTAAAGCATTATGGCACACGAACATAAATTGGAAATCTTCAGAGGGCTTGTAAAGTTCAAGTCCAATATTCAAAAGATTTGGGGTGTTCTTATATTTCTTTCTATTGTTACTGCGATAGAAGTGGGTCTAGGGATTGTTAAACCAGAAGTTTTAACCAAAAATTACTTTTTGGGTATGAAACTGCTTAATTGGATTTTCATCATTTTGACTTTGGTAAAGGCCTATTACATTGCTTGGGATTTTATGCACTTGCGTGACGAGAAAAGTTCTTTACGAAGAGCTGTGGTTTGGACACCCATTTTCTTGGTCAGCTATTTGATTTTCATTCTGTTGTTTGAAGCAGATTATATCTACAACGTCTTTAAGGATAGCTTTTTAGCCTGGAACTTCTAAGAAAGTATTAACATTTGTAAAAGACGGTTTAAAAACCGTCTTTTTTATTTTTGTAATCTGAGGTCTTGCAATGAAAAAAACCTTTGTTCTTGTTGTTCTTTTTGTGTTTCCCTTAGTGGCGTATTTGTTCTTTGCGTCTGGTGTAAATAACTTCGGAAAACTGCCGGTACTTACGGAAAGCGTTCCTGAACTACAAAACCAAAAAGGTGAACCCCAGTTGGAAGGAAAGATTACAATTTTGGGATTTTTGGGGAACGAAGTAGGCAAGAAAAAGGGTAACGCATTTAATCTAAACCAAAAAATTTACAAGCGTTTCAGTGACTTCAACGATTTCCAATTGTTAATGGTTGTGCCCAAAGGGCACGAAGTTGAAGTGAATGCTCTGAAAGATGAGTTAGGCACACTTTCCGATACCGAAAAATGGAATTTTGTTTACAAAGATTCCAATGAAATCCAAACCTATTTTTATCAGTTAAAGAGCAACTTAGCGTTGGATGAGGATTTGGGTTCTTCTTATGTTTTTATAATTGATAAAGACAAAAACCTTAGAGGAAGGAAAGATGACGAGGATGAAGGTGTTAAATATGGATTCAATACCGCTTCAGTCGCCGAGTTGAACAATAAAATGGAGGATGATGTCAAAATTATTTTGGCGGAATATCGACTAGCCCTAAAGAAGAATAATGCCGACAGGAGCAAATAAAGGAAAACGCTATACCTACGTTTGGGTGTCTTTGGTGATACTCGTTTTCGGAATCATCTTTATTCCCAAGATAGTAAACCGACTTAAGGGTAAAAGCGTGGTCGAAAACGACCGCATGAGCATGGTGGCCTTGGAAAAGGAACTCAGTTATGTTGTTAATAATGGAAAGCGTCGTAAGGTACCTGAGTTTCGTTTTTTAAACCAAGACAGTGTGTTGGTTTCCGACAAAGACTATCTTGGAAAAGTGTATGTGGTAGAGTTCTTTTTTACGACTTGTCCGACCATCTGTCCCATCATGACCAAAAACTTGTTGGCCTTGCAAAATACGTTTTCCGAGCAAGAAGACTTCGGGGTAGCTTCGTTCACTATCAATCCTCGATACGATACCCCTTCAGTACTTAAGGCCTATCAAGCAAAAAATGAGGTCACAGACCCCGATTGGAATTTCTTGACAGGAGATTTCGACGCCATTTACCAATTGGCAAAAGAAGGGTTTTACCTTCCCGCAGAAGAAAATAGTGATGCTCCTGGTGGATTTGAACATTCTGGGATGCTAGCTTTGGTAGACAAGCAAGGGTATTTGCGTTCTCGAGAAGATGGTTTCGGTAACCCGATTATTTACTATCGAGGTACCGTTACCGAAAAACAGGGCGTTAACGAAGAAGGGGAGCCCCAACAAATTACTATCCTCAAAGAGGATATTCAAAAGTTATTGGCAGAATGAGTACTACAGAAGTTGGTGTAAGAGAAAAGAAACTGAATCGTTGGATAACCATAGTTTCCATTGCGGTGCCTTTAGTTGTCGCGTTCTTGTTTGGTTATAAAATTCCAAATGCGAAACCCTTGACTTTTTTGCCACCCATATACGCTAGCATTAATGGGATAACTGCTATTTTGTTGATTGCTGCGGTGATTGCCATTAAAAATGGAAAGCGCAAATTGCATCAAAATTTAATGACCACTTGTATTGCACTTTCCGCCATGTTTTTGGTGATGTATGTAGCTTATCATATGACCTCGGAAAGCACCAAGTTTGGTGCTGAAGGTGTCATCCGCTATGTCTATTTCTTTATTTTGATTACCCACATTACCCTCTCCATTGGGGTTATTCCCATGGTATTGATTACATATAGTAAATCGTACTTGAAAGATTTTGTGAGTCATCGAAAATGGGCCAAGTTTACGTTTCCCATTTGGTTGTACGTAGCCATTACGGGAGTAGTGGTGTATTTGATGATTTCACCCTATTACATGCACTAATGAATACAAGAAGTACGGTCCTTATTTTGATGCTATTGTTCTTGCCTATGGTTAGCGAGGCGCAATGTGCCATGTGTCGTGCAGTAGTAGAAAGTGAGGCGGATGGCAAAACGGCTGAGGCCATCAACAATGGCATTGTTTACCTCATGGCCATACCCTACGTACTGGTCGCCGGGGTCTTTTATTTCGTGTATCGAAAGATGCGACGTTAACAAATTCAAAAAATTAACATTTTTTTTACGGTATAACTGTAACAATAAAGCTTACTTCATGTCTTACTGAGGTACGCTCGCGTATTTCATCAATCAATCAAAACACTTTCCTATGTTCGATATAGAACGGTGGCAAGAGATATTCGACACTATCCGTAAGAACAAACTCCGTACATTTTTGACCGGACTCTCCGTTGCGTCTGGTATTTTCATCTTGGTAATTTTATTAGGCTTTGGTCAAGGCATGCGCAATGGTATTGAGCAAGAATTCAAACAAGATGCATCTACTAGTATTTGGGCTTGGCCCGGAATGACCTCCAAAGGATATAAGGGACTCAACCCTGGTCGTCGAATTCGCTTCGTCAACGAAAACTTTGAGACCGTAAGCTCCATGTACGAAGAGGATATCGAATATGAATCTTCTAGAATTTTTGTCCGCGACATTACCGTAAACTACGGAAAAGAAGCCCTTATCTATGGAGTTCAAGGCGTTTCTACAGATTTTCAGTTTATCGAAAATACAGCGATGCTAGAAGGGCGTTTCGTAAACCACCTTGACGAACTGGCTACTGGAAAAGTTGCCATCATTGGCAACAAAATCAAAAAAGATGTTTTTAACGAGGTTGACAGTCCTTTGGGAGAGATGATTGATATCTCGGGAATTCCCTTTAAAGTTATTGGGGTTTTCAGGGAAATGCGAGAACAAGAGGAAGAACGTATCTACATTCCCATTACCACAGCGCAAAAAGTATTCAACGGCGGAAATCGAGTTAACAATATGGCCTATACGCTTCCACCGGTCGAGAACTTTGACGAAGCCGTAGCACAGGCGGTAGCCTTTAAAGAAAATCTAAAATCGTACTTACAACAAGCGCATACTGTCGCACCAGATGATAATGGCGCCTTGGAAGTGTGGAGCGCTATGGAAGAAGCGAAACGTTACTATGGTCTCACAGGGAATATAAAACTATTTTTCTGGTTTGTGGGTATTTGTACCATTATTGCTGGGGTAGTAGGAGTGAGCAACATAATGATGATTGTGGTACGCGAGCGTACCCGAGAAATAGGGATTCGAAAAGCATTGGGTGCAAAACCCTGGTCCATTATTGGAATGATTTTGCATGAAGCCATTTTTGTAACGGCTATTTCTGGTTTTGCAGGCCTCATTTTCAGCATGGGCCTTTTAGAACTGGTAGGCCCGAATATTGAAGTAGATTATGTCTTAAATCCCTCAGTGAGTTTTAACGTGGCATTTTCCACAGTAATTGTATTGATAGTAGCAGGTACTTTGGCAGGATTTGTGCCAGCATGGCGGGCTGCTCGTGTGCAAGTGATAGAATCCTTACGAGACGAATAACCAAAACCAACCAACCATGTTTAACAAAGACCGATGGCGCGAAATTTTAGAGGTTCTTACCTCCAATGTTTGGCGCACTTTATTCACGGCATTTGGCGTGTGCTGGGGAATTTTCATACTCATTGTACTACTTGCCGCAGGCAAAGGGTTGGAAAACGGTATTCGCCAAGATTTTGGGGATATCGCTACGAACACCATGTTCATGTGGACCCGAAGCACGACCAAAGCATATGAAGGGCTTCCGAAAGGCCGAAGTTTTGAGTTTCGTACCAGCGATGTGCAAGCCATTCAAGACAACGTCCCTAATCTTAGATTCATCTCTCCTAGAAACCGCTTAAGTGGCTTTCGCGGCGGGAACAATGTAGTGCATGGCATTCGTGCCGGTGCCTACAATGTGTATGGGGATTATCCTGAAATCATCCGTCAAGAACCTATGACCATTACCTCGGGTCGTTTCGTAAACCACAACGACATTCGCGAAAAGCGAAAGGTGGCGGTTATTGGAAGAGGTGTCAAAAATGATTTGTACGAGAAAGACGAAGAAGTTTTAGGGACCTATATCAAAATCCAAGGGGTGAACTTCATGGTCATTGGTACTTATAAAAAGAACAGTAATAATGGCGATGGAGAAGAATCGCAAAAGGAAATTTATGTGCCCTTTACCTCTTTTTCGCAAGCGTTTAATCGGGGAGAAGAAGTGGGCTGGATGGCCATCACGGCGAACGACAATAGTTCTATCTCGAACTTAAAGCACGATATCGTTAGCGAAATGAAGAAGCGGCATAAAGTACATCCAGATGACACGCGTGCCATTGGTTACTTTGACCTGTATGAAGAATTCAATCGCGTGGAAAGTCTTTTTGGTGCCTTGCGAGGGGTTGCCTATATCGTTGGCATCATGGTATTGCTATCTGGAATCATTGGTGTAAGCAACATTATGCTCATTGTGGTGAAAGAACGCACTAAGGAAATTGGGATTCGCCGAGCGCTGGGCGAACAACCGTGGTCCATCAAACTTCAAATTTTAATGGAATCCATTTTTCTGACCATTATTTCAGGGATGGCCGGCATTATTTTCGGCTCGCTCGTCATTTTTGCCATCAACACTGTGTTGGATAGTGTGGGTCCTGTAGATATGTTTATGAATCCCAGTGTTAGCATTGGGGTAGTGAGTGGCGCATTGCTCATACTTATGGTTTCTGGTCTTTTGGCTGGATTCATTCCCGCGAATAGCGCTATACGAGTACGACCCATTGAAGCCTTACGAACAGAATAATTCAATCAATCAAATAATACAATAACTAATCATGAAAAAATCAGTAACTATAATCATTTTGGTGCTTATCCTTGTCGTGTTTGGAGGGTCTATGTACTACTTGTACCAAAAGAATTCAGAAGACCCGGTACAATACAAAACCGAGAATCTGGAAAGACAGGATATTGTTAAAAAAGCTGTGGCCACAGGTAGTATTTTACCTTTGGAGGAAGTATTGATTAAACCCAATATTTCTGGGGTTATCGAAGAAATTTATGTAGAAGGAGGAGATTATGTAAAATCAGGAGACCTCTTGGCCAGAATCAAGGTAGTTCCGAATTTGAATGCGCTTAACGATGCACGTAATGCCATTGATGAAGCCAAAATCAATTTAAATGACCAAAAACGAAACTACGACCGTCAACTCTCCCTATTTAATAAAGGAGTAATCTCCCAAGCAGACTTAGAACGGGCGGAGGTAACCTATGACCAAGCCAAACAAACGTATGGTGCTGCCAATAAACGATATGACATTGTAAAAACAGGGACCACTTCTGGACTGAGCAGTGCAGCCAATACGTTAATTAAGTCAACCGTCACAGGAATGGTACTTGAAGTTCCTGTAGAGGTAGGGAACCAAGTTATCGAAAGCAATAACTTCAACGAAGGAACCACAATAGCCGCCATTGCGGATGTGGAGAAAATGATTTTTGAAGGAAAGGTGGATGAATCCGAAGTAGGTCGTATTAAAGAAGACCTTCCATTGGAAATTACTGTGGGTGCCATAGAGAATCGTGTTTTTGACGCTGTCCTCGATTATATCGCGCCAAAGGGAAAAGAAGAAAATGGCGCTATTCAATTCGAAATCAAAGGGACTTTGACTAAGGAAGACACACTTTTATCCGTGCTGGACTAAGTGCAAATGCTTCCATCATTTTGGCAAAAGCAGATAGTGTATTGGCTTTAAAAGAGGCTTTGGTGCAATTTGATGACGATACCAAGAAACCTTTTGTAGAAGTCGAAACCTCTGAACAGCAATTTGAGCGTCGAGATATTGAATTGGGGGTAAGTGACGGCATTTTTGTCGAGGTGAAATCTGGCTTGACCCAAGAAGACAAAATAAAGGTCTGGAACAATGTAGAGGAAGAAGAGGGAGCAAACTAGAGTGCCTTTAAAAATAATTCAAGTAACGTTGTAACAATTCATCGACTTTGAAGTCCTATACGAGAACTGAGAAGTCACCACATTAATCAATTAGCCATCATGATAGAAATCAAAGACCTTCATAAATCCTATAAAATGGGAAGCAACTCGCTTCACGTGCTCAAGGGAATTAATTTTACGGCAGAAGATGGAGAACTGGTGGCGATTATGGGCTCATCCGGTTCAGGGAAGTCCACATTGCTCAATATTTTGGGGATGTTGGATGAAGCCGATTCTGGTGAGTATACGTTGGACAATGTGCCGATTAAAAATCTTAGCGAGACAAAGGCAGCCCAATATCGAAACAAGTTTTTAGGTTTTATTTTCCAATCCTTTAATCTTATCAACTATAAAAGTGCCATGGAAAACGTGGCCTTGCCGCTATATTATCAAAAAGTTGGTCGTAAAGAACGACAAGAAAAAGCTTTGAACTATCTGGAAAGAGTGGGTTTAAAAGAATGGGCAACACACCTGCCCAACGAACTTTCTGGGGGGCAAAAACAACGTGTGGCCATTGCACGTGCCATGGCGGCAGAACCCAAAGTGCTATTGGCAGATGAGCCTACTGGTGCCTTGGATAGTAAAACTTCCTACGAGGTTATGGATTTGATTCAGAAAATCAATGACGAAGGAAATACCATTCTAGTGGTCACCCACGAAGAGGATATTGCGCACATGTGCAAACGTATTGTGCACCTTCGCGATGGTGTTATCGTGGAAGATAAAAAAGTAAAGCAAGTTAGAGCTGCGGAATATGTTCAGTAGGGATACCTGGAAGGAAATATTCGATACTATTAAGAAGAACAAGCTTCGTACGTTCCTATCCGGATTTACGGTAGCCTTGGGTATTTTTATTGTGGTGATTTTGGTGGGTTTCACCAATGGCCTACAAAATACCTTTGACGAATTCTTTAATGATGATGCTACGAATACCTTCTTTCTTTTTCCTGGCCGAACATCACAACCTTATAAAGGATATAAATCAGGCCGTCAAATTGAATTTGATAACACTGACTTGGCCGATATCAAGAAAAACTTTCCCATGTTCTTGGAGTACATCACCCCAAGAACAACCCGTAGTGCCCTGGTAAAGTATAAAGGCGAATCCAATAATTACACTAATCGTGCAGTAGGTCCAGCACACCAATATTGTGAGAAAACCATCATGATGAAAGGTCGGTACCTGAATGAGACCGACATCAAAGACAAAGCGAAGCACATCGTGATTGGGCGCTTGGTCGAAAAAGATCTCTTTAAAGGTGAAAATTCCATCGGCGAATATGTGGATATGGGCGGGAGTGCCTTTAAAGTGATCGGAGTTTTCCAAGATGACGGTGGAGATAACGAAGAGCGTCTCATTTACTTGCCGTATACCACAAGACAACTTATTGAAAAAAGTACTGATAAAGTCGGGCAAATCATCCTCGCATTCAAGCCACAGATTGGTTATGCAGCTGCGATGACTTTTGAGACCAAATTGGACAAGTTTTTACGAGATAAAAAATTTATCGACCCCGAGGATCCAAACGGACTTTACATTCGAAACGTAGCGGATAACTATCAGCAAAACCAACAGTTTGCTTTGGTTTTGGGAATTATTTCATCGGTGTTTGCTTTGGGAACAATCATCGCTGGGATTATAGGTATCAGCAATATTATGGTTTTTGTGGTAAAAGAACGTACCAAGGAATTGGGTATTCGAAAAGCTATGGGCGCCACCCCGGCATCCGTGATTGGAACCATTTTAATGGAATCCATCGTTATCACGGCATTCTCCGGTTTTGTCGGGATGATGATAGGAGTGGGCTTGTTGAGCTCTCTCGGGGAGAAGTTGGAGGATTTCTTTATCAAGAATCCATATATCAACATGGGCTTTGCAGTATTTGCAACCTTGGTGTTGATAGTGTTCGGGGCCTTAGCAGGATATGTACCTGCACGAAGGGCTGCTAAAATCAAACCTATTGTAGCACTAAGAGACGAGTAACATGCGAATTTTATTTGATAGAAATACTTGGCAAGAGATATTCGGTTCCATCAGCAAGAACAAGATTCGAACCGTTATCACCATCATCGGGGTACTTTGGGGCATTTTTGTATACATCGGCATGTCCGGTGCCGCAAAAGGATTGGACAATGGTTTTGAAAGACAGTTTGAAACCGTAGCCATGAACAGTTTGTTTGCCTGGGCTCAAAGTACAAGCAAACCTTATGACGGGTTTAAAACCGGTAGGCAACTACGCCTTGAACTCAGTGATGTTCAAGTATTGCAAAATAGAATTCCAGAGATACAATTTATCGCTCCACGAAATGCGAAAGGCGTATTTGGAGGTGACCCAGCATTAATTGTAAGAGGGCAAAAATCGAGCAATTTTGCGGTTTACGGTGACTTTCCGGTATTCACAAAAATTGCCACTAAAAAAATATATGACAATGGTCGATTCATCAACAAGGATGATATCGAACAAGCACGCAAGGTGTGTGTGATTGGTGAGCGAACCCGAAAGGAACTGTTCGAAGAAGATGAAGAACCTATTGGAGGATATATCCGAATTGATAACATTTATTTTCAAGTAGTCGGGGTACACAAGTATGTCCCTGGCGGAGGGTTTGAAACCGATGGAGACATTTACATCCCTTTCAGTACCTATAAAAAATTATACAATACCGGGGAATATATTGATTGGTTGACCATTGCGGCGTATGACGATGCAGATGTGGTGCAAGTAGAAGAAGATGTCAAATCTGTTTTGAAAAGCATCCATCGTGTAGACCCGACGGATGAAAGAGCTTTCGGCTCTTTTAACTTGGGTGAAATCTTCAACAGGATTATGGGCTTTTCCAAAGGATTGACCTTTTTATCCCTAGTAATTGGAATCGCAACCATCTTGGCCGGTGTTATTGGCATTGGAAACATTTTGTTGATTTCCGTAAAAGAAAGAACCAAGGAGTTGGGGGTGCGACGAGCGCTTGGAGCAACCCCAAAAGAGGTACGCTCACAAATCATCCTTGAATCTGTTTTCTTGACTTTCATTGCAGGAGTCATGGGCATCATTTTAGGAGCCCTCACCCTAAGCGCGGTAAATAATTTAACCAAGGACATCGATTTTCCCTATACCAACCCTACCGTACCCATTCCCTATGTTTTGGGAGCTATGGTACTTATGATTGTTTTGGGAACCTTAATCGGACTGATACCCGCACAGCGCGCAGTGAGCATCCGTCCTATTGATGCCTTAAGAGAAGAGTAAAAAGTAAATAAAGTTTTAAAATGGGTAGGTCTTGGTGTGCTGGTACTAGGTGCAATGTGGGCCGCTATTTTTTTCATCAAATCCAATAGTAAATCAGCCATTACCTATGAAACGCACACGCCCTTCATTTCGAGTATAGAAAAGAAGACCGTGGCCACGGGTAAAGTAATTCCACAGGAAGAGGTCGAAATCAAACCTCAGATTTCTGGAATAATTGATAAGATTTTTAAAGAAGAAGGCGAATCGGTCGAAGCAGGAGACCTTATTGCAGTCATTAAAGTGGTGCCTAATGAGCAATCGCTTTATGCAGCGCGAGGTCGGGTAAACAATGCGGAAATTGCTTTGAACAACACCAAAATTGAATACGACCGAAACAAAACCCTTTTTGATAAAGGTGTGATTTCCAGTCAAGACTTCAACAACTTGCAATTGCAATACGATCAAGCGATTCAAGAATTGAAAAATGCCAAAACGGACTATCAAATCATTCGAGTAGGTTCTGCGGGTGGTTCTTCTTCAGCGAACACGAACATTCGTGCTACGGTTACAGGAACTATTCTTGAAATTCCAGTAGAAGTTGGAGACCAGGTTATCCAAAGTAATAACTTCAACGATGGTACAACCATCGCAGCCATTGCAGATTTAGGGAAAATGATTTTTGAAGGAAAAGTGGATGAAGGTGAAGTCGGGAAACTCGAAATCGGGATGCCTTTGAAAATTAGTTTGGGGGCCATTGAGGACAAGGAATTTGATGCCAAACTGAAGTTCATTGCCCCTAAAGGAGTGGAAGAGTCAGGAGCCGTACAGTTCAAGATTGAAGGAGATGTTTCGGTAGATGATGATTTCTTGATTCGAGCGGGATACAGTGCGAATGCATCCCTAACCTTGGAAAAAAAGGACAGTATTTTGGTGATTCCAGAAGCCTTGTTACAATTTGATAAAGAAACCGATAAACCCTATGTGGAAATAGCTACGGGCGATCAAGAATTTGAAAGAAGGGATATTGAAATCGGAATCTCTGATGGGGTAAATGTAGAAATCGTAAGTGGTTTGGAAGAATCCGATGAGGTAAAACAATGGAACAAAACCGAACCCATCAAAAAAGGCTTGGAGGAAGAAGAATCTGAAGAAGAGGAAGCCTAATCAATAACAACCAAAAAATCAAAAAACGAATGAAACGTACACTAACGATAATCGCACTATGCCTGTTCACCATTTATGGGTCACATGCCCAGCTCAAAAAATGGACATTGGAAGAGTGTGTGGAATACGCGGTAGAGAATAACCTGAGCATCGCCCAGTTTGAATTGGACCTGGAAAATGCCGAGATTGACAAATCCGACGCTTTGGGGGGAATGCTTCCTGATTTCAATGCGTCATCAACTATATCTGAAAGGTCTGGTCTTGTTGTTGATCCGAATAGTAACACTAATGTATCTGGGACAATCTTTTCT
>CALBPG010000115.1 GCA_937899065.1 uncultured Allomuricauda sp.
TACAATTGATGTCCTGAGGAGTTGCCATGTCCGGGCGCATCAAACGCGATAATGTTCAAGTCAGAATCTTGCAGTTTCTGGATAAGGTTCCGCCAACGAAAAGCATTGCTCTCCCACCCATGAACAAGAAGAACCGTATCTCCCTTTCCTGGCCAATGATAAAGCTGCACTTGATGGCCAGCGGCATTTTCAACCGTCATTTTGGCGGAATCCAAATAGGGTTTTTGTTTTTCCGTGATTCTTCCTTTGCGAATCGTACAGAACACATCAAATGCTTTTTGAGCTGTTTTTTTTCTATTGAACAGGGATAGTACATTAAAGTAAAATCCATACAGACGGGGAATAAGTCGGGCTAGAAATTTTTTCATATTGGTTACTTTTAGTAACTTACTCTATAAAGGAGATTAAAAATACGGATTCCAATCCAAAAAAAATACGGTAACGCTTCCCATATTAAGTTAAGTCATGGAAACTATTGTTGATAATCAGAAAGTTAGGATTACAAAAAAGTTGGAAAAAATGTTCGCGCACATTGATTACAAGAATCCCCCAGCACTCTGCCCAGTTCGCGACGTTATGTCTGTGGCTTCTGACCAGTGGAGTACCTTGATAATTTTGTGGTTGGCCTATTTTGACACACTTCGCTTCAATAAGCTTAAAAAATACGTCTACGGGATTTCCAATAAAGTTCTGAGTCAACGGTTGAAGGCGCTCGAGGCGGATGGTTATCTCAAACGTGAAGCCTTTCCGGAGGTACCCATACGTGTGGAATATAGTCTAACCGAATTTGGGCATAGCTATGTGGAAAGACTGTTGGAACTCACCGAATGGATGCAAAAAAACTCTCCAAAAGTATTAGCGAACCGTGAACAGTACGGATTGCAATAGGAAGTAGTTAAGTTGCTTCTTCGCGATGTACTTTGTTGACATCGAAAGCAGGAGTGCAAACTGAAACGTATTCGCATTCTTCCTCACAAGGGTTGGCATATTGCACTCGGGTATTTTTCATGATTTTTATGGATTCCCCTGCGCTCAAAACGACTTTTTCACCTTCAATCAAAAATTGCTTCTTTCCTCGAATTACTAAGGTAAATTCATCGAAATCTGGGGTTTGAGGCGGTTCGCTCCACCCAGGAGGGGCAATCATATGGGCGATGCTAATGTCCGTATTTCCATCAGTAGCCATTCCAAAATGTTCCGCTATGGATTTCCCATCATCGGTGGGAACTTTAAAAGGATTTCGCTGTACAATGTAACTTTTGGACATGTCTGCCTAAGGTATTATGGATTCCATCCCAGCATCAAATATTTGATACGGGCATCATCCGGAATTTGAACCATTTCGATGCGAGAAGTGGTATATCTTAAGTTTTCTGGAAGGTCCTCCTTATATAGCGTGAAATAAAGGTTGCTCTCTTTCGGAAAAACCACCAAGCTGTTCATGGTAGTCACTATCTTTTTAACCTCATAATTAGCCTTGATATCTCCAAATGTGCTTTGCAAACCAATTCCGGTTGCCGACAAATACCTTGGGTCAAACACCTGAATGTTTTCCACCGTTTGGACTGAATCTTGACTTGGCGTCAAGGTCAACAGATGCTTTCCACCTTTCTCAAATACCTTGATTTTTCCTGCGGAGCTACCGAATTGAAAAGCCACAGTATCCTTGACCAAAGAATCGTTTACGAAGATGGTCTCTAGGTTATCCACAATAGTGGTGGTTTGTAGCGGACCAACACTCTGCTCCGTTATCAAGAAGGTGGTATCCTTTTCCTGACAAGCCGATATTAATAAAATGCCCAAAAGCGCAAGTAATGTTTTTTTCATAAGCCTATCGAATCACTTTTTTCAATACCCCCAATACACCTCGAATGAAAGTAGCACTCGTCAATACTTTGACTACAGGGTTCATTCGTGTGCTTTTGCTTCTTGAACGACTTCGGGTGGTGGTTTTGCGTTCTTCTTTTTCTTTCTCGGCCTCTTTTTCAGCCTTTTCTATTTTTTCGTTTAGGATTTCGTAGGCACTTTCCCTATCGATATCCTCATTGTACTTCTTAATGAGTTTGGACGCTGATAAGGCTTCTTTCAGTTCTTTTTCAGTGAGTACGTCCATGCGACTCATAGGCGCTCTAAGCAATGTTGCAGCAAGTGGGGTAGGCCTGCCTTTTTCATCCAATGCTGAGATTAAGGCTTCACCAATTCCCAAAGAGGTAAGCACTTCTTTGGTATCGTAGTATTCCGAATCGGGATAGTTTTCGGCTGTCAGTTTGATGGCTTTACGGTCTTTGGCCGTAAACGCTCTTAATGCGTGTTGCACTTTAAGACCCAACTGAGATAACACCGCATCGGGAACATCCGTAGGATTTTGGGTAACGAAATACAAACCAATCCCTTTAGAACGAATGAGCTTTACGATGCTTTCAATTTGGTCCAAAAGGGCCTTTGAAGCTTCTTTGAAAATCAAATGTGCTTCATCAATAAACAATATGAGTTCGGGTCGGTCGCTATCGCCTTGTTCTGGAAAAGTTCCATAAATCTCGGCTAATAAGCTCAACATGAATGTTGAAAACAGCTTCGGTCTGTCTTGGATATCGGTTAGGCGAATGATGTTTATGTAGCCTCGCCCAGTATCATCAATGCGTACCAAATCGTCTACTTCAAAAGACTTTTCTCCAAAGAACAAATCAGCACCTTGTTGTTCCAATTCTATAATTTTCCGTAGGATGGTCCCTGTAGAACTTGTCGAAATACGGCCGTATTCCGCTTGAAATTCTTTTTTGCCCTCACCCGTGGCGTATTGTAATACTTTTTTGAAATCTTTTAAATCAAGTAGCGGTAATTTGTTGTCATCGCAATATTTGAAAACCACGGCAACGATTCCCTCTTGGGTTACCGTTAAATCTAAAATCCGTGAAAGCAAAACCGGTCCAAATTCAGATACAGTGGCCCGCATTCGTACCCCGTTCTGTTCGGATAAGGACATAATCTCTACAGGAAATCCGCTGGCTTCGAAAGGGAGTCCAATTTTTTCGTGTCGCTCATCAATTTTAGGATGCCCGGGACTCGGTTGGGCAATTCCGCTAAGGTCGCCCTTAAGGTCCATCAGCAAAACCGGAATCCCTTTTTGAGATAGGTTTTCGGCAATAACCTGAAGGGTTTTGGTTTTACCAGTCCCTGTGGCCCCAGCAATCAAGCCGTGTCGGTTTAGGGTTTTCAGTGGAACTTTTACAAAAGCTTCGGTAACCGTTTCGCCGTCCACCATTCCGGCTCCCATAGTAATGTAATCGCCCTTGGTAGTGTAGCCTTTTTCAATATGCTTTAAAAAAGCGTCTTTGCGAGACATAAGTGCATTTTGCGTTAAAAATAGGGTAATTTTAAGCAAAACTAAAAACATACTTCTATGCGGAATACGGCTTTTGTATTGCTCTTTTTAGGATTTGTTCTACCCAATCTAGGATGGGGACAGACGGATAGCGAAATCATTTTTCACTCCTCACACGAAGCGCGAAAGCAAAATGCGCCCTTCAGTGATGCCGTTCAAGTAGGAAATCTGTACTTCTTGGCAGGACAAGTAGGTATTGACAGCGAGACACGAAAGTTGGTGGAAGGGGGTATTGAAGCAGAAACGCAACAAACCATTGAAAACATTAAAGCGGTTTTGGAGCACCATGGAATGTCCTTGGACAATGTGGTCAAGTGTACTGTTATTTTATCAGATATCGCAGACTTTTCCGCCTTTAATGGTGTGTACACACAGTACTTTGTCAAAAAACCGGCACGAACAACTTATGCCGCCAAAGGACTTGCCATTAATGCTAAAATTGAAATAGAGGTAATTGCTGCAAAGTAAGTCCTAAGGTAAGTTTGGGTTAAAGCTCCCTATCGAACTATCTTTGCGCCATGGCAAATACGGCGATATTGGATTTGGTGGACAAAGGAGTGATGCTCCCGTTGATGGAAGAGTTTTATACCATTCAAGGTGAGGGGTATCATAAGGGTGCTGCGGCGTATTTTATTCGAGTAGGGGGCTGTGATGTAGGATGTCATTGGTGCGATGTGAAAGAAAGTTGGGATGCTGAGCGGCACCCGCCAACACCGATTCATCGCATTGTAGAAAACGCCGACAAATATTCCAAAACGATAGTGGTGACAGGAGGAGAGCCGCTTACCTGGGACATGAAACCCTTGACCACTGCTTTAAAAGAGCGTGGGATGCAAACCCACATTGAAACTTCAGGAGCCTATCCTTTAACAGGAACTTGGGATTGGATTTGTTTATCGCCCAAAAAGAATAAACTTCCTGTTGGGGACATCCATCAAAAAGCACATGAACTTAAGGTCATTGCTTACTATACCCATGATTTTCAATTTTCCGAGGAGCACGCAGCTCAGGTTTGTGAGGAGTGCTAGCTTTTTTTACAACCAGTATTGAGTGTTCGAGATAAAATGATGCCGATAATCGTGGATTTTGTCATGGCCAATCCCAAAAGGAAGGTTTCCCTACAGACTCACAAATATTTAAATATTCCTTAGAACGGGCACTAGCGTCCTCCGTTCCCTTGAATATCGAGAATACATTCAGGGTCCAAACCGGGTATAAGCACACCCATAGCAGTTCGGGTATCCAACATTTTTAGAACAGATTGTCCACTTAATGCACATATGGGTTTTGTTGAATCTGTTTCATTGCTCACGAGCGCTCGCGAGGTAGCGCTTCCAAATTGCAGGGCAGCACGCATTAAACCGCCCTCTACCACACAATGGTTTGCAGCTTCAGGGTCTTCGTGGTCGTTGATAGGGTCCGTCCCCAAGTTGACCAAACCAAAAAGGTGTCCAAATTCATGGTTCAAAGTGGCGGTCTCAATATCCGTCACGCTGATGTTGCCCATGGTCTGTGCCGATAAGTCTCGAATGGTGGATTCAAAAATGACCATGGAAGTATTTAAATACACTGCGCCGAGGGTCACCAAACCTTCGTCTTCATCATCCCCATCCGAGGGAGCGTCAGCGAAATAGATGTATATGGCCAATGTTGAACCGTCATTGTAAACCGTTCTATTATCTGATTCCAAACTTGCAATCTCATTCGTAGTCAAGTCTTCTTCATTCGGAGAGTCCAATTCCAAGAAAGTAATATCGATTTGTTCCTTGAAGGTGTGCTGGCGCAGAAAATCTTCAAAATTTGCCATGGTTTGCGCTGTCGGGCGAAACCCCGTAACATAACCAATTTGGATTTGAAGTCTATCAAAAGAGGCATTGGATAAAATGTCGTTTGCGGAAGAACCAGTGGGTTGAAGGTTTGGTGTCCTGTCGACTGTGGCCGGCGGGTCCGGGTCTGGTTCAATTCCACCACCATTGTCATCGCTTGATGAACAACTTGACAAGAGTAGCGTCACCGCAACTAAGCTTGATATCCAATACTTTTTCATAAATCAATCTTTTGTTATTAGCAAACGGCAGGCAGCGCTTTGTATTATTTTGAAGGGCAAAGTTTAGCTAAATAGTCGTAATGATCGCCGAACATTACAAGTTCACAATCCAAACCGACTATTTCGGCTTCTTTTTTCAACCTGTTGAAATCAATGTAAAGCCAATCAAAACCAGACGTCATTTGGCCGATATACTCCATTTGAAATTGGGCTTCGCCGTAATAGGCAACATCACCAGGCACCCAAACCCCGCCATCATCATCAGTTTCGTATAAATAAATCACATCACTGGAGTCCAATAAAATTTGTCCGCCCGCACGTAATAGCTTTTTAGCATGTTCCAAAAAATTTGGTAATGCCTCCATGCTTCTCGCAAGTCCAATACCATTCATTAATAAACTTATGGTTTCAACAGCTTCTCCTTCGAATGTTAGAAACGCTTCTTGGACTACTTTTTCAATTCCTCGCGATGCGCATACCGCAACAGCCCCAGGTGAAATGTCAATGGCTGTAACGGTTTTATCATGTTGTTGCAACCATAAACTATGGCTCCCTGCTCCACAACCTACATCCAAAATCTTGCCATACGCGATTTGCAACGCTTTTTGTTCCATTTCAGGCATTTCCGCATAACTTCGGAAAAGATAGGGTAAGGGTAATGTGTCGGTACCACCCAGGGTGGAATGCGTTATGAGTTCGCCTTTTGGATTACCGTTATGGTAGTCTAACAAAGCACTCCCGAAAATATCCTCAGCGTCAATGTCCATATGCCTGCAAAGTTGGGACTTTAGATGCGTTAAAAAGTTTAAAACCAACATTTTTTAAGTTTGTACCATGGAAGAGATATTGCGGGATTTGCCGAAGAGAGCAAAAGAAAAGCATGAAGAGAACAAACGCTACTTCACGAAACTTCGGAAAAAACCACCCAAGCAGCTGGATTATGTGATGGAGGATTTGCACGAAGAGGAGTTTGCCCAAACGAACTGCCTTGAATGTGCCAATTGTTGTAAAACTAAGGGACCGCTTTTCACCAATGCGGATATTGAACGTATCGCCAAACGATTTCGGATGAAACCTTCCCAATTCATAACTACATACTTAAAAGTAGATGAGGAAAACGATTACGTACTACAACAAGTACCCTGTAGTTTTTTAGATGCAGAAAACCATTGTTTGATTTATGACATCCGACCCAAAGCGTGTCGCGAGTTTCCGCATACAAACCGAAGAAAGTTTCATCAAATTGCTTCATTGACCCTAAAGAATGTTGGTGTTTGCCCTGCGGCCTTTAATATCGTAGAGGCCATGAAGCAAAGAATCAAGTTATAGCGATTTCTTAACTTTGGAAATATGGAAGCTTTTATTGCCTATTTTGAAACCATTCCCACACTGCATCGCAGTTTGATTTTGGTGGGTGGAATCACTTTTTTCTGGATTTTGGAAGGAATTATGCCGCTGTTTAGCGTGCCCTATCGGAAGTGGCGCCATTCCGTACCGAATTTCTTTTTCACTTTGACCACGATCATTGTCAATTTTCCATTGGCCTTTTTACTACTGCAAACTTCGGATTGGACGGTTGAAAACAGTTTTGGTATTATCAATTGGCTTCCTGAAATGCCTTTGTGGCTCTATGTTTTGTTGGGTGTATTGTTGTTGGATTTAATTGGAGCATACACGGCCCATTTGGTGGAACATAAGGTGAAACCCCTGTGGATGGTACATTTGGTGCACCATTCCGACCACAATGTGGATACCACTACGGCCAATCGTCACCATCCCCTGGAAAGTTTGATACGCTACACGTTTACCTTAATAGGTGTTTTCGTAGTCGGCGCGCCTGTGGGAATCATCATGCTGTATCAGAGTCTTTCTGTAGTGCTTTCCCAATTCAACCATGCTAATATTCGATTGCCCAAAAAGGTGGATAATGCGCTAAGTTGGGTTTTGGTGAGTCCAGACATGCATAAAGTGCACCATCACTACAAGCTGCCCTACACCGATTCGAATTACGGAAATATCTTTTCCATCTGGGACCGTCTTTTTGGCACCTACATGAGTATGGATGCCGATAAAATTGTCTATGGGGTAGATACCTTTCCCGACGAAAAGGAAAACAGTAGCATTATCGGTTTGCTTAAGCAACCTTTCCACAAATACCGAAAGCCCACCACGGAATAGTAGAATACGTTGATTAGTGTTAGGGGTTTACTCGTACAGCAAATATTTCTCACGAATTTTTCGAAAAGTATCGAGGTCTTTTTGCCAAGTTGCTCGAATCGCTTCTTCTGAAAGCCCTGCTTCAATTTGTTTTTGAAGCAATTCCGTACCTGCGTGTCTGGTAAACGAAGCTGTTTTGAAAAAGGCTTTTTTTTCTGTGCAGTTTTGATATGCATCCAGTAACCATTGCAATGAAACTTCGCTCATGTTTTTATGGGAAGACAAATCTTTCCCGAAGCAAGTTTTTCCTTCTTCCTTGGGATACTTTGCTCCAAAATTGGGTTTCGGCACGTAGCTAAAATCATACTGGGTGCTATCCAAAAAAGAAGCACCATATTGCTGAAATTGTGACTCCGTTCCTCTTCCGGCATTAATATTTGTCCCTTCAAACAAACCCAAACTCGGATATAAGTTGATGGATTGGTCATTGGGTAGATTGGGAGAAGGTCGAATGGGTAATGAATAGGATGTGGTATGGGTGTAGTTTTTCAAGGGAATAACGGTTAAATCTGCTTGAATTCCGTTTTTCAACCACCCTTCGCCATTGAGCATCTTGGCATACTCGCCGATAGTCATGCCATATACCAAGGGAATAGTAGTATACCCTAAAAAACTTGTGTTTTCAGGTTCCATCATTGGGCCATCCAAATAATGGGAATTGGGGTTGGGACGGTCCAACACCATAATGGGAACGCCTTTTTCGGCGCAGGCTTCCATGACCAATTGCAAGGTGGCGATGTAGGTGTAGAATCGTACGCCGACATCTTGAATATCAAATACCACCATATCAATTCCGTCAAGCTGCTCGGAAGTCGGTTTTTTGTTTTTTCCGTGAAGGGATATTATCGGAATTCCGGTCTTTGGGTCAATCCCGTCAGGAACCATTTCTCCAGCATCTGCAGTACCGCGGAACCCATGTTCTGGAGCGAAAACCGTTTTTATGTCAACCTTTCTGGATAAAAGGGTGTCCACCAAATGGGTGTAACCCTGCTCTGTGAAAACCACACTGGTAGGATTGGCCACTACGGCGATAACTTTATCCTTAAGCAAAGGAAGATAAGCTGCTGTGCGTTGCGCTGAGATGACTATGGATGGAATTGAGTCCGAGGCAAACATCCGAGTATTTTCTTCGATTTTCTCGGTCTTCGCTTTACAACAGGCAAAGCTCAAAAGCAAGGCAAAAACTGTACATTTGGTGACGGAAGAAAAGGCCATCAGTTGAATTTAGAATTTTTTATTGCGAAAAGCTTGATTTCCGGAAAGGAACGTAAAAGTACCATTTCCGCCCCAATCATAAAAATTGCGATTGCTGCTATTGCCATCGGCACAATTATGATGCTCATCGCTTTGGGCACTGGGGTAGGGCTGAAAGAAAAGATTCGAGAAAAAGTTGCGGCGTTCAACGGGCACATTCAAATTTCCAACTACGATAATAATACCTCTGAAGTTTCTTTGGTACCGGTTCCCTTGGAACAAGATTTTTACCCAGAGTTTGACCGAGTTGATGGTATTGCCCATGTTCAGGCTGTTGCCAGCAAAGGAGGCATCATTCGTACTGAGGATACCTTTGAGGGCATGTTGGCCAAGGGAGTCGGAAAGGACTATGACTGGGTTGTTTTTCAAGAATATGTGGTAGATGGACGAATTCCGGATTTCAAAGGAAAGTTGAATGATGAGGTGCTGATGTCCCGCAGAATGGCCAATCGGCTTCAGTTTTCCGTAGGGGATTCTTTTTATTCTTTTTTTCTAAAGGAAGGAGACCCCTCCAAAGTACCCAACACCCGTCGTTTCAAAATTGTGGGGATTTACGATAGCGGCTTCGAGGAGTTCGACGCTACTTATGTTTTTGTAGATATCCGACATATTCAACGCATGAACCGTTGGGAACCGAATCAAATTGGGAATTTTGAGGTCTTTCTGACTGATTTTGATGACCTCCAACAAAAAACGGGCGAGATTTATACCAACACGAATTCAGATTTGGATACGCAAAACATTCGCTCCAAGTATTTCAGAATTTTTGAGTGGATAGGTCTTTTTGATTTCAATATTGCCCTCATTATCGGCATCATGATTATTGTAGGAGGTATCAATATGATTACTGCCTTGTTGGTTTTGATTCTGGAACGTACCCAAATGATAGGTGTATTGAAAGCCTTGGGCTCTGAAAACTGGTCTATTCGAAAAGTGTTTCTATATAATGCCGCCTATCTTATCTCCATTGGCTTGTTTTGGGGTAATTTAATAGGTATTGGCTTTCTCTGGTTTCAGAAAACCTATCGCTATTTTAAATTCCCAAACCCTGAGGAATATTATATTGAATACATCCCTGTGCATTTGGAAGTGTCTTCCGTTATTTTGCTCAACCTTGGGGTTATGGCCTTATGTCTTTTAATGTTGTTGGTGCCATCTTACATCGTGACCAAAATCAGTCCGGTTAAGGCCATGAAGTTTGAATAGTTTTTTGTTGAGGAAAACGTGAAATCCAATCCTCTAACATCTCCAAAAAACTATCTTTGCAGCGATTATGGAATACGCAAATAATATTTTAGAAACCATTGGGAATACCCCGCTGGTAAAACTCAATACGCTTACCGCAGAATTGCCCTGTATGGTACTCGCCAAATACGAAACCTTCAATCCGGGTAATTCGGTAAAGGACCGTATGGCATTGCAAATGGTAGAAGATGCAGAGGCTGATGGGCGCCTAAAACCCGGAGGAACTATCATAGAAGGCACATCTGGAAATACGGGTATGGGATTGGCTCTTGCAGCGGTCATTAAGGGGTATCGGATGATTTGCGTAATCAGCGATAAGCAATCCAAAGAAAAGATTGATATTCTGAAGGCAGTGGGCAGCGAGGTGCATGTATGTCCCACGGATGTGGCACCCGAAGACCCTAGAAGTTACTACTCCACAGCCAAACGTTTGGCCAAAGAGATTCCAAACTCATGGTATGTCAATCAGTATGATAACCCTTCCAATTGCAAAGCCCATTTTTTGAGCACCGGCCCAGAAATTTGGAACCAGACGGCTGGAAAGGTCACCCATTTTGTGGTGGGTGTGGGAACCGGTGGTACCATTTCAGGAGTTGGGTCTTATCTAAAACTTCAGAATCCTGATGTAAAAGTTTGGGGCGTGGATACCTATGGTTCCGTATTCAAAAAGTATCACGAAACCGGTATTTTCGATAAAAATGAGATTTATCCTTACGTTACCGAAGGGATTGGAGAGGATATCCTCCCCAAAAATGTCCGGTTTGAAATCATTGAGGGGTTCACCAAGGTAACCGACAAAGATGCAGCCGTGTATACCCAAAGACTTGCCAAAGAAGAGGGTATGTTTCTAGGGAATTCCGCTGGAGCAGCAATCAAAGGAGTACTTCAATTGAAAGAACATTTTAATGAAGATGATGTTGTTGTGGTGCTTTTCCATGACCATGGTAGTCGTTATGTAGGGAAGATGTTCAACGATGATTGGATGAAAGAAAAAGGCTTTTTGGAATGATGGTAAGCTTAACAAATACAAAATTCACCGTTCGAATTGAAGCGGGAGAATTAGTAAGCCTCTTGTTTGATGGACATGAATTCATCCATCAAAAAGGAAGCCCGGGATGGCGTAGTTCTGATACCGAAATGTTTCCCATAATCGGTCCTTTGAATGAAGCAGGATTTCATGTTCAGGTACCGAAAGGGAGCGGCGCGATTCAAGACCAACATGGATTACTACGTGAGCTGGGGTACGCTTTGGTATCGCAAACCGAAACCAAGGCCGTTTTTCGAAAAGAATACAAAGCGGGAACGCCTATCAAAAACTCCAAATTCCCAGAAAAGTCAACCAAACGATGGCTAATGTGGCCCTATACCTTTGCCTTTGAAAAACACTTTACACTGATGGAAGACAGTGTGGAGGTGAGCTTTCAAGTTTCTGGTGATAGGGATATGCCTTTTATGTTGGGGTATCACCCGGCTTTCAAGTTGCATAGCGATAATCCTATTATACAAACCAATAATCGCGAAATCACTTTGGAAGAAGTATTGGCCGTTGGAAGTAGAGCATTGCAAGTACCCAATTGCGAACGGATTACCCTTAATGATGAACGGGAAATCTCCATTCAAACCGAAGGTTTTGGACATTTTATGTGCTGGACGGAAGTTTCGAATATGGTCTGCATAGAGCCGATAACATTTTATCCCTATCAGCTTGAGCAACGCCAGCTGCATGAAGGGTTCGATTACCTCATGGAGGATAGGGTTTTTAAGGTGCTACTAAGCCCCAAGTAGGGTTATGTACTGAACTTTTCCTGTAAATTGGCTACTACCGCCTCGGTTTTTTGATATTTTTCTGTTTCCTGCAGAATTGTAGGCGGCGCCATCCGTTCCTTGCAATCCTCCTGTGGACAGCGTTCGCAAGTCACGCCAACTTGGTATGTTGGAATGGCAGAATCATTCAAAAAATTGACTTTTTTGCGTAGCGTATCATTAATAAGCAAACCACTACCAACACTGCGGTACAAATCCTGTCGGAACGGGTCTTTGGTCGCGGAAGCAAAAATCAAATACGACAAATCTTCGTTGGGATAGTGCGAAATCTGCACCTCCATATGATGTTCCTCCCCTCTGGTCTCAATTTCTTGTAAAACTCGAATGGAAGCCCAGCGCCGACAATATTTCTCATTGGTCTCATTCCCATGCGGTGAATGCTGATGGGTGAGATGCAATTCTTTGGTGATATCAAAACGCTGTGAATCTTTCTTGTGTGAAAAACGCAGGAAGAATAGGTTTTCCAATTGGTAATCGGAAGGCAGAAGATTGGTCAAACGCTGGTAAAGGGATTCTGGAGACGAATTGAAACGTTTGGTCATCTTCGCCAAAAAAGACTTATCAAAATGTGATTTGGCCAAAAAAGTCTCCAAATGGTTTTGGACCATTTCCCTGGGAATAATCAGCGCACCAGCGAAGTAGGATGCGCAGAAATTATTAAAGACTTGGTCGAAGTTTTCGAATTTAATCCAGGTAAAGGTGTAAAGCCTTTCTTCAATTTTGAGATAGTTGTACCCAATTTCCTTAGCATAAATAAAGGTTCGCTGTGCCTCATCCACATGGTTCGCCACCAATAGCGTTTTGGTTTTGGGCACGAATATCGAACGAAGGTTGTCCAATTCTGAATGCATGACCAAATCCTCGTTGTTTATGGTGTACCCGTATTCCTCCACGAGGATTTCTTCCAGCTCGGCAGATGATACAGAACTATCCAAATTGATTTGATACTGTTCTGCGAAGGTCAAAACAGCCTTTTCAAGCTCGGGGAAAAAGTTTTGATTGGCCTCTTGATACGAGCGAAGGGCCGCGAGATAAAAGCTCTCCTTGCCAAAATCATAATGCTTGGCAATTTCGATAATGGTCGATATAAAGGCATTGACCTTAGTGGGTGCGTTAGCCACAATGTCTATCAGGTCACTTTCCTTGATGCCAAACAATTCCAATGGAAGTTCTTTTAAAACCTTGGATTGCAATAGCTCGCCAACGGGTGCTAGGTTGCGGTCGAGCTTTAAGGAAACCATTGAATCGTAAGAAACGTTGAGCTTGTCTGCCAGTAAAGCGATTTTATCGGTCTTAGGGTATTTTTTTCCCTTTTCAATCTCGTTGAGATACGATTTTGAAAGCCCGGTCAGCTTGGAAAGCCCGAACAGGGACAGGTTTCGCTTGCTGCGAATTTGTTTCAACTTCAGTCCGAAAATCAGTTTGATATATTCTTCTTCCATTTTTCGCAATCAAAGGTACGTCTTTTTGCGAATCTGTTAAAAAAAGCGGAAATATAATATTTAGCGAACGTTCGCTTGTTTTTTTAAAAAGTATCTGCTATCCTTGTATTCTAAATTCGTCACCCATGGAAAACACAATGATTTCTCCCGCAGATTTACAATTTGCAAAAGGTGTAACGCAGTATTATCCTGAGTTGCTTATAGATGGTGCTCTAGAATTTGTAGTGGACTTGCATCAAAAATTCAATAGAGAGCGTATTCAATTGTTGCAGGAAAGACTGAAACGCCAAGTGCGTTTTGATGCTGGTGAAGTGCCAGCCTTTCCCGAAGAAACTGAAGAAACCCGCAGAGCGGATTGGAGCATTAAATATATTCCGAAGGATTTGCGTGACCGACGTGTTGAAATCACAGGTCCTGTAGAACGAAAAATGGTCATTAACGCCCTGAATTCCGGTGCGAAAACCTTTATGGCCGATTTTGAGGACAGTAATGCACCAACCTGGGAAAACTGCATGGAAGGGCAACTAAATCTCATAGATGCCAATCGTCGTACAATAGATTTTTACGATACCAAAAAGGAAAAACACTACCGTTTGAATGACGAAGTAGCCACTCTTTTGGTGCGACCTCGCGGCTTGCATTTGGATGAGCAGCATATTTTAATCAATGGAGAACCTGCTTCTGCAAGTTTGGTTGACTTTGCTCTTTACGTATTCCACAATACCAGAACGTTGATGGAAAGAGGGTCAGCACCTTATTTCTACTTGCCAAAGCTTGAACATTATCTGGAAGCCAGATGGTGGGATGAGGTGTTTTCCTATGCTGAAGAACATTTGGCGGTTCCTGTTGGAACTTTTAAGGCCACGGTACTCATAGAGACCATCACGGCTAGTTTTCAGCTGGATGAAATTATCTATGAACTAAAAAATCATATCGTTGGACTGAATTGTGGTCGTTGGGACTACATTTTCTCCTTCATCAAAAAATTTAGAAACCATAAAGCATTCTTGTTGCCCGATCGCGATCAAGTCGGTATGACGGTTCCCTTTATGGATGCGTATTCCAAACTCGTCATCCAACGTTGTCACAAACGAGGCATCCACGCGATAGGCGGAATGGCAGCGCAGATTCCTATCAAAAACGACCCTGTCGCCAATGCGGCGGCGCTCGAAAAAGTTAGGGCCGATAAGGAAAGAGAGGTTCGGAATGGGCATGATGGTACTTGGGTAGCGCACCCTGGTCTGGTTTCCATCGCCATGCAAGAATTTGATGCTCATATGCCTGAAGCGAATCAAATCCATCGCTTGTGCGAATCCTATAAGATTACTGAAGCTGACTTGATTAGGCCTGCAAAAGGAACCATCACCGAAACGGGAATTCGAAAAAATATTAACGTTGGGATTCTTTATATAGAATCTTGGTTGCGCGGTAATGGTTGTGTAGCGCTTTATAATTTGATGGAAGATGCAGCAACCGCAGAGATTTCCAGAACGCAAATCTGGCAATGGCGAAAGTTTGAAGCCTTGCTCGATGATGGTAGAAAATTCACGGATGGTCTTTACAAGAAGTTGTTCAATGAAGAAATTGCTAAAATCACCCATTTAGTAGGGGAGCCTAACTTAGGCAACACCCAATTTGAGAAAGCTTTTATGCTGTTTGACCAACTGGTTCGGGCGAAAGAATTCGAGGAATTCTTGACGACAAAAGCCTATCACGAAATCATTTGATTTAATTCAATTACATATCAACAACAAAAAAATCCCACGAATGGGCGAACATTACATGGGATTTAACACAAATTCGAAAATTAAAATTATGGAAAAAAAGGAAAAAATTCAATCATTATTGACAGATTGGACCGTAAATCCCAGATGGAAAGGTGTTGAACGTCCTTATACCGCTAAAGAAGTAGTGAAATTGCAGGGCTCCTACGAGATTGATCACTCCATCGCCCGTATGGGTGCCGAAAAGCTTTGGAGCAAGCTCAACAACCAAGATTTTGTTGCGGGTTTGGGGGCCTTAACCGGTAACCAAGCCATTCAAGAAGTAGAAGCTGGGCTGGAAGCAATTTACTTAAGCGGATGGCAAGTGGCCGCAGATGCAAACTTGGCTGGGGAAATGTATCCCGATCAATCCTTGTATCCAGCGAATAGTGTTCCGCAGGTAGTAAAGCGCATCAATAACGCTTTGTTGCGTGCAGACCAGATTCAAACGGTGAACGGCGCCGAAGAGAAAAAAGATTATTTGGTTCCCATTGTCGCAGATGCCGAAGCAGGATTTGGAGGAAACTTGAATGCTTTTGAGTTGATGAAATCTATGATTGAAAATGGCGCTTCTGGGGTACACTTCGAAGACCAGTTGAGCTCTGCTAAAAAATGTGGTCACTTGGGCGGAAAAGTATTAGTTCCTACACAAGAGGCTATCAATAAATTGATTGCAGCACGATTGGCGGCTGATGTCATGGGGGTTCCCACGGTCATCATTGCCCGAACGGATGCCGATGCTGCCAATCTGTTGACTAGTGATATAGATGAAAGAGACCATAAGTTCATTACGGGCGAGCGTTCCCCGGAAGGATTCTTCTACGTGAAGAATGGTTTGCAACAAGGAATTGACCGCGGTTTGAGCTATGCTCCTTTCGCAGATTTGATTTGGTTGGAGACTTCCACACCTGATTTGGAACAGGCTCGCGCTTTCGCGGAAGGAATTCATGCACAGTATCCTGATAAAATGTTGGCCTATAACTGTTCACCATCGTTCAACTGGGCTGCGAAGTTGAGTCCAGCAGAAATGGAAACTTTTAGAGAGGAGTTGGCTGCATTGGGGTATAAGTTCCAGTTCATTACTTTGGCTGGCTTCCATGCGCTCAATACCAGTATGTTCGAATTGAGCAAAGCCTATAAAGAAAGGGGAATGGCGGGCTACTCCGAATTGCAAGAGCGGGAATTTGCCCTTCAGGAATTTGGATTTAAGGCTGTAAAACACCAGGGGTTCGTTGGAACCTCATATTTTGATACCGTACAAAACGTGGTCACCTCAGGTACCTCAAGTACCGTTGCCATGAAAGGTAGCACAGAAGCTGCTCAGTTCTGATGCGCTCTGATTTTAGTTGGTTTTGTAAAAACACCTCTGTTCAGAGGTGTTTTTCTTTGCCTTAAACAATAGAGTTAAAAAAATCATAATTTTTTAACATTCCGTATTGTTTTTCTTGTTAATTTAGAATATCTGTTGAAGTAATGGGATGTATTGCGTTCCAAAGACTTAGGTACTTTCCTTAGGAAAAATATGAATCCATCTTATAGAAGGATTCGGGTGGCGGGGCAAATTTCACCAAAAAAAGTTGATAGATGAATGTCGTGGTCTTTTACAGTATCGCTGCCGCTATGATTATTGCCGCTTGGATTGTTTTCATGGTGAAAATGTATCGCAAAATCAAAAAATAGTAAGTGTCTCCGAAGTTTGGGTATCTCCAATCTCAAACCGCCCTTCCAATAGAATAAAATGTTGGGGACCATATTTGGGTAAGAAAGATTCAACAATTCTTTGCGTTTCGGGAGTGTTTTTTTGAGGAATCAGAAAGGCCTCGATATCCTGCCAATGGTGGATGTCTACTTCTCTATCGATAAAACCATCCACACGATACTGGCCTCTTTCCAGAAAAACAAAAGCCTGCTCACCTGTGTGCCTACCTTTCTCGCGTAACAGATAACTATTTTCTGAAGTATCATTGATATGAGCGATAGCAGCTTCTACCTTAAGATTATACGCTGTGCTTTTAAGCTTTCCCGTACAAATCCCCGAGCAATTGCCCCCAACAGGGTCTGAACAGATGGTTTCTGAAGTCAAATGGCAGTACTTTGGACATAAACCATGTTGTTCACATAAATGAGAGAGATAATTACGACAATCCGTAATATTATAGAACAATTTTAGGGGGTTGGGCGCATGTTTTAAACGGTTAAAAGCCAAATGCAAAATACCATTTCGGTCTTCATAGCTAAAAATAGCAAAGCGGCTCAAGGGTTTTTTTTGGGCACTATTATAGCGGGGATAGTGCTTTTTGATTTCAGCAGATTCCTTTAGTAATGCAACCAATTCACTTCCGGTGGTTTCAAAAGAAATATCTGCGGTTTCCCTGCAGAGTTTGAGTTCTTTTTCACTTTTGTCATAAAAGTGACCCAAAACCCGCTTTTTTAAATTTTTGGACTTGCCTACATAAATGATTTCGCCTTTGGTATTTTTAAAGTAATAGATTCCTGCTTCTTGTGGAATATTGTTGACAACTGATTTAGGCAAATGTGGTGGTAAAACCGCCTCTTGGCTTCGGGCATTCAGTGATTTTTGAATGAGTTCCGCTGCATCAGCTTTACCTAGTAACAATTGGAAGAGCAGGACAGTGGCATGCGCATCTCCCCGAGCACGATGTCTGTTTTGGAGGGGAATGTCCAATGAAGAACATAGCTTTCCCAAACTATAGGATTGAAAACCAGGGACCAACTTTCGAGACAAACGAACGGTACAGAGCTTCTTTCGCACAAAATCAATTCCAATTCTTCGAAATTCTTCTTTGATAACGCCGTAATCAAAGTTCACGGAATGAGCGATGAAAATACCATCCTTCGTAAAGTCCAATACCTTATCCGCTATTTCAGCGAAGGTTGGGGCATTTTTAACCATACCATCATCAATTCCTGTTAAGCTGGTGATGTAATATGGAATTGGCGCATTGGGATTCACAAGCGAAGTAAACTCGTCCACGATCTGTTCACCATCAAACTTAAACATGGAGATTTCGGTAATACAATTGCCTTTAAGGCCGTTTCCGGTGGTCTCAATATCTATGATGGTGTAAAGCATACCGGAAATTACGAAAATCCAAAAGGAAAACCCTCCTTCACTTTTCGCTACGCTCAAAGTTTCGGAGGGTTTAAGGATTCACGTAGTGCAAATCCCCGTCCAAACATGTGGGCTAATGACTATCTGGTTTTTGATTGAAAAAGCGGATAAAATGCCTCAACTTGCTTGGTTGGATGCCCTTTCTCTTCTCGGCTTACCATAAAAGAGCCACCCCAAACCGTATCAGGATTCTCCACAATATGTTGTGTAATTTGTTTGATAGCGGTTACCGTGCTAATTTCCAAAGCTTCCTCAAGCGGCACCCATTTGGCTTCGTCTAGCCCCTTTGGTGTTTTTAGCGTTCCGCTCACATAGCGTGCGACATAGTAGGTGCGCAAGGTGGAATACGGATGGTAGTCGTATTTGTAGCTAAAATACCCATGTAACTGAGGCGTGGTAATTTTAATACCAAAGGTGCCTGCCAAATTCTCCATACTTTCGGTGACATATTCGCGCTTGTCATAAATCGAAGATGGTGGTGCCCAAACATAGTCTTCGCGGTTCATGAGCATCTCGTTTTTGTCGTTGAGGACAATCAACCGATGTAAGGTGAAATTGTGGGTGGGGTCTTGGTGCACATTTTGTGCTTCTTCGTTAGATTCTTGTGCGTGGTTGTAGGCAGAAAAAAGTGGAGCTGCCAGGGTCAAAATTAATATTCTTGTGATCATGTTTTTTTGTTTTAACGTTAAAAACCCCATAAATAATAAACAAACAATTCTACAGGACCACACCACAAAGGCGCAACAGGCGAAGCCTTTGATCCCCCCAACTGGTTAACAAGAAACACAAGTCAGGACATTCATGAAGTCGCCCCCACAAAGAAGAAGAAAAGGAAGGAAACGAAAGGAAGAGACAACCAACATCAGCAGCTATAGTAAAGCGCTCAATGTAGCATCGGAACCAACACATCTCGCTCCAACCAAAACAAATTACAACGCTTTCGCCACTTTCCGTAAGAAACTATACAACGGAACATCCCACTCCACTGGAGTATCCGGAGCCATCACAAGCTCTAACTGCCGCGCCGATGACAACTTTGAGAACCGCGGCTTCTGCGACTCCATCTCAGTCATGAACGCCTCACGCTCAACAGGAACAACCATCGGACACTCAAAGAGCAAATGTTCTGCAGAATCCGTGCCCTGTTGACATCGTGGGCACGTATGACGAGGGGCCCCGGTTTCGTAACGCCACGTGGACAGCCTGATCTTCGTTTTCATGCACTTGCCGCACTTCAAATGCATCGGACATGGGCGCGTCAGAAATGCCGCCATCTTCACGTCCTCGTTCGGCCACCGTTGCACATACCGCGCAATCGCCGTCCCACCTTTTGCCGCCTGTTCTCGACCATCTTGATCACGCCACTTTCTGCCGAGTTTCTTGAGCGCGGTCTTCTGTGCTCCTTTCGGCTTGAGCTTTTCCGACCATTTAAGGTCCTTCGCAAGATCTACTAACGTCAACCAACCGTTGCGGGTGTCAAAAGGCGATCCGAGCTCCGGACGGGGGCATGCCTTCCGTAGATGTTCTGTCAGCAGCGCAATCATCTTCGGGGGCTTCGGGATCCTAATCCTGTCGTAGAATCGGAGCAGCTGCTTTCGGCAAAGAATCTTGCACGTGTCCGTATCGAGCTCGTTGTTGCACAGTAGAGTGGACGTCGTCGTCTTCACTCCAAGAATCGCCTTCCTGGCCCACATCAGTTCTTGGTCTAGTTTTTCATGGCCCTCCGTCGCTAGCACAATCTCCGCACAGAACGTTGCATTCCCCGACATCATCGTGTTCGCCACGAGCGTCGCTACCTTCGTCTCCAATCGATGTGCGTGTGCTCCAATTCGGCGGAGGATGTGTCGCTTCTTTTCCATCTTCCCCCGCATCTTCTCAAAGTGCAATTCCCAGACTTGCGCCGGGTAGCGCGCCGGTCTGACCTTGCCCGTCGTCTTCTCGTACGTGGCGATCATTTTCTTCAGCGTCGAGTCGATCCCATAGTGCTCCACCACGTCGTCGTCAACCGGATCCTCGAAGCAGTCTTTCTTCGCGGTTTGGAAATACTCGAGCGGCACGGTCTTTACGATCAAGTAGTCATGTTTTCGCCCCTCCTTGCGCGTGATCCGCACGACGATTCGCGCGCCTTCCTCTGGGAAATCCTCGTCGACGAAGGTCTTGCCGAGCAAATTCCTCTTTACCTTGAACAGGCTCTTTATTTTCTTGTACGCTCCGAGCATTTCGTGGAACTCGAGGCCCAGGTAGGTGTATCTGTCGCTGTGTTTCATGATTACCGGCTCGGTGCCGCAGTCGTTCGCTGGCAACCAGATTTGAGGCTCGTCGGTGTCATCCCCGAACACGATGTGCTTACTCTTTTTCACGGAGAACTGGTATTGATTGATGTTGGCGTGTTCTGCCACCTTGTTAACTAGCTTCTGCAGGTCCGCCGCTGATGCGGCCACGAGCGCCATGTCGTCGGCATACAGGAGTGCTCTGAGATCGATGCCTTCGATCACTTCCGTCACTTCGGCTTCTTCGAGCTTCGCTACGACATCATTGACGAAGACTGTGTATAGGAGGGGCGACAGTGAGGATCCTTCGCGCAGGCCGTGCGTCACTTCATACTCGTCTGAGTAGGCTTCTTCCTCCTTCGTCGCCACTTTGATTGTCGACGTGATGTTATCATACATCGTCTTAATGACTCGCCAAATCTTCGGCTGTCGATCTCGGTCGGCGCCCGGAAGTTTCGCGAGCATGGCCCCAAGCTTGCCCATGATAGCGGCGCGGAAGGTCGTCGGGTAGGCTCACATCCAAGAACGCTACGTGAGTCTCTTTGTTCTGCGCGGCCCGTGCCTTGATAGT
>CALBPG010000116.1 GCA_937899065.1 uncultured Allomuricauda sp.
GCCATGAACGAGCTTAGGGGCTACTTTGAAGACCACCCGGTCATTTACAAGGATTTTCAAAAGTGGGCAAAAAGGAAGGACTCCGTTTCCAATAAACGGTAGGTTGCGCCCTATCGGGTTTTTGCTTTACGCTTATCTGCCGGAACACTACAAAAACCCGACAGGATCCACGCGCAAAAGTCAAGGGTAAGATTTTGGGAAAAAGGTCCACGAAACAAGAATCATAGGACCTTAATATTCAGCGTGGGAAACTTTCTGATTTTTGATTCAAAACGTTTAAAATAATAATGGATTGCCATTTTCTTTACTTTCAATCAACGGTGGTAAATGTTGGTTTTCGACCAATTGCCCACTATCAATGCAACATTCTTACAAAAAGATAGTTATAATTCGTACGTAGGTTTATTCTACGTGTTTGTTCGGTTTTGTCACCTGATTTTTAATGGTGACACCATTTTTTACTACCATTTAATGCTGTGGTCAGTGAAAGATTTCGGCCTCCTGTGTATTCAGGGGGCTTTTTTGTGCCCTCCAAGAAACAAACAACGCTGATTTCCACTCCAACCTAAATTGAAAGAGTCCTTTCCTTCTCAGATATGATGAGATAGCCTATTTCATCAATACTCAAAAGATTCGACCATAGTTCGATTTTCCTCGTGAAATGACCCTTTAGTGCGAAAATCCACCTCCATTGAACGACAACACGTTTCCTTTTATCGATAAAAAAGAGCATTTCATCGACTAAGGATTTTACAGTTTTACTGGTTTTGCAAAAAAAAGGAACAGAAATCTTTTGGATCATATATAAGGTATCACAATTCTTATCAGAATGCATTACATCGAAAAAAAGGAATTTTCTGATAAGCTATGATGGAAAGCCCCGTTATTGTGGTAAGCAATGAGAACGCTGTGTGAAGGTCTAAAAGTTTAACCAAACACCTCGCACCCCAAATGCGCTACCTACAAAACAACGTCCCTTCTTCGGGACGACCACACGCAAAAACAACACCCTTACAAATCTTATTTAACCCTTTCACGATGAAAAAGCATTTTTCATTGGGCCTTTTATTGGTCCTATTCGCCTGTTATACGAAAACCCAAGCACAATGCAGTTCTGGGCTCACCCCGGAATGGAAATACCAAAACGCATGGTATACCGGAAGTACGGTTGACTTCAGCTCTGGATACGAGGTTTGGTTCAGTGCCATACCCAACTCCCTGACCGTAACGGTGACCGACCCTGCTGGGGTGGTCCATTCCGATAATTACATCATCGCTTCCATTTCGGTATCCGATGCCGGACAATATATCATCACCAACACCGCCACCGGATGTTCAGAGACTTTGGATGTCACCGTGGATGGTCAAGGGCCACCCAGCTCAGGAACTTCCGTTTGGAGCGAGAGCGGCACCATCGCGAGTTATTCGGGAGAAGTGGCCATTGGCCGAAGCACGGTGCCCAGTGGTTACAAACTGGCCGTTGAAGGACATATTCGTGCCCGCGAGGTACGCGTGGACCAGGATACCTGGCCTGACTTCGTCTTCAAACCGAATTACGAACTGCCATCGCTTCAAACCGTCCGTGAGTTCATAGCGGAATATTCCCATCTACCAAAAATGCCCTCTGCGGAAGAAGCGGAGCAAAATGGAACGGACCTGGCCCAAATGGACCGATTGCTATTGCAGAAGATAGAGGAGCTTACCCTTTACATTTTTGAACAGGAAACACGTATAGAGAACCTTGAAAAAATATTGGAAAACAAAAACCAATAGTATCGTAAACCCAAAATTAACAAGATGAACAAGGTTTTAAGATTACTGACCGTT
>CALBPG010000117.1 GCA_937899065.1 uncultured Allomuricauda sp.
ATACCTCCTTTCCATTTGTTCACGTGTATGGTAAGCATCATCAAAAAAATTGACAATAGCATCTGAAGCCATTTTTGCACTGTGCATCGCCATGGCCATGCCATTCCCGCACAATGGGTGTATTAGACCCGCGGTATCACCACACATCAAAATATGGTTTTCAACGGGCAATTTTTTGCGGAAGGAGACTTGAGCTATACTCAAAGGCTTTTCGAATTGTGGGATGGCGGTTTCAAAAAAATGAGCCAACCAAGGGTTTCTTTTCAACACCTTTTCTGTAAAAGCTTCGTGATTTCCGGCCTTCTTAAATGCTTGGTAGTCGACCAAATAACAAAAATTGGTAATACCTTCCTCTACTTTGGAAAGTCCGCCATACCCACCGGAAAAAGTATGCAGGGAAACCAGATTGTCTGGATGGTCAAAACCGGAATAGTGCGCCTTAACCCCTAACCAACTTGATTTTTTAAAGAAAAAAGACCTTTGGAGTTCTTTATCCAAATTAGAACGTTTGCCGTAGGCTCCAATGACGACTGAGGCCTTATAAAAATGGCCATTCTTTGTGTGAAGATCAAATACATCATTTTCAAAGTTGACTTTTTCCACGGTGTCAAAATGAAAATCCACAGACGCCGACAAAGCGGCCTGATACAAAATATCGTCCAACAAATATCGGCTGATACCAAATCCACCTAGTGGCAAACCTACTTCTAGTTTGCGCCCCATGGTGGTACCTAATCTTAAATTTGAAATCTTAGGTAACTTTTCAAGTGGAATCGAAACGCCTAACTGAGTGAGATAGGGAAGCACTTCGTTGGATACATATTCTCCGCAAACCTTGTGTTGAGGGAAGGTATTCTTTTCGATGACCGCGACCTGCTTTCCGCGCTTTGCTAAGTCCAAAGCCGAGGTTAATCCAGCAAGTCCCCCTCCAATAATGACAACATCATAGCGATTCACTATTGGAAGATACATCATTAAAACAAAAAATCCCGGCTTTCACCGGGATTCTTACCTGTGTTGTATTCTGATTTTAGCCCTTGGTATTTTCGTAGGCTTCGTCCTTCAACTCTTTACTTGCCATGATGGCCAATTCCACACGGCGGTTGGCAGCCTTACCTTCGGATGTTTCATTACTTTCCTTGGGTTGGGTTTCACCATACCACTTGGTGGTGAAACGAGAAGAGGAGATACCTTTTCCAACTAAATATTTGGTAACAGATTCGGCACGTTGTTGGGATAGCTTCCAGTTGTAGTCTTCAGCTCCGGCACTATCGGTATGTCCTTCAACCAAAATCACGGATTTCGGATATTCTTGAAAGATATCGGCCAACTTGTCCAACGTATTCGCGGAAGTTCCTTTTACTTCTGATTTATTGGTGTCAAAATATACACCGGCATCCTCATTAAAGGTAACATTGATTCCTTCACCCACACGCTTTACCTCTGCCCCGGGAATTTCTTCTTCAATACGTTCGGCCTGACGGTCCATTCGATTTCCAATATAACCACCGGCCGCACCACCGACAACAGCACCAATAATAGCACCAAGGGCAGTATTGCCTTTTCCGACATTGTTTCCGATTACACCACCAATAACAGCACCTCCCGTGGCTCCGATAGCAGCACCTTTTTGGGTGTTATTTGCATTTTGAATGGCATTACAGCTTAGTATCAAACTCAAGGTAAGTACCATTGAGGTTGTTTTTAGGATTGTATATTTCATTTTAGAGCTTTTTAGAAAATTGGTAAACAACAGTAACGAGTTCTCCTTCAACGGAAACGTTCGACTTTAAGGTCATGGCTTGGTCCGAAATTGAGGTAATGTTCAAACGATAGCCTAACCCTCCGGAGATATCCTTCCGCTTTTCGTCAATAAACTTGAATTGTAATTGACTAGAATAGTTTTGTTGGGGTTCTACAACGGACCAGCGGAAAAAGCGGTCACCACCGTTGCATAAACTACCTTGATTAATAGTATAGCGTCCGGTACTGTTATTGTCACGAAAGAACCAATTGCTTCCTTCGAAGCAGATGTCTTTGGCATCATTAAAAAGTACGGAACTAAAATTTCCAGTGTTGTTTTCGTAGGAGATGTCATCTAGAATCCACGTCCCACTAAGCTGGTTACGTTGGCCTCTGGCGTTTTTGGAAACTGAACAGGAACAGAATAAGATTCCGACAGCAGCTACCCAAAGAAATGTTTGTTTCATCATAAGTACATTGGAGTTTATGGTTTATATACGGTTAAGACACAGGTTTTCGTTTTTGGTTTTGTTAAAATCTTGTTAAAGTGATTTCAATAAGCCAACAAAGCTTCAAGGGCGTTTTCAAAGCGTTGTTTGGGTAAAAACTGCTGCTCAAGACGTTTAGCAAAGGGTACGGGAGTTTCAAGACTACCTATCCTTCGAATAGGAGCATCTAAATACTCAAAACAATTTTCTGTCACTAAAGCAGCTATATCATTAGCAATACCTCCAAACATCGTGTCTTCTTGAAGAATTATCAACTTACCGGTTTTTTTAACGGATTGATATACGGTTTCTATGTCGAGAGGTTGAAGTGTTCTCAAATCTATAAGATCCGCTTGAATCGTTGGATTTTTTTCCATGAATTCCAGTGCCCAATGGACGCCTGCCCCGTATGAAACGATAGATACCTCCTCCCCGCTTCGAATTTGGGCTGCTTTTCCGAAAGGAATATTGTAGTATCCCTCTGGCACATCACCGTAGACACTTCGATACAATCCTTTATGTTCAAAGAACAAAACAGGGTTGGGGTCCTCAATGGCCGATATCAACAAACCTTTGGCGTCTGCCGGGAATGCAGGATACACTACTTTAAGTCCTGGGGTTTTGGTGAACCAAGCTTCATTTGTCTGAGAGTGAAAGGGTCCAGCACCCACTCCACCCCCGCAGGGCATTCGGATAACCACATCGGCATTTTGTCCCCATCTGTAGTGTACTTTGGCCAAATAATTCACGATAGGGTTAAAGCCCGAACTAACAAAGTCAGCAAATTGCATCTCTACAACAGCCTTCATTCGGTTGATAGACAATCCCATAGCAGTGGACACTATAATAGACTCACAAATAGGAGTGTTTCGAATGCGACTCTTACCAAATTCTTTGATGAACCCTTCCGTAATTTTGAATACCCCTCCGTATTCCGCTACATCTTGCCCCATCAAAACCACTTCATTGAACTTTTCCATCGCCTCATGTAGTCCCTGCGAAATCGCATCTACCAAGCGAATATTGGCAGACTTTCCACTAGGTTCGATGACGTCTTGCTCGAAGGTTCGGTAAACGTCAGCCAACTCGTTTTGAACAGTGCTTTCCACGGTAGGCTCTGAAAATGCAGCTTTCAGATTTTGGTCAATATCTTCAGCTATCAACTGTTTGTAATGTTCGATTTCCTTTTCGGATAGCACCCCCTCTTCAAGTAAAAAGTCCTCATAATTTTGGATGGGGTCTTTTTTGGCCCATCGCTTCATCAATTTTTCAGGTACGTATTTGGTACCGCTCGCTTCTTCATGACCTCGCATCCGAAAGGTTTTGAATTCGAGCAATACCGGACGAGGGCGCTTTCGCAAGGATTTGCACAGCTCATCCACTTTAGTGTATACCTCCAGAATATTATTCCCATCAATGATTCTAGACTCCATGCCATAGCCTTTTGCTCGGTCTGCCAAGTCTTCACAGCGGTATTGCTCTTGGGTTGGGGTGGAAAGGCCGTATCCGTTGTTTTCAATGCAAAAAAGCACCGGCAAATTCCAAACAGAAGCTACGTTCAATGCCTCATGAAAGTCTCCCTCGCTCGTTGCCCCTTCTCCAGTGAACACGGCAGTCACTCTTTTCTTTCTGCCTAGTAAATCCGCCAAAGCAATACCATTGGCAACGCCCAATTGTGGTCCTAAATGGGAAATCATTCCCACAATACGATACTCCTGTGTGCCAAAATGAAAACTTCTATCCCTTCCTTTGGTGAATCCGGAAGCTTTGCCCTGCCATTGGCCGAAAAGACGGTCTAAAGGGACTTCCCTAGCGGTAAAAACTCCTAGGTTTCTGTGCATGGGGAGGATATACTCTTCCTTTTTCAACGCTCTTGTTACCCCTACAGAGATGGCCTCCTGACCAATACCACTAAACCATTTTGATATTTTACCTTGCCGCAACAACACTAACATCTTTTCTTCTATCATTCGCGGTCGCAACATCTCGTAATACAGCTGTTTGAGCCGTTCACGGTCTAGATTTCCAATATGGTATCGCATGCAGTAAAAATATTGTGATAACGAAAGTACTAAAATGGAGTTCCATCCGTATGAAAAAGGTTGCTCAATATTCCTTAATTTTGGATAGTTAAAACATCCTTGCCATGAATGCTATACCCAGCGTAGATTTAAGGGATTTTACCTCGGAAGATTCCGTTCGCAAACAGAAATTTATCAAAGAAATAGGGGCCGCTTTTGAAGATATAGGCTTCGTAGCTTTGCGTGGACATTTCTTGGAACCAGCCTTGGTTGAAAACCTTTATGGACAAATAAAGTCCTTTTTCCAACTTCCGCAGGAAACCAAAGACCAATATGAAATTGAAGGTATTGGAGGACAGCGCGGATACACTTCGTTTGGAAAAGAGCATGCGAAAGGTCGCAAGGAAGGAGATTTGAAAGAATTTTGGCATTTTGGTCAGTACGTTGAAAACAACGATGCCCTAAAAGCCGAATATCCAGATAATGTATCGGTTGCCGAACTACCAGAAATTGATGAAGTTGGGAAGGAAACTTTTCAAATGCTGGAAAAAACAGCGCGGTATGTCTTGCGAGCACTGGCACTACACTTAGAATTGGAGGAAACCTATTTTGATGAATGGATTACCAATGGAAATTCCATTTTGCGTCCGATTCATTATCCTCCTATAAAGGAAGAACCCAAAAATGCCGTTAGGGCGGCTGCACACGGCGACATCAATTTGATTACGCTGTTGATGGGAGCTCATGGAAAGGGACTACAAGTTCAAAACCACGAGGGCGAATGGGTAGACGCTATTGCCGAACCAGACCAGCTAATGATTAATGTTGGTGACATGTTATCCAGATTGTCCAACAACAAACTAAAATCTACCATTCACCAAGTAGTAAATCCACCAAAAGAACTTTGGGGCACCTCACGCTATTCTATTCCGTTTTTCATGCATCCCATAAGCGAGATGCCTTTGAACTGTCTTGAAAACTGTGTGGATGACGAAAACCCTAAAGGATTTGAGGATACCACGGCCGGAGAATACTTGCAAGAACGACTCATTGAATTGGGCTTGGTGAAAAAATGATTGCATGGATTTAAAGGACCAACTAAGCCAACTTTTTCCCGACCATGTGCCGAAGCCTTCTAATGATAAACCAACCCAAGAAGAGCGGTATTGGATGCAAAAAGACCCGATTATATGCAAATATGAGAAGCGCAAAGGCAAGCCCGTCACCTTGTTGGAAGGGTATACTGGAGCGGAAAAGGACTTTAAAGCATTAACCAAAGACTTAAAGCAACTGTTGAGCGTTGGGGGAAGTTTCAAAAATGACGTAATTCTCATTCAAGGTGATTACAGGGACCGCATAATGGACTTTTTAAAGGAAAAAGGGTTTGCGGTAAAGCGTGTTGGCGGTTAGTTTTTCGTCCTTAACCCTTAGGATAGTTCCTACGCTGTTAAATTTTATGTCTGAAATCCAATGTTTTAGGAAAAAATTTTTGAGTTTTTTGTTTTAATCTTACTTTTAATCCCTAACCAACGAAAACTAGGCCCTAAATGAAATCATTGTTGCATATCACCAATGGGGACATGTTCACCTCTCGGCTTAATACCCTTGATTTAAAAGGCGATATCATCACTTGGCGCGAAATGCTTTGTGAAGGAAAGACGTTAAGCAACGTAGGGAGTGAATCCTTTTGGAAAACACGGTTTGAATTCTTGAACAAACATTATCGTGTGTCCAAGTCTTGGTTTGTGGAAAAAACGCTGAAGGAGTATCGCTCGCTATGTAACCATAAACAACAAGACCATATAGTACTCTGGTTTGAATATGACCTTTTTTGTCAAGTAAATATGTTGGCGGTTTTAAGTTGGTTGAAATCCCATCGCCGTCATGCGGAAATTTCATTGGTCTGTAGCGGAAGGGAAGACAACAGCGGAAAATTATATGCGTTAAATGAGTTGTCAACGGAAAAACTATTGGAACTCTACGAAAACCGTATCACGCTGACCCAAGATGATATTGAATTCGCGGATTATGTTTGGCAACTCTACTGCAGTGACAATCCGATGCGCTTGGAAAATGTAATTACCCATAATTCGTTCCAATTTGATTATCTGTCGGAAGCGATTCAAGCTCATTTAAAGCGTTTCCCAACGATAAAAAATGGCCTGAATGACTTAGAGAACAGAATTCTGGAAACCATAGCATCCGAAAAGCCAGACACACGAAAAGCCTTGTTGGGTTCATTATTGACCGATCAAGGTTTTTATGGTTTTGGGGACTCTCAATATGAAAGAATGATATCCAATTTACGTCCCTTATTGAGTTCGCTAAATCCTGTAAAGCTAACTAGAAAGGGAAAGGATGTACTCCATGGAAAATTAAATTACTATTCCCAAATACGTGATAGTCAACAGTATTTGGGTGGTTCTTTAAAGTATAACTTCTTATACAATTCTGCGAACGACCGCATCCTAAAGTTATAGTATGCCCTTTGAACCATCCGAGCTCATTCTCAATTCGGATGGGAGCATCTACCATTTGAACCTTTTACCAGAAGATCTGGGCAATACGGTAATTACCGTAGGCGACCCAGAACGTGTTGCATCTATTTCGAAACACTTTGACCGGTTGGAAGTCCGAAAAGCCAAACGAGAATTCCACACTCATACCGGGTGGTATAAGAAAAAAAGAATTACGGTGATTTCCACGGGTATTGGTACCGATAATATTGATATTGTATTCAATGAATTGGATGCTTTGGCCAATATTAATTTTGAACGAAGAACCCTAAATGAAACCCAAAAAGCGCTATCCATTATCCGCGTAGGGACATCCGGCGCTATTCAAGAAGATATTCCAATTGATTCTTTATTGGTAAGCGATATGGCCATAGGGTATGACGGATTGTTGCATTTCTATGAATCCGATGCGATACGGGACTTATCATTCGAAGAAGCTTTAACGAACCACATGAAAACTCCGGGGTTCTCTTCTACTCCATACATCGTTGAAGGTTCAAGGGACCTTAAAACGATCTTTACGCAAGAAGGAGTGCTCAATGGAATTACGCTAACCAACGCGGGTTTTTACGGCCCTCAGGGCAGGACATTACGCTTGACCCCTAAAATGAAAGATTACAATTCCAAACTTTCCAACTTCACCTTTAAAGACAGACAAATCACCAATTTCGAAATGGAGACGGCGGGTATTTATGGTATGGCCAAGCTTTTAGGTCATGAAGCCATATCCCTTAATGCTATTTTGGCCAACCGAATTACAGGCGAATTCTCTGAAAAACCGAATGAAACCATTTCAAAGCTGATTGCATTCGTATTGGATGTTATTTCGGAATAGAGCTTAACCTTTCCTTCATACTAGACGTTTTCGCTTTCCCTATTTTTAGAAAAAACTGAGATGGGGGATAAAAAACTCAAGAATTGAGATATAAACTGGCTTTACTTTAACGAAAGGGTACTACTGGAAGCCGCCGAACCCACTACCCCCCTTCTAGAAAGAATCAAGTTTCTAGCAATATTTTCTTCCAATCTTGACGAGTATTTTAAAGTTCGAATCTCTCAACTGCGCCAGTTAAAGGGGGTTGACAAGAAAATTCGGAAACCCCTGATATCCAAACCGAATAAAACACTAAAATTCATCCTGAAAGAAATTGGAGAACAGCAAAAACGTTTTGGTGAAATTATCCTGTCAACCCTTGCATCATTGAAAGAAGAAGGTTTGACTTTACATAGCATTGATACCCTTGGTCCTAGCCACAAAACCTATTTGAAGTCATGGTTTGAAGAAAATAAAGAGGCCTTTAAAACGATGACACATGAAGCTCCCTTAGAATTCAAAGACGGAAACATTTATATGGTGGCCTGTTTTGATGACGAAAGCTTCGAAATCATATCCCTGCCCACTAAGGAACTTGGGCGATTTTTGAAAGTCTCGGATGCAACGCATGAATACGCCTATTTAGATGATGCCCTGCGAACGAATGTACAGCGACTATTTACGGAGAGAAGTGTTATCGCCTGTCGCAGTATAAAAATCTCAAGGGATGCGGAACTATATCTGGATGATGATTATACCGACACCGAATTGGTGGAAATCATTCACAAGGCTTTGCCTGATAGGAATACCGGACAACCCACACGTGTTCTTTATGACCCTCAGATACCAGAGCAGCATCTGGAACTTTTAAAAGAATTTTTTAATCTGGATACGGTTGACATGGTTTCTGGAGGAGTGTATCACAATGTTTCGGACTTCTTTGGTTTTCCCAATCCCTTTGATGACAATCGTTTGAGTTATCCATCCAAAACCCCTCTTAACCATCCTCAATTATCTTCCACGATAGATTTTTTCGAACTGATTTCCAAAAAAGACCAATTGGTTCACTTTCCTTACCAGTCTTTCGATTGCTTAGAACAATTTATGGAACAAGCAGCTATGGATTCGGATGTGACTAGCATCAAAATCTCACTTTATCGTATCGCGAAAAACTCAAAATTATCTGAGGTAGTGTTGTTAGCACTAAGAAATCAAAAAGAGGTCGTCATTTTTGTTGAGGCCCAAGCGCGGTTTGATGAAGAAAACAACATCAAATGGGGACGCATTTTTCAAGAACATGGCGCCAAGGTCATTTTCAGTGTCCCTAATATTAAGGTCCACTCCAAAATTCTTTTGATTGAAAAACGAACAGGAGAAACTGTTCAAAGGTTCGCCTATATCGGCACGGGGAATTTCAATGCAAAAACCGCCAAACTTTATTGTGACCATGGACTTTTTACGGCCAACACTCGAATTACGCGAGATTTAGCTCAGGTTTTTGGTGTTCTGGAACGGAAATATAT
>CALBPG010000118.1 GCA_937899065.1 uncultured Allomuricauda sp.
CACCAACAGTTGAAAATAGATATCTCGGATAAAAACGGCAACCCAGTGTACCGTAGCAAAAGATATGAAGTACAATCCATTTGGATTTTTAAAGGCATAATTTCGACTCATGGACAACTATAACCAATTCATACAGACGCTACTCGGTTGGATTGATGGATGGTAGCTTTTGGTTTATGAAGTGGGCTCTGCGCGGTAAAATGCTCTTCGGTGATTAATTGAAAAAACCACGACCAACGGGCCGCGGTTTAAATTTTGAGATTTTGTTTTTGTTAGGAACCACTAGTCACAGACTAGCGGTAACCTTTGTTGGCCCTGGAAAATTTAGAAGACGGCCGTGATTTGCCGGTGACCACTGATTTCCGTTCCTATTTTGCCACTGTAGCTTCTGAACATCTGAACATCAAAGACAAGGCCTCCTTGTTTCCCGGATGGGATGGACAGGTATTGGATTTGTTTTGGTAGCCATTGCCATGCATTTCCAGCACTATCCTGAAAAATTGCCAACAATTAGTGCCTTGTCAAGGAGTTAAACCGGTCTTTAACACTTGGCGTTAAGTATATACTAAAAGCCAAAAAGTAGGCGTATTTATCAATACCTTGTAAGATAAGTATGAATCTCAAAATCTTACGAAAATGAAGAAAAGCAAAGGAATTGGATTGGCGTTAAACAAAAAAACTATCTCCAGATTATTGGGAAACCAAATTACCGGAGGCACCAGTAGGGGACCAGGCACGACATCTTGCCTCTCATGTGCGTGCGAGGTAGTTGACCCGGGAGAATCAAAAAAGTGCAAGTAAAATAATTGTAGCAAAGCACTTTTTAGGAAGAACGAAACAAAAAAGCCGCAACAGCAATGTTGTGGCTTTTTTGTTTGAGGTTCTCAGGTTATATGGAAATTATGGTTTTAGGTATTCTGGATTTACCGCTTCAACGCAAAATGTCCGGTCAGTATTTTCCCCTCATCATATTCGTAGCGGAACCAATAGTCGGAAGCGGGTAGGGGATTCCCTTGATACATGCCATCCCAACCCGGTCCGGTGGGGGAGATTTGTTGGAGTAATTTCCCGTAGCGGTCAAAAATATAGACTTGTGAATTGGGGTATTGTTCGCCACCAATGATGTTCCAAAGGTCATTGGTGTTGTCGCCGTTAGGGGAGAAGAACTTTTGATAGCCCATGACTACAATGTCTCGGTCCAAGACCCGACATTCCAAAGGGTCTCGCACGTAAACCGTATACGAACCCGGGAAAACTTCAAACACATTATCGGGTTGGAAATTGATACCGTCAATGGAATATTCAAAATCCCCAATGCCCATGGCATCAATGGTCAGGACGATGATATCCGAAGTGCCATCCGTTTGAACAGTAAAACTTTCGGGTGCGCCGGAAGAAAGTACCTCAAAGTTTGAGGTGCGTTCGCAGGTGAGACCATTTGCGGTTTGGGTAACGGTCAAGCTATAATTTCCCAGGGCTTCAATGGCCAAAGAGGCTTCGTTGGAGAGTAGGTTATCTTGTGCATCGCGCCATGCGTAGGTTTCAAAAGTACCTGCATCAATCACCAGTTCAGGGTCATCTGGGCAGATGACATAGGTTTCTTCCAATGTGGCTACAGGTAGGGGATTTACGGTTAGCATAAAAGCCGAAACATCGTAGCAAGTTTCCAATCGAGAATGCTGTACCCGTGCCCAGAGGGTTTCTGTCAAGGCGGTGTTTTGATAATCAGTTTTTGAAACGGGATTGTCATTATTCAAGGCTTCCAATTCGCTGCGGTGGTAACTCACCAGATACACTTTGGCGTCTTGCCCATTCAAGATTTCAGCATCTTTTGGGGAAAGGTCAAAGGTGTAACTTCCCGTTTCGGCCTCATCGCAAATGATGATATCCGCAGCGGTATGGGCGGTTGGAACATCCAAAACTTCCAGTACGAAGCTTCCTGTGCTGAAACAATGGGCGTTGTTATTGTTTTCAATACGGAAAAAAAGCGTCTCTGGGTTTACCGTATTTTGAAACGTATCCGCTAAGGCATTTTGCCCTAAATCCGCAACGTTTAGGGTGTGGTGAAAGGAAACCGAATAATCTGTATTTCCATCCAAAATTTCAACACGTTTTTCATTCAGGTTGAAGGTAAAAATCCCATCATTATTGTCATCGCAAACCAACCCATCTGGAATTGTTGGAGCGAGTGGCGTATCAAAAATGAACAATTGAAAGCTCGTAGTGGCATAACAACCAGCATCCGAGGCATTGGCCACCCGTGCATATATGGTGTTTTGATACCCAACACTCAAATAGGCTGTTTCGTTTAAGGCATTCGTACCCGTGTCGGCATCGGCTTGTGTGCTATGATAGGTGATACTTAACGTAGACGCATTTTGAGTGCCAATAAGTTCAGCTTCGGTTTGGGTCAAGTCGAAAACTGCTTCACCGTCATTGTTGTCATCACAGTATTCCAAATCGGTTGGGCTATTGGCAATAACTTGGTCAATTACCTCCAAACGAATGGCACCCGTTTCATAGCATTCGGGGTGGGCGGGATTCTCCATTCGAAAATAGATGGTTTCAACGGGCAAGGTATTGGTAAAACTATTGGGCAACGGACCCGTATTGGCATCCGCATCGCCTTGGGTTGGATGAAACGTTACTGTGGAAAACAAAGGCATTTCGTTCGCCAACAAACCAGTGCGCATGGCATCCAAATCAAAAGTGTGGAAACCATCCCCATCGTCGTCACAAATGGTCAGGTCGGGTATGGCCGCTGGAACGGGCTGTCGCTTCACCAAAATGGAAAACGAACTAGTATCATAACACAAAGGGCTTAGGGTGTTGGAAACTCTAGCGTAAAAGGTGGTGTTGCCATAGCCCAATACTTGGTCGGTATCCAACACATGGGTCAAATCATCAGCATCTTGTTGAGTAGCGAAATACTGAATGGTAAACCGCAAAGGGTCTTGCCCATTTAAAATAACGGCATCTTGAGTCGTCAGGTCAAGCGGGTAATTCTCGGTATTGTGGCACACTTCCTGCGGGGCAGGTGCATGGGCCACGGGTACTTCGGCGATGGTGATTTCCATACTGTCTTCTTGGGTTCCTGAGGCAGAAGTGACGCGTAAGGTAACCCTATAATCGCCCTGGGCGGCATAAGTATGGGTAGGGTTCTCTACGGTAGCAGTAGTGCCATCCCCAAAATCCCACAACACGCTTACAATGGGTTCGGAAGGGTTCGCATAAAACTCCGTCACATTGCCTAAACACAGATTTCGAATATCCAACTCCACATTAAAAAAGGATTGGATAAAAGGTGGCAGCCCCGCCCATGCAATTCGCCCATTTAAATCTACGGAACGATACACAAAATTACAAGCGGCCCCTAGAGCGTTCGGATTTTCGATACTGTACAAAAAGTCTTTGGAACTTGGAATACCATAGATTTTACCATCGATACCCAACTGCAAGGCATAGCCAATAGCTTCCTCATAAGCAATCAAGGTTTGTGAGGCTTGAATATCAGGTGCTTGCAAATCGTATTGAAATAATTCTTGATTTAAAGCGCCGGACATTTTGGTGGTGATATACAATCTTTTACTGGAGGGCGAAAACTCCAGTCCATACAAATTGCGCGGGTAGTCGAGTTGTACCATATTACTGGCTACACCAGTTTGGCTATCAAAATCAAACAGATAAACCCCCAAGGTGCTGGCGCACATCGCTATTTTGGTACCGTCCGGTGATACTTTCATTTGGCCACCAGAGGCATTGGTACCTGTCGAATTGGGTGGGTTTTCAAACCGCAGAGGGGTAGGGCTACGAACAGGGGTTGGGTTCAACCCGGTATCCGTAATGGCGTAAGCATAAAAATCATTGCTATCCCACGGCCGCCCAATCACCCAGATAAAGGAACCATCACCACTTTTTACGGCGGTAACTTTTTCAGTGCTGCGGTCCATCAAACGTACATTTTTGATGGGGGTAACATCGCCCAAACCCCCATCTAAATTCATATCCACAACGGAGTAATGCATGCCATCAGGTCCCGCTTGTGAATCTACCGTGAAAATGTAGTATATATTGGGCGTATTCGGTTGGGGTACAATCATTGCCGCTTGGGTACTACCATCATCGCCCAGCAAACCGGTACCATTGGGCATTGGGCTATGGTTACGGTTCCAAACGGTAATACCATCGGTGTATAGCAGTAAGTTGCCGAAGCCATCTGATATGCTAGCACACCCCTCTCCAGTATTTAATGCCCCATCAGTAAGTGCGACAGGAGCACCCGAACGAAAATCCACCCCAGCGTTACCCCCGAAATACCAAATGGAGGCTTCCAGTTGCGCTTGCGTAGCGACCGTAAACACCAGAAAACAAACGGATAGAAAATAACGTAGGTTCAAGGTTGCGCGGTAAGGAATTTAGTACAAGCAAGATACGACGATTAGCCTCCAATGCAAAGCCCATTGGTCGAAAACGTAGTGTTTTTCTGTAAACGGATGAGTTTACCAGCCCAACGGTCAAAACTAGACGAAAACCTCAAGTTTAGCCTTCAAAAACAAACAATTGTGATAGCGGGATTTCCAATGCATGGGCGATACGACCCAAGGTTACTAAACTGGTATTGTTTTCGGCGCGCTCTACTCGACCGACCTGTGTTTTGGGAATATCAGCCTCATAGGCAAGTTCTTGTTGAGACATGCCTTTAAGCTCGCGGAGATATCGAATCCGCTCGCCTACCTTTTTAATGAGTGCTACATCTTCTTTTTGATATTCCCTGTACACATTTCGAAAGTCTTTTGATTTTCAAAACTATTTGGTTACATCGTTGTGCTTTTTAGTATTAATTGATTATTTTTGACTTTAAGCGTAGCCCCTTGAACTTTTAACCCTTTACCCTATGGCTACGGACTGCCCTCAACTACAACTAAATTCTTTTTTGAGAGACCCTGAAAAGAAAAGAATGGTTATCCATTTTCCTCATCTTCAAATAAAAACCTTTCAACATAATGAACGTTTGCAAACCATATCGCTTTGCGATAGGCGGTTACGTTTTGTAAAAACCCAACCCCCAACTATGTTGCGCGTACAGGTGATGGACAACTTGGTGTTTCGGTTTTCGTTTGTGTTCTCGGTAGAAGCGTTGCAGATAAATAAAAAGGTTTGCGCCCAAAAGTTGCCCAGACCATTGGAAAAGGGTTGGATACGCATTCAACACAATAAGGTGCAACTGGGTTTTTGGATAGATGGGCCTGACCCGAATTTGAGGGTTTATGTGAATCAGCAATATTTGAGTTGATGTAAAAAAGAAAAACCACGGCGATTTTGCCGTGGTTTGAAATTTAAAATCTCTCTTGTTAGCACCAATATGAGTCCTAAACAAGCGTTAACCCTTAATCCAACTCTAGTGTATTCTGGTGAGAAGCTGGATAGGAAATTGGAAAAACTGCCAGATTTATTTTGGAAAGCAACTCTATGTTTAGTTTTTGATTCAAGACAGACTCTATTACATCCAAATCTGAACCTGTTAACCCTCCATCACAAAGTGTGTTGAATCTATTGTCTTGAAATCTAAAAATAGGATTTCTAGCGCTTATACTCTCTGATTGCTTATCTGAGTTAAAGCTTGAACGCAAATCTTTATTAATGTTTCCTATAAAATCCTCCATATCTGCAAAAATAGCATCATTCGAATTTTCATATGTTTTTTTGACTTCTACAGAAAAAATTTCTCCTTGTTTTTTAGCGCAATCATAGCTATCGAGTTTTCTCCGGTTTAAAATCACATCATATTCTGACTTGAGTAATAGGAAATCTAGAAAATCAATCTCGTTTATTTGGAAATCCCAATAATCCTCTCCCTTGTTAAATGGAAGTAACTCAAAATCATTTAACTCGCCATCTGGTCCTTTAAGATATAGAGTATAAGTGTTATTTAAGGAGTCTACCAATACCCCGTAATCCATTTTTTCAAAAGCAAAATCTGTCTTAGAATTCGACTCTTTACCAAAATTGGTTAAAAAACTATCAAAAGAAGCATCATCTGTGAAGGGAAAAACACCATATTTACTATGAAATAAATCTATCCGAGTCAATAAGATTTCCTGTTCTTTTTTCTCAACATAATCTTTTAGACCCGTTTTGAATTCAAGGTAGGTTAAATACTTATTACCTAGATAACCAAGTAGGATTACAAATAATAATATTAAAAGAATACTTTTTTTATTACTAATTACTTTCATTATACATATAACTTTTTACTATTTCAAAATCATTTCTCTTTAAAGGTACTTGAATATAGGGAGGAATGGAGACCCCTTGTCCTCTTTTACTTATGTTTATATAGTTTGCATTGCTATTACTAGAAAAAGTAGCGGTAGAGGCCGTATTTACGATGTTTAATTGATCTCTTGTATCAGCTGTAGCTACTATAACTAGAGCACTAGTAAAGGTTTGTCCATTTACCTCAAATGTTAAATTGTCAAATTGTTTGTGTATTGGTCCCCCTGCTGAAGGTGGTGGCAAATATTTTTCATCAAACTCTATATCATTGAACTGAGTACCTTCCTCGTTTATAATAGACTCTCTTTGTCCTTCGATTGCGGATGTGATTATTCCTCCAACATAGTCTTTCCGTGCGGCAAAATATGATTCATAATCAATTTCAGCTGAGCTTAAACCATACTTTCTTGCCAATTTTTGGAGATAATTTGAACTTCTATTTTCCCAGTCCTCCTTTACATCCGAAGTGCTTTCACCTACATACTCATAGCCTTCAGGCGTTGATTTGGCATCGATAGCTTCGTCTTTCCAGACATATTTGTCATTCTCTTTATCATAAACCCAATCATTTGGCAAATTGTTTCTATCAAAATCATCAGTCACCCCATTTGCGGCGATATAATCATTTAATTGATCCTCATTTAATTCGGCTTCGTTGCCATGTTCATCTGTAACTTTATAGGTGGTTGGAGCCATTCCGTCTGGATCTAGATAATAAATTGGATTATCAAAGGCATAGTTATATGGAGAATGTCTTCTCATTTCCTCCGCAAGTGGATCTAAATTCATCCATCGACCTAAATCGGGATTATAGTTCCTAGCCCCAAAATCATAGGTTTGCAAACCAAAACTCTCGTTATATTCTTTACCGTTATACTTCCACCGCTGCGCCACATCATTGCCCAATGAAGAATCTCCTCCCATATTATAACCACGATGTTTCAATCCATAAGGGTAGTAGTTGTTTTCCTCAACAATAATAGCCGAACCCGGATTACTTATATCTCCTGCATAGGATAACCTAATGTTGCCCAAATTATCTGTGTATTGAAATACGTAATCATACCCACCAGCATTATTTGGACTTACATATCCTTCAGAATGGGATAAGAACTGTAGTTCCCCATTCTCATACACATATCCATTAATGTAGTCCATAACATTGCTTGGTGCGCTAATCGTTTTTTGTAACTTAACACCAGTAGCATCATAAATATAACTAATATTGCCTGAATCGATATCAATGCTTGTGGGAAGATTCAGATGATTATAGGTAATGTTGGTGATATTTTTGTTATCATCTTGGTACATATTCCCGTTAACATCGTATTCATAATCGTCTAAATCGTCAATAAGTTGGTTTAGTGCATCGTCTTTAAAACCAAATTGGTCATTGGACGCAGTATCCTCCACCATTATAAGCTTGTTTCCATCATAAGTATAAGATAGCAAATCCATATCCCCAAAACTGGTTGCGGCTGCATTGATATGCCCCTTACGGTTTAGCGTCAGGATGTTCACGTTACGGTCATAGCTGATGTTGGAGACATCATAATTGGTCGTGGACAGCCCGGTTGCCGTTTTGATACGGTTAAGCGCATCATAGGTATAATCGTAGCCCTTGAGCCCTGTATCAGTATTGGCCGTGCGCCACTCGGTACGTGCAATATTCCCGTTGAAGAGCGCACCTGTTCCCTCATCATAGGCGATTCTAAAGGCGAACAGGTCATCACTATCTCGGGTTAGGGTATTGTCGGTATCGTCGGCATCGTTTATCCCGGTGAGCCATCCGCGCACGTTATAGCTATAATCCACGGTCTGCAGGGCATTTGCCGCCGAGGCATCACCCCCCACTTCCTTGCTTTCCAATTGGCCGAGCTCGTCATACGTATTGCGCACGAGCAGTTCTGCATCGTTACCCGCATTGGGGTTTACCACAAGGGAAGCGGTTCCAGAAAGTGTCACCGTACCGGATAGCACAATACTCCCCGTGGCCACCTGATTGTTGGTCACCGTGGGCCCGTTGAGCACCAAATTGGTCGGCGCCCCACTACCCGCACAGGTCTCCCCCAAGGAGGCTCCACCAATACACTGGGTCTGTTCCACCAATCGACCCGTATGGTCGTAAGTAAAATTATCGAGGGTCACTACGGTCAAGCTGCCCCGCTGGTGCTGATTTCTTGCAATAAGTACGCTATTATCAAAACCAAGTTTAGAGCTAGCAATATCAATAGTGCCTAAATAGCTGTTTTCAGTTTGTACATAAATTGGCCTAGCCTTATTGTCATAATAGCTTACCGTGGTAATCCAATGCACAACGCCCGTATCCAGCACGCGCACCTTGGTGCCTGTGGTCAATCCTTTGGTCCTCGTATCACTGGTCACCCCAAAGGCGGTCCGTGTTTGAGGAAAAGGGTCCCCGGTAAAACCATAGTCATCGTAATAGTTGATGGTCAGAATTTCGGTGATACCGGCTGTGGGATAGGCCCCATTGTCATAAAAAATCTCAACGTCGTCTGTAAAGGCATTGTTTTGGTCGTTTGTTTGACGTGCCACCCAAAGGTTTCCAGAAACCGAGTTGGCACTGGTCTGCACGGCGGGCCTATCATCGGTATTGGTCACCTTTCCGGTATACGCCACACGGCCCCAGACATCGTATTTCGTAAACAACCACTCATCGCGGGTACGCTGCAGCGCATCCTGGGTCATTATGGGCTGGTCGAGGGTATTATATACAATATATTCCTTGCCCTTGCCCGGAAGCTGTTTTTCCACCAAACGGTTGCGCCGGTCATACACATAGCGGTACGCTAAGGTATTGATGTTACCGGTCAAGCTTGACAAGCTTGCGTTGGAGGCATCCATCAGCGGGGGCAATACAAAGGCCAGGTTCCCATAGTCGTTATACACGTAATAGGTATCGTGCGCCGTCACCGTACCGCTCTCCAGCGCATAGGTCCGTTTTAAAACCGTTTGCCCACTTTTGTCCGTAAACTCTTCCATAGTATAGAGCTTGGTATTACTACCAGGATGATCATTATTGAAAGTTGTTTTCTTGGCAAGTTCACCTGAAACATAGTTCCCTTCATCGGCCAAGGCCGGGAAATAGGCATCGCCCGTTGGAATCAAGGTTACCCGAAGGCGGCGCACGTTATCACTGATGGTGTTCATCTCATATTCGAACTCGTTTTCATGTCCGGCCCCTTTGGCCCAAGAGTTCCCCGGTGCCGCCTGGCGAGCGGTACGGTCCAAGGGTGAGGGCGCAAAGGGCTTTTGGCTATAGGCGTTCAAGGTGTTCTCGTACTTTGGGGTATTATAGAACTGCTCGGTGGCCGTTTGGGCCCCGGTCCTAAAGTCAGCTACCGCATTGTCGGTCACCGCATAGGGCAACCACTGTTTTTCGCTGCGGCCAACAGCATCGTATTCCATAAAGGTCACGATGTCCTTTCGGGTAGGGCTCTGCGCAATGGCTGTCTGTTGCAATGGCCTGCCCAAGCCGTCCAAGAAGGTGATTTCCTGTACCAGGTCGTCATCTTGGGTAAAGTGGGCCACGTTGCCCACGTTGCCTTCCCTGTAGCTCCTGGTATATACGTAGTTATGGTCCTGCGGGTTGGTGGCATGGCCACCGTTGCAGTCGTTCACGCTGGAGCTTACTGTAGGGCAGAGGTCGTCGGCATTGGCCACATAGTTCTGTGGTTGTATACAAGTAATCCCCGTGGCCACGGCCGGGTCGCCCAGCCCATCGCCATCCGAATCCTGGTACCAGATACGCGGTTCGATCACATTGGCATTGTTGTCGTCGCAATCCCCGGTGGGCAGAACGGTCTCCGTATGTCCCGGTCCGGGATAGGTACAAGAGCTTACCGTACCACTGGCGACCTGGTCGCCGTCAAGGTCCACATACCAGGTGATGGTATTGGCAATATTGGCGGTCACCGCAAGCCTGGAGGAAGCGGCGCAACCGCCCGTCGAATTATAGCTTTCCGCATAGTACACCGTCGCACTGGAGAGGGATGGGGTATTGAAGGTGGTTCCCGTCGCCAACTCCGTGCCGCCCGTGGCGGCATCGTACCAGCGTATGGTGTTGGCATTGCTGCCCGGGGTGGCGGTCAGGGCCACGCTACCGTTGCCGCAGCGCGAGAAGGAGGTATTGCCCGTGGCGAGTCCCGGAAGGGCTCCCACGGTAACGCTAACGGTCTGCACCGGTCCCTCGCAGCCGCCCACGACGGCCGATACCGTAAAGTCGGTGGTGCCGTTGGGCACGGTAAGGGTATAGGGGTTCGTACTGGTCTGAAAGACCCCGCTGGCATTGTACCATCTATAGGTCGCATTGGCGATGCCCGAAGCGGTCAGGGTCACCGAGTTGCTGCCACAGGTGGAGGCCACGTTCACGGTGGGCGCTTGGGTCACCGGGGGCAGTATGGTCGCCGTGACCGCAACCCTTGGTGATATCGGGAAGTCGCATCCCATGGAGTTCTTAAGGTTTCCGCCTACGTAATAGGTCACCGTACCATTGTTGCTGGCGGCATAGGTGGAGGAATCCGTAAAGGTATCACCAGTGAACGGAGTGCCTCCGGTGGCAGAGGTATACCATTCATAGGTACTACCGGAGCTTCCCCCCGTGGCACGGAGGGTGAAATTGTCGTTTTCGCACACGGGACCAGAAATATCGTTCACCTGTAGTGTTGGGGTATTGTTCGTAGTAAAGGTGGCGGATACCTGCGTCCTGGGACTCTCGCATCCGTTCTGCTTTACACTCACCCAGTAGGTGGCCGCTGAGGTCACAGTACGGGTGGTCTTGAACACGGGATTATTGGTATCCTGTGTGCTGGTCACGGTACCCGACCCAGTTTGTGAAGTATACCAGATATGTTCCACACCTGGGGTACCCGTGGCGATTAGGAGGTTCTCGGCCTCTAGCACTACAGAGTTTGGGCTTCCGCAACTGTTGCTGCCACCGGTGGTGGTAGGCGCGGAAAGGTCCAATACGGTAACGGTAACCGTACGATAGCTGCTGGTGCAGCTCCCGCCCCGCTCGGCAAGTACCCGAAAGGTGGTATCGGAATTGAGCGCATTGGTGGTATAGGAGCTCCCGCTGGCCAGATAGCTGCCGGAGCTGGTGTACCATTTGTAGGTCACGTTCGACCCCCCGCCCGAGGCGGTAAGGGTGGCGGTATCGCCGGCGCAGATGGTGTCCCCGTTGCCGTTGGGCTGGTTGGGCGTGTCCGTGATGGTCACGCTGACCGAGCCGGTATCGAAGCTCCATTCCGAAGTGGTGGTGTCATAGGCGCGGATGTAATAGGTCCCGCTCCCCTCGTTCGCGGTGAAGGTGCTCCCGCTCCCCTTGGTGGAGGACTGGCCACTGGCGTTTTTCCCCTGCCAGTACCAGGTGATGCCCGAGGGT
>CALBPG010000119.1 GCA_937899065.1 uncultured Allomuricauda sp.
AATATATTACTTGTTAGCTCCTCGTTATTGATTGTATTCAATCGAATTTCACCCGTTTCTTTTTCAACCTTTACCAGTTGATAGCTTTGCCCCTTCTCTACTCTAACATAAAGGTTTGTTTCTGTGCTGCTAATGTTTGTTCCTATTATGGAATCCTCGAAAGGGGTTTCCCATAACACTGCACCATCTGACTTTTGGATGGCTTTTAGAATTTGGTTCGCATCGATAAAATAGAGATGCTCCAAGTCATACGTTGGTAACAGATAAGAATCGTTCTGAACTGGTCCATGATTTACGGTGTATTTTTTTTGGCCGGAAACGACATCTAAAGCAGTGATGGTTTCTTTGAAAATAAAAAGTGCTTCGTCGTCCAGCAAAACAAATGGAACTCCATCAAAAGCTTCGGTCCATTCTTCACTCCAAAGCGAGTTGCCGGTTTCAAGAGCAAAACTTTCCAAAGCAATTTTATCTTTTTGAAAAGTGTAGGTAATCCACTGCTTTTGTTCCGGAGCTACTATGAACTCCATGTTTCCCTTTTTAAACGATTTTGTCCATGTCTGCCTCCCATTCTTTTTATTCAATCCTAACAAAATGGTTTTTTTACCATCCTCTTTTTTTAGGATAACCTGATTCTCCGTTATCCAAAAAGTACTGTAGTTCCCTTTCTCACAGGGCCAACGCCAAAGTACCTCCCCCGTTTCGGAATGCACCATGAGGTATTCTGAAGATTTTAATTGCGGAGTGGTTTTGCGCAGACCAATAAAAAGAAGATTTTCTTCTAACCGTTGCATGCTCTCCACATGACTGTGACCAATAGGAACTTGAAATAACGGTTTGGGTTGCTTTGCGGCACGTTTAAGAATGTTGGCGTCCGTAGAAGACATCCACATCTCTTGTTGTGCTAAAGACCATTGAGAACACCCTACCAGAAATAGAAGGGTAATCGTTAGGTGTAGGGCATTCTCTAAATGGATTTGAGCCTTTTCCATCACTTCGCAGAATTCGCGATGGCAATCATATCATTTTCGATATCACCCGTATAGCCGTTGGGCATTGTCATGACGTAGATTAGAAACTGTTTCCCAACTTTTTGAACGAAGGTAATGCAAGCCATCTCCATCTCTTGACCATCTGAAACCGCTGTGCCCGAATACTTATAAAGGTTAGCTTTCTTTTTGTCAGATAAACTAATTTCCTCAGCCTTTTTCATTTCACCATCTGGAAATGCAGCTTTAGCAACTTCCAGGCCCACTTGGTTGGCCCGTTTTTTGTTCCAAATGATACCTTTCAAGCCCATTACCATCCCATTGACAGCTTGTGACTTGTTTCCCAGTTTGCCAATAACATTCTCGGGGTCACTTCGAAGTTTGGGTTGCTCTTCCCAAAGGGGAGGTAGCGTCAATGATACATTCCCAAAACTAACCGCGGTCGACTTGGTGGTAGCGCTTGTATTTTAAGTATTGCTACCTCCAGAAATACGAGTCTTGATTTCCTGTAATGTGATGTTCCAATCCTCGGACTTCGTTTTGCCTGTCATTTCCTGATTGGGTTGGCGTATGGAGAATAAGGTTTTTTCTAAATTCACTAATGCCTTCTCATAGGTTTTCGGAGCGATAATACTAACGATGGAAAGACTATTTTGTTCCAAAACCACACTGTAGGCGACGCCTATCAAACTCACTTCAGTTCCATTGGTTTCGAATTTTGACTCATACGTTCCCATACTTGCCGCATTTCCATTTACCAGCATTTTTTTGTGGGCTATTTTCTGGGTCATGTCCCTCATCCCTGAAGAAATGAGGTTGTCAACGCAGGTATAATAGGCTTTTTCCACATCTGTCGCCCCTTCGTTGACTTGAATAAGAATCGTGAAGTTTTTATTTTTCAAGGCGATAACCGCATCATTTTGTTTGGGAAGTACGGGTTTCATATCATCATATAAATCCATGACAAATCCACCAAAGGTGTCTGTATAGGTTTCTTGAGCGACCACTATGCCACCGGTACAAAACAGTAAAACAAAAACAAGATTTCTAAAATTTTTCATGTGTGAGGATTAACTCCCACAATTTGTTACGAAGTTTCATTTTCCTTTAACACGGGTGTTACCAATCTTAATACAGAGGTAACCAATCCGCTATATCCCTAGGTTTTGAGAGAGAAGGTCCTTTATAATCATTCCAGAAGGTTTAGTATCTTTAATTGTAACCCAGATTAGATAAGCACCATTAAGACCATGGCATTTGCAAGATCTATCACCTTCCTCTTGTTGGTATTAGCAGCGGTGGGCCTAAACGCCCAGGAGAATCTTGAACGCATCAAAACTTTTCAGTTGCCCGATTCGGACCAAGGAACTTTTATCCAATGCATGCTAAAAGATAAAGAAGGTTTTATGTGGTTCGGCACCAACCGCGGACTATACAAATTCGATGGAACAGAATATAAAATCTATCGAAAACAGTACAATGACGACAATTCCATTTCTGACAATGAAATTCAGTCGTTGTTTCAAGATTCGTCTGGCCAACTTTGGATAGGAACGAAATCTGGTGGGATAAGTGTTTTGGATATCACTACTGATGTTTTCAAACATTACCGAAATGATTCAGACAACAACGGCGTCCCCGAGAACATTTGGATTACAGCCATTCTCGAGGATGAGAAGAAAAACGTTTGGGTCACCAGCAATGGGAACGGTTTGGGAAGATTCCATCCCAAAACCAACAGTTTTGCCTATTTCAAACACGACGAAAACAACTCCAATAGTCTGCATCAAGATTATGCAACTTTCATCCAAATGGACGCTACAGGTAGGTTTTGGATTGGTCTTAACGGAAAGGGGTTGGACGCTTTTCGGGCTAAGGAAAATACCTTCGAGCATTTTAGAATGAACCACTTGCCAGAACAACGGATGAACTTTCGAAACAACGTTGTTCGAGACATGACTTTTCTGGATTCTGGAAATATACTCACAGCAACTTTTGGCGGAATCAATCTTTGGGAAAAAAAAACCAAACAGGCAAAACATTTCGACAAACAAACCAATCCAGAATTGGAATCTGATTCGTTTAACAACACCTTCAAGCTGGGCGACACGGTTTTTGTTGTTTCGTACTATGGCTTGGTCTATCGTTTTGAAGAAGACAGGCACAGCTTCAGTTTAGTATACCAAACCGAAAACAACATCTTATCCGTCTATAAAGACGACAAAGACAATTTATGGTTGGGCATGGATAATGGAAAGGTTGAATATTTGAAAACCAATAATCCCTTTGGATTTCGAAAGTCATTACCTCAAAACACGCGTTTCAATAGCTTAGCACAGATAAATGGAGGGCTTCTCATAGGAACCAGCAATGGTTTTTTTGACGCAAATGGAAAGCCATTTTTAGCAGATACTGAAATAGGAAGCAAGCATATCATCAGCTCTCAATTGGATGCAAATGGCAAATTGTGGGTAGGGACCAATTCGAATGGACTTTTGGTTTGGGATACCAAGTCCAACGTCATAGAACAATACCAATATACCCCAGGTGACAATGAAGGACTTCGCCACGATACCGTTTTGGATATTCACCACGATGCCTTCGGAACTACTTGGGTTTCTACCAACTTTGGAGTCAGCCAGTGGTTACCCGAATCCAAAACCTTTCTCACTAGAGGAAAATCTGTTTTCAGGGATGTCCTTCGAATATCGAAAGAAGAATTGTGGTGTGCATCCAACAAAGGCGTAGTGGTTTTGAATTTGGAAACTGGAAAATATCTGACTAAACGTTCGAGCCTTGAGGTACAAACCGACAGCATCCTTCACAATGATGTACTGTCCCTTTATTCACCGAACAGGGATAGCATTTTTATTGGTAGTAAAGGAGGTTTGAATCTTTTTGTCAAATCCAAGCAGCAAATGGTAGATGTAAACCAGTATTTGGGAATTCCCTACGTTGGCGTTGAGGGCATTGTTCAAGACCAACATAAAAACTACTGGGCAACCACAACAAAAGGAGTCCTTCATTTTAATTTGGCCAATAAACAGTTTCGTTTTTTGAGCAAGAGTAATGCATTGGAATTTGTCAAAACCGATTTGGGCAATAACATCCTTTTTGATACAAACGATAATCAGATGTTCATAGGAGGTTATGGCGGATATTATCAATTTAGTCCAAAACGCAATATCACCAGAGAAACTCCTATTGTGGCAAAAATCAATAATATCATTTTGCCCAACAATTCGGAAAAGGCACTTCAAAAAAAACATCTTGGAAACACGAACGCGCGTGCCACGCTTCAAGCAGATGAAAATACCATTTCGTTCGAATTCACCGGGATTGATTTCGACGAACCAGAACAAATTCAATACAGGTATCGGATGTTGGGGATACAAAAACAATGGACTTACACCGAAAACAGGTCGGCGACCTTTGCTAACCTAGACCCAGGGGACTACATATTTGAGGTTCAGGCTTCAACTAATGAAAACAACTGGTCTCGGCAAACCGCTCCATTCAGCTTTCACATTAAAACCCCACTTTGGGCAAGTTGGTGGGCCTATCTGTGCTACACGCTTATTGTTTTGTGTAGTGGGTATTACTTTTTGCAATCTTTTTTGACACGCCAAAAATTGAAAACACAGCTCCGTTTGGAACATTTGGAAGTTGAAAAAGTACAAGAATTGAGTGACTTAAAATCCAAGTTTTTTGCCAATGTTTCCCATGAGTTCCGCACACCACTAACGCTAATTCAAGGTCCGGTGAACGATATGTTGCAAGACCAACACGACCCCTCTGTAAAGGAAAATCTTCAACTCGTTCAAAACAATACTCAACGCCTGCAACGTTTGATAAATCAACTGTTGGATTATGCTAAAGTTTCCGAAAACCGTTTATCTAGCATCCCTACTGAGGTGGATGTTTTCTCCCATATTCGCGCTTTAATTGGAGCTTTTGATTCTTGGGCAAAGGAAAAGGACATCCAGCTGAATTCTGATATTTCATCAAAGCACATTACTGCGCTTTTGGATATCGATGCGCTAGAAAGTATTCTGAACAATTTGCTATCCAATGCCTTAAAGTATTCAGCAGCTGGAGAAACTGTTTGGATACTAGCGGAAACCGATGAAACCATCAATACACTTAAGCTTTGGGTGAAAGACACCGGCAAAGGACTTTCTCCAGAAGAAAAGGAACTCGTTTTCCAACGTTTCTATCGAACTGACGAAACCTCTGAAGGAACTGGTATTGGATTGAGTCTTACCAAAGAATTGGTTGATGGAATGGGTGGGGATATCCAAGTAAAAGATAATCATCCCAAAGGCAGCGTTTTTGAAGTTTCAATTCCGCTCGTGCAAATACAAGAAAGCGTGAAACCACTCCCGGTGGAATCCATGGCGATAGATTTACCCACTGGAACATTGAAAGAAGAACATACCATACTACTGGTGGAAGACCATCAAGAGTTACAACGATACATTCAAAAAATGATGAGACCGTATGGCAAGGTAGTTGTCGCCAAAAATGGGGAAGAGGCTCTGCAAATGGCAGTTAAAACCGTTCCAGACCTTATCATAAGTGATTTCATGATGCCATTGATGGATGGGGGTGAACTTTGCCGAAATATTCGGAAGGACCCCGTTGTGTCGCATATTCCTTTCATCATGCTCACTGCTAAAGCCACTGAAGAGGATAAAATCTTGGGACTTCGAGATGGAGCGACCGATTACATCTTCAAACCTTTCGACAAACAAGAGCTCACACTTAAAGTGGCCAACCTTTTGGGACAAAGAAAGCGTCTTCAAGAAAAATTAAAGCATGAGCTGTTTCACGAACAAAGTCCGGGTCTTTCTGATTCTCAGGATGCCCGTTTTTTAAAGAAGTTTAAAGATTTGGTGCTTCAATATTTGGATAAATCGGACCTAACTGTAGATTTTTTGAGTCAGCATATGGGGATGAGCCGGGTGCAATTGTATCGAAAACTGATGGCCCTAACCGGGGTACCCGCTTCGGATTTTATTCGAAATATTCGACTGCAAAAGTCTGCAAAACTTATCAAAAACAACTGGGGCAATATCTCTGAAGTTGCTTATGAGGTCGGTTTCAACAACCTTTCCTACTTCACCAAGTGCTTCAAGGAAACTTTTGGTATGACCCCCTCCCAATTTGCCAAATCATAATTTCATTCCCTATCCTTTTATGATTTTTCAACCTTCGATTCTCCTAAAAATCCATTAATTTTAAAGTATGCAAATGCTTCATGATTATTTCAAGGGATTTGGGAGTTTACCCCATGACGAAATGGATTTTTTGCTGAGTCAATGTACCACCAAAGAACTTAAAAAAGGTGGTGTGCTTATTCCTCCTAATCATCATGTGGATTCCATTTACTTTTTGGAAAGTGGCTATTTGCACTATTTTACATACACTGAATTAGGGGAAAGGGTTACCCTCAAAGTGGTCAGTCCCAATATCTGTTGGACAATATTGGACAGCTTCATGAACCAAACTCCTGCTGAAGATGAGTGTGTTGCGCTCACAGATGTGCGCTTCTGCGAATTAAAGCGGAGTAATTATTTCGCTATCAAAGACAAAAGCAAATCCCTAAGCGATTTTATCAACCGTATTATTGAGCAAATACTGTCTTTAAAGGTCATTGAAGCCAACAACAAATCCAAAATGACGGTAGAAGAACGTTATCTCGACCTATTGCAAAAAAATCCTGAGATGGTCCGGGAAGTACCGATTAGCATTATCGCTTCTCTCATCGGAACATCACGAGAAACCTTGCACCGCATCCGAAGAAGATTAACTGCCGCTTAGTATATCTTAAAATTTTGTTAGCGTGTCATATGACACATTTTTTTTCGGGAGGTAAACCGAAGTTTATGTCATGATTAATCTCTAAAAACATAAATCATGAAAAATCTCGTTTTGCTCTTCATTTTGAGTATGACTGTAGCGGTCACCGCTCAAAAAAAAACTACTGAAAAACAATTTAGCCATTCCGTTGAGTTGAATACAACACCAGAAAATGCTTGGAATGCACTAATAGATTGTTCAAACATGAAATCATGGGACAAACAGGTAGTAGCCGTTAAATGTCCTATGGAACTTAAGCCAAACAAACGCTGTCAAACCATTCTTGAAGGCGGTACCATCCTAGAAATTGAAATTGAAGATTTCGTAGAAAACCAATCATACACTTTTCGATACAAACTGTCTTCAGGTAACATTTACGTCCAACGCAACCTATTGCAAGACGACACATTGGTGCTTGAGGAAAAAGTTTGGTACAAAGGTTTATCCAAAAAAGCATTTGAACGATACAAAGGCAATAACTACCAAAATCTGGTTGAGACCCGAATGGAAAATTTCAAAAGCTACTTAGAAAACCAGATGGGTGAAGGGAAATAGTCTTACGCATTAAAACCATCTTTGTTTTTCTACTATAACTTATCAAAACCCAAACGCTAATTTTTAGCGGATTGGGTTTTGTTTTTCGAGATTGGATAAGGCTTCTAGAGCAACAGAATCCTCTGAAAAAATACTTCGTAAACGCTCCAAGCTTGTGCGCCAAGGTTCGCCCCCCAAAACACCCAAGCTTTGAGCATTGTAAAAGATGTCGTTCAAATTTCCAGTTTGTAACGCATCATCCAAATTGGCAAGTACTTTAAGACTAGCTTCCTCGGTTTTATCCATGGCCTTCAGCGCATGGGCTGCTGCCAATCGATGGTCCCAAATAGGAGTTCCTAAATTCCAGTGGGGCTTATTTGAGTCCGTCAAGGAAGACAGGGCTAACGGGTATCCTCTTAAATCCTCAAGTTCTTTTAATCCATAAAGTGCACTGATTAAACTTTGGTTTTTCCAAGAAGGTTTTTTGGGCAAATCCAAAAATGCCCCTAAGGCTCTGGAGTCTTTGGTCTTACCCAATGCACTGGCAGACATGAATACAACACGGTCACTATAATCTTTCAAGCCTTCGAGGTATATAGGGACATATTTCTTGTCGCGGGTTTGTCCCAAAAGGTTTATCGTCCATGCTTTCATCCAAGACTTTTCTCTTTTGATGAGTGCGAGCAGTACCTCCTCGACAGCTTGTTCTAAAATCAACTTCCCTTCGTCCATTTGATTGGTTGACATTACACGGCCCAATTGACTTAAAGCCACCAGTCGCATACGCCAATACGGTTCATGCATAGCACGCTGCAATAAGGCATTTTTGATTTCTTCAACAGTTGATGTTAAAGTACCTTCTTTACCCGCTTTGCTTGCTAATTGTTGCATGCAGCTTTGACGATGTAAAACGTCTTTGCTCAGATTCAGTTCTTGTAATAAGTTTTCCGTGGATTTTTCAAAATCGCTTTCTTTTATCCAGCTATCTTCGTAATCAAAATTGACAAGCGAAGGGGGATTCACCATATCAAACACAAAGGTGTTTTCTGCCTTAGCTTCTAGATTTAGTTCTTCAATATTTTGGTCGATTTCGAGCTGTACTTTACCCTCGAAATACGGTATTTTTCGTCCGTCAACAATAGAGTCTATCTTTTGTTTTTGAAGTATTCGTAAGATGAATTGCTTTCCTTTCGGGTCGAATTCCTGCTGTATCTCAAAAATTGGATGCCCCACTCCATAGACCCACTGGTTAAAAAACCAATCCATCTTCTTATCTGCAATCCGATTCACAGAAGCGATAAAATCTTGTGTTGAAACTGTCTTACCCCCATTATTTTCTACAAAGTCCAGAATTACCTTTTCCCATTGAGTTTCACCAAGTTCTTTCCGCAACATATGAAGCACACGTGCACCCTTGGCATAGGGAGCATTGCCATTTACAAAAGCAGCTATGTCAAAATTGTTTTCCGGAACCACTTGGGTTACTAATCCGTTGTTCCAATCGTTCAAATATGCAGATAGGTCAGGGGTAAATTGATACGTCAAAAATTCGGTTTTTCCATTTTTATGTTCATTGTAGAGACCAGAAAAGTATCTTGCAAAACCCTTCGTTAACCAGGCGTCTGTCCAATTTTCAGGTACCAAATAGCAACCAAACCACTGCGCTGCCAATGCTTCGCCTTCAGTCAAATCCCAACCATACAAAAAGTCCTCATGAGTGGTTTTGTCATCAATCATGTTTTCGGTAATCAATGCTGCAGCTAAACCTGGTTTCCATCCTCCAAAATCCTGCACAAAGATTTGGGAATAAGAGGGATAAGGGTATGTTTGTCCTGTATAATCGGAAAAGAACTTCATCATATCCGGAAGTCGCACAACACTTTCCTCGGTGCCTAGGCGCTCATCAGGGTAGCCATAATTATTAATTTTGATAGTTCCAAAGGATTGTTGAACATTGGTGTAATCCCCAATGACCAAAAAGGTATGATGCGTCGGGTACTCGATTTCACTGGAATACGTATAGCTTGTGGATGATTCGTTGGCTTCTGTAGCTTTAAGAGTTCCGCTGGCAAAAGCCTGTAAACCTTTAGGTACGGTCACCTTAATTTCAGTAGTTCTGCTATCATCAGGAGAATCGTGACATGGAAACCAAAACTTACTGCTATTTGGTTCCCCAAATGCCCAAAGCTGTTTTCTGCGTTCTTGCTCTGTTCTTGTTGCCTCAAAAAAGCGCACTCCTTTACCAAAACTTCCCCAGATGTTTCCTGGGTCAGATTCATTCCGGTGTTGAGTATGAAATGAAATCTTGAGGTTATGAATCCCATCTTTAGGTATAACCTTGGCATTTGGGATATGTAATTCGTGGTTTTCAGTGTCTATCACAAAAGATACTGGAGTCCCGTTCAAAAGAATCTCATCTACCATTAGTTTTGAGGCATTCAACACTATGCTATCCATAGTTTTATGCACTTCATAAGATATCTCGGTGGTGCCTTTTAGATACTTTTCGTCCCAATTCGCTTCGATGTCCAATGTTTGATGAAGAACATTAAGTCCTACTGGTTTTTCTACCTCACCAACCTTTGAAGAACGATTCCTGCATGCTGTGCAGAACAGTAAAAAAACACAGCCCAAAAAAACCTTTACGTCATTCATGATGTTGGATTTATGGTTAAAAAAAAGCGTTCTTTTGATTTCGAGCTGGCTCCTATCCGATGGTAAAACTTCATTGCTCGGGTGTTGAAATCGGGAGTTTGCCATTGCATAAGAGTACAGTCCAAGGCGCGACCTTCTTTTTCCATTCGTTTTACTAGTTTCTCTCCAATACGCAATCCACGAGCACTTTCCTTGATGAAAAGGCAATCCATGTAAATGTATGTAGCTGCATCCCAAGTAGCATATTGTTCCATGTACGTCGCATAACCAACGAGTTCCCCATTACTTTCCGCAACCAAACAGTAGAGTTTTGGTACAGGCGCGAAAAGTGCCTCTTCCAATCTTTCCAGTTTATTATTGGAATCATAAGCCGAACGTTCGTACTCAGCATGTAACTGACATAACGCAATGACTTGCGGAAGGTCCTTCCGCTCTACAAACCGTATTTTTCCTGTTATTTTCATAGGTCTATCGTAAAAATCTATAGGTTAGTTTAACCAAAAAAATGTTGTTTACCTCACGTATGTTATCCCTTAAGGTTTGGGCCAACCCCAAGGTAGTATTCCCAAAGTTTGAGGCATCTTGACTCCAAACCACATACAATTCTGAACCGGGTATGTATTCCCATCGTAACACCATATTGGACCGCCATTGCACGAAAGCAAAATCAGGGTCTGAAAAGGCATAGTCCACATCACCATCCAAATTCTCGTCGATTTGGTAGCTTCCTTCAACACGCTGCAATTGTTCCGTTGTATACGTTGCTAATCTTTCATCAAATCTTGGAGCTATGGGATTTTCAACACGCCCAAAACCATCGAAAACGCCTTTTGATATAAACGGTTGCCCCCAATACTGAAGGCTGAGTGTTGGTGTTAAGATGTAATCTACTCGTAAAGGAATACTAAAAGTTTCTTGGCTAATTTCACCCAACACGTACCGTGATGAATCGTTGAAACTTGCAGTGGTCACATATTGCAATTTATCTTGGGTATCAGTGTATGCGGGAGATAAGGATAAGGTTAGCGCATTTAAGGGTTGATAGGTAATTGAACAACCTAACGAAAAGCGATATAAAACGATTAGCTCAGCGAATTGATAGGAAACATTCACACTGAAACGCAGTTTTTTGCGACTATCGGAAGTAAACCTTCCACCAAAATTATATTCCGTGGTTTGCTGAAATCGAGGTCCTCCCCTCAAAAGAAAGTTGTTGAAATTAACGGGTTTAAAATCCCCAAAAAGATTGACCCAAGTATTGTTCTTTAAGTTCAACCAAGTATTTGCATTGAATATCAATTCGTTAAAGTTTCCACCAAAGTCAAAAGCAGCAAACTGATTAAAGTTTACCCTCCAAGACCTCATGGATTTTAAGGGCTGGGTCGTGCGATACGCAAACCAGCCATAGTAGCGTAAATCATCTGCTCGCAGTTGGAAACCCAAATCATTTAACTCCAGTTCGGGTGAACGCCAGGTTACACCGCTTTGAAAAAGCCAGTTACCCGCACCTTTACCAATCTGAAGATTTCCGCCAGTTCCGGTCAAATTCGTTGCATTTGGGTCTACCGAAACGTGCGAAGCGCCTTCCCTTTGAAATAAATGTGTTATGGATTGTTGGGTGCGCTGTATTGCATTTTCAGAGCCTGAAATCGAGCTAAAAATGAGATTGCCCTTCACATAATACGTCCTGTTTTTCCAATTGTGGGTAATGTCCAAACCGCCGGTGAACGCTGATTTGTGCAAAAAATCCAAGTTATCGGTTAACCTCCGGTTTGTCGCGGTGAATATTCCGCCAATGAAAGTATTGTTATTATTAAAGTCTTTTTGGATTCGAGTGACCACATAATTTGTAAAGGGTTCAACGGCTTCTTCCCGTTCTTCGGTTCCATCAGAAATAGTGGCCACCTCTTCAGCCGTAGCGGCTTCCAAAATACCTATGGACCAACCATTGCGGGTTTTGCCACTAAACTTTGCGGCACCCAGAATAGTTGATATATTAGGTTGGTCGCTAAACTCTCCTTCTTGTAGATTCGGAAAACCCTGGGGCGCCCTTCCAATCCTTCTCGAGTAAAACAAATTATCAAAACCAAAGGTGCGTCCGCCATTGACAGAAGATGAAAAAGCATAGTCAAAAATGTTCTTGTTTTCAATAAAAAATGGACGGCGCTCTTGAAAGAAAATCTGAAATCCATCCAGCGCAATTGCAGAGGGGTCTGCCTCCACTTGACCAAAATCGGGGTTTATCGTAAAATCAAGGGTCAAGTCGTTGGTGATGCCCAATTTGCCGTCTAAGCCTATGTTGATTTTTGTTTCGCTCTCTTTTACCAAAGGGTTGGCACTCCTCGATCCCATTTCATTTTGCGAAGTAACCGTGTAGGGTTGTATCTCGAGTTGTCGTTGCGGTCTCAGGTTTTTAAGTCCCTTGAGTTCTCCAAAACTACTAACCCAGCCTGGGGCATTCAAGGGTATACGCTGCCAAACGGAACGTTCTTCTTTACGAAAAAAACGCCGGGTCGACTGAATGCCCCAGACTTGTTCCTCCGCTTTTCCGAAACGAATTTGACTCAATGGTATTCTTACTTCTGCGGTCCAACCTTCTTCATCAATATTCGTTTTGGCATACCAAATCGGATTCCAAGTATTGTCCCAGTTCTGACCATCATTGGTGATGTACTCCTCGCCTTGCACCCCTGACACCGAAATGGTGAAGGAATACGCCGTTCGCAAATCACCCAAACTCCCTACATTGATTTCTACCCAGTCTCCATCAAAACCATCCCTTCGCGATAGGCGATTTACAATGGCATCAGGTTCATCATCGTAACAACGAAAGGCAACAAACAAATTTTTATCATCATATAAGATTTTGAGTTTTGAAGGATATGAAGGAGATGTGTTTTCATCAGGGCTATACTCTACATAATTGCCGCTCCACTCTACCAAACTCCAAGCTACATCATCCAAAATACCATCGATTTTAGGCTGTAGCGTATTGCTTAAATACGTTGTTTGATAGGTTCTTTTCGGAATAGTATCTTGTCCATAACAAACCGTTAAAATTAGGCATAGGAAAACCAGGCCAACAAGATTAGCTTTTTTTCGCATGTTGCGTTTTTGTTATTTAGAATTGATTATCGAATGGTGGCTCTAGTAACAGTAGCCAAAAGTGAGTTTTACGTCATTATTTTTCGATATGCATTTTTTATTTGAATTAAATCATCTTGAAACGTGAAAACGTCACAACCTTTTACCGTACCATTTTTCACTGTTTTATATTCCCATTCCCAGAAACCAAAGTAGCCATCAACATAGAGGTTATTGACCTCAGAGGTGATACTATCGTCAAAGGCAATTAGCGCTAGAACCTTTTCTCTAACCTCTTTTTTACCGTAAGCTGTTTCCTTGGATTTTTGGACAACCGAAGCACTATACCGGCAATCTTCAGTAAAAAAGTCCATTATAGTATCAATATTTTTTTCTGACCAAGCTTGCGCAAAGGCCTTAAGGCGTTCAACCGTCATATGCCATGTATTAGCGTATCGTTTTTATAGGCTTCATAATCTGGGGCTTCAGCCTTGGACAGCACATGCTGTATCCAAGAAGCACGTTCATGAGCAAACACTTCCAACTCCCAAACACAAAGCAGACTATTTGTATTGTATGGGGAATCGGTAATGATGTCGGGAGTGTCATAATTGGCAAAAAACACTTTGGTTTCAATCATTTCGCCACCGGTCCACCAATTCAATAAAATCCATACCCCTTCCCTAGCTTCATGCACAATTAAGAATGCATGTTTGTACGTGGGCAGGGTGGAATGTTCTATACGTTTCAACCATACCGGAAGGTGCTTGGCACAATGGTTCAAAATCGTAACACTTTCGAATTGCGTGCGATTTGAAATGGTATACACCTTTACTGTCCAATCTTGTACATTCATATTTGACCAGAATGATATGGTTCGTGCTTTATATTGCTCAAAAATGGTATTCATCTTTCCTCTGGTTTTAAATGGGCGAATTTTGATTTCATGACTTCAACTTGTTCCAAGGTCTTTCTGGCAACTATTGATTTTTTGGAAGCCGGATGCTTTTCAATCGCTTTCGAAGGGCGGATGGGTCTTGGTTGAAAATTACCACCACAGCTTGGGCATACATTTTCGAATAGTTCCTTAGCACAATAGGCGCAATAGGTACACTCAAAGCTGCAAATCATGGCTTCGGTGCTGGTATTGGGCAAAGCCTTACCACAATGTTCGCAGTTGGGTCTTATTTCTAACATATTATTCTCTGGCTAGTTGAAATGCTTTGTTCATTACTTCGTCCTCATCTTGGCGAAAAGCTTCCAAGGTGTTCTCTACGATGATATCCGGAATTACCCCAGAATTGGGAACATTTTCCTTGGTAAAGCCTCCCATAATGGGAAAATCAATCTCAATGCCTGAATTCGGTAACGTCAGAAAAAGAATTTGCCCACCATTGATATCTTTAAGATTCCCTCCGGTTTCTTCCCCAATAAGTTTTCCGATTTGATAATGCTGAAAATCCCTGGCGGTGTAAAAAGCCAGTGAAGTATTCAAAGGTCCTACCAGCATAAAAACATTTCCAGAAAACGCATTTTCCTTCGAAGGAAGGGGCATTCGGTTCTTAATGGACTCTTCAAAAATGTAGTAAGGTTCTTCTTTCGCGTCAGGTTGCAACTGATAGTACCATGGGTTATTACCCCAAGTCTTGATATGTGGCTTCAATACTTCTGGAAAAACCTCAAAGCGCGTTCGGCCTGCTCGCGCTACTGGTTCTGTATGCTTTAAAGGAAGAAATGAAAACAATTCTTTTTTCATCTCATCATTGCCACCAGTATTCTTTCTAATATCAATAATCAGGGTGGGAACCCTTTCGGATTTCAACTGCTCAAAAGCATCATTCAAGAACTTCTTGTAATCCAACGTCATAGCTTTCCAACCAAAAAGACCAAAAGAATTGAGGGTTAGCACCCCTACTCCATTTCGTATTTCGAATCTCCATAAATCATCTCGTGTTCTGGGAAAATCTGAATACTTCTCGACTAAACGTTTTGCGCGCAATTCCCGATGGAATCCTTTCACCTTAACTTTTGTTGTATCTAATCCATCTTTGATTTTTAGATGAAAAATTGAATCTTTAACCGGGTATCGAAGTGGAAAAAAGATATCAAATGCATTATACCGAAAATCAAAACCATCTACCTCTAACTTCTTTACGCGATTGCCATCAGTACCGCCATCTGCTGCAACATAGGGTAGCAAATTCGTTATAATTTGCGATACAGATACTTCGTTTATGGAAAGCACCTCAACACCTCTTTTCAATACTTTCAGGTCAGTTGCATTACAGTCAATAATCATTTTACCATCAAACCATCTGAACGTAAAAGGAAGTTTGTCGGGCTGTTCATGTATGACCGTATTTACAAAACGATTTTGATTGTTGAACCCCACTTTAGTGTGATCGCACTTTAGTGCAGCTGTCACTTTTGAAATCTTTAGATACGCTTGTCCTAAACTCATCGTGTTTTCAAATTCTTGTTTCAATTCGACTAACGCCTCCTGAATTTCTCCTTCGGTGCTATAGCGATAGGTACCAGGGTTTACTTGCTGTACCATGGCTTCAATGAACTGATAATCCGATAGGAGCTCTTGAGAAGAGATAACCTGTATGGTTCGAATGTCCACTGGGGTTTCTTTGTTCCAAACTTCGGCGAGAACATAGTCTTCATTAGGCATAACTTCAATCTCGCGATTGTTGATCCCTTCCCAATTGACCTCACTCCCATCATCCAAAACATATTTATACTCAAAGGTTCCCAAAGGCATTAGAATTTCCTTGGAAATATCTCCCGCTTCGAAAAAAATAGTTTTGTCCCAAGAAAGGGGTGAAACACTTCCACGAACACCTAATCGATATTCACCCTTAGTTGGCGCTTCTTGTACTGAAAAAACCACTGGTCCTTCCTGAGACAAAACGTAGGAAACCAATCCAAAAAAATGAGCAGTTAGCAGAAAATATCTTAGACTTGAAGACTTTTCCATGCTACTATAAATAACGTTCTGAAATAATCTCCATATGCCATATTTCATGCCCGGTTATTACAAATGCAGCGGCGCGGGCGGACATATCTCCGTTATTCGCGACACCTATATAAGCTAAATCCATGTCCGACAAACTATTCAGCAAAGCCAATGAACTATCACGAACTGCGATAAATTCAGATACTAGTGCTTCTATGGTTTTGTTACTGGCCATGGAGGGTTCGACATATATATTCTGGTCAAACCCGGCCAATTCCGTTTTGTCGTGCCGTGCAATTCGAAAACAGCGGTATTGAAAAATACGTTCTGTATCTATCAAATGCTGTAAAACTTCTTTAGGTGTCCATTTTTCGGGAGCGTATCGAAAATCTTGTTTCGCTTCGGGGATAGCTTTGAAAAATTGCGTGACTTGGGTTTTACCCAAATGAAAACTTTCGCGTAGGGGTATATCTTCGGGAAGTTTATCTAAGTACCTTTTATAGTATGGGTCAAATTCAGAGGTATTCAACATTTTAAGAGTCATTGCTTATTCTTTAGATTCAAAATTAAACTTCATTTTGATGTTAGTAAATTACTTAATTAGGTTTTTTATCCCAAAAACCTATTTTTGTAATATATTTTTATCTTTTTATATAATTTATGAACATTGATGCAATTAATTGGAAAATTTTAAAAATGCTCCAAGAAAATGCCCGGGTGGCTTTGAAAGACTTGGCGCAAGAAGTTGGTCTCTCCTCGCCGACGGTGGCCGAACGTATTCAAAAAATGGAAGCCGCGGGTATCATTACATCTTACCAAACGAAAGTGGACTTGAGTCAACTTGGGTACTCTTTAGCGGTATACATCACCATTAAAATACGGTTCGGACAAACACAGCGTTTTGAGGAGTTTATTCCTTCTGTACCCGAAATTAGCGAATGCCATAAACTAACCGGCCGGGATTGCATGCTTTTGCGAGGTCATGTGCGTGACCCAAAACACCTGGAAGACCTCAATATTCGTTTGGCCGCATATGGAGAACTGACCACCTCTTTGGTGCTAAGCTCAATATTAGATGGTAAAGTTTACGATGCACCATTTTAACCAATTTATCGCTGCTCTAACCAGTTTCTAAAGTCTGGTGTTCGACTATTGGAAGTATAAAGTGTGGTCTTGCCGTCCTTCAGAAATATTTCCAAACGATTTTTCGTGTACGTATGGAACTTTGAAATACCATTGAAATTGATGATTTCACTTCGATTGATTTGATGGAAGGTTTCCTGATTTATCTGCTCCAAAATACCGGAAAGGGTGAAATTTAAAATGTGTCGATTCCCCGATGTATCAAAAGCAAAAACAAAATCTCCCTGAGCTTGAAAATAAAAGATATCCTTTATGGGCAACAGGTATACTTGCGTTCCCTTTTTTACGGCGAACGTCTTTTTGTAGTTTCGAGAAGCTTTGTCTACAAAGTCCTGCCATTGCGCAATTACCCTAGAATCCAATACGGGTACTTCTTGCTTTTGCTCGTTAAAAAGGCTGTAATACTTTTCTAGCGCTCCAACAAACTCTTCCTCAGTATACGGTTTTAGGAGATAGCCAATACCAGTAGTCTTGAAAGCTTCCATAAAAAACTGGTTATACGCGGTACAGAAAATTATAGGACACGTTACGGAAACTTGATTGTAGATTTCAAAGGATTTTCCGTCAATAAGTTCTATATCTGAAAAAATCAAATCAGGGCCTTTTGATGTACTCAAGTAGGTCACCCCCTCCGTAATCGAACGAAGCCAATCGATTTTCGTTACATTCTTGCAATGCTTTGAAATCAGGTCTTTCAACTTCTCTCCTGCGTGTTGTTCATCTTCTAAAATCAATACTTTCATTTTCCTATGCTTTTCATTAAAGGTAGGCTTACCGAGAATTGTTCGAGGCTGTCCTCTACTACCATAGGTTGGTTACTCAAAAATTGAAAACGTTTTTTAATATTGGCCAGTCCCTTTCCTATACTGGACGTATCTGTTTTTTTCAAACGTTTTGGATGATGTACCGTTACTGTGGTATCCGAAACATCTATCATTATCCTCAAAGGGTCGGAAAGACTGCCGTAATTATGTTTAACTGCATTTTCCAAAAGCAACTGTAATGATGCTGGTGGGATAAAACAATCTTGGCTCTTCTCAGAAACTTTCTTTTCAAAAATATACATGCCCCCAAAGCGTTCTTCCAACAAAAAAATATAATCTGAAATAAAATCCAGCTCTTCAGAAAGCGGAACAATATCTTGGTCCATACTGGTAAGTGTATACCTGTAAATTTTTGAAAGCTTGCTCAAATATGTTTTGGCTTTACTAGGGTCGCGGTCTATTAAATCATCCAGTGCATTAAGACTGTTGAATAAAAAATGAGGATTCACTTGCGCTTTTAAAACCGATAGTTCCATTTGTAATTTTTCGGTTTGCAACCGGTCTATCACTACGTTGTTTACAATCCAATCCCGCGCAAAACGATAGACCAGCGAAAACTGTAAGCTAACAAAGAGTGGATTGAGTCGCCCTACAATCAAACTATCTTCAGATTGCAATTCGTTGAAAAAGGCACTTGAATTCTGCCAGTCGGGTCTTGTGAACAGGTAAAACAACAGCAAACGTATTGCTTCAAAAGCTGCACAGGTCAGCACCAATGCCAAACCATAGGTCCACCATTTTCTTGTTTTGAGGTATTTGGGAATGAGATAGAAGGCGTTCAAATAAAAGAAGAGAAAAAAGACTACGGCAGATAAGGGCGCTACCGGTCCAATTCTATTCTCGGTATTGAACCAGTTGATAGACCAATCGATGTTGATTGAAGTGAAAAAGAGTAACCATACCAAAAGGTGAGCGATACCTTCTAATAGGTGTGTTCGTTTTGGAATTTTAAACTTCATACTCTTCTACTAGGACCCGGAATGTAGTCCTTTAAATATTTGATAGTCAGATTGCGCCTAGTTCACCGGAAAAATACCCCAGCTCACGGAAAGCGCAAATTTTGGATACCCTTCGATACTAATTTCGGTCTTGTAAGTTATTTGATTTCAAAGATATTCCTCACAAAAACGATACACATGCGGCTAAAAATATCAAATCTAAGTAAGACCTATGGCAATGGTGTCAAGGCATTGAACAACCTTTCGCTTGAAGTGGGCACTGGAATGTTTGGTCTGTTAGGCCCCAACGGAGCAGGAAAGTCATCCTTAATGCGAAGTATTGCCACCTTACAAACCGTAGATGAAGGAAGTATTGTTTTTGATGATATCGATGTGTTGGAAGACCCCATGGGCTTGCGGAACGTACTTGGATACCTTCCGCAGTCTTTTGGGGTATATCCAAAAGTTTCTGCGGAAAAGCTACTAGACTACTTTGCGGTTCTGAAGGGGCTTACTTCCCAAAAAAGAAGAAAGCAGCGTCTAGATGAAGTTTTGGACCTTGTGAACCTTACTGAAGTTCGCAAAAAAGCAGTGAGCGGCTATTCCGGAGGTATGAAACAACGCTTTGGGATAGCGCAAATCTTATTGAACCATCCCAAACTGATAATTGTGGATGAACCCACTGCAGGTTTGGACCCGGAGGAACGGAACCGCTTCCTGAATGTTTTACGGGAAGTCGGAGCTGAGAATACCGTGATTTTTTCTACACATATCGTTGAAGATGTCAAAGAGCTTTGTACCGACATGGCCATTTTAAACAAAGGCACACTATTAAAGCAAAAGAAACCTTCCGAGGCCATTGCTGAACTTCAAGGTAAAGTATGGGTCACAACCATGACTTCAGATGTGTTTCAAACTATGGAGACACAAAACATACTTTCCAAAAACTATAATCCTGACAATAGCTTACGGGTACGGGTATATGCAAACGAGAAACCCTCTGTGCATTTTGAAGCGGATACACCTAATCTTGAAGATGTCTATTTCGTAGCTATCAACCAATTAACCGAATCCAAAGCATGAAAACAATCCTCAAATACGAGTTACGGCAATGGTTGACGAATTGGAAGTTATACATCTATCTCTGCTTTTTTGTGGGTAGCTCTGTATTATTGTTTGCAGGTACAGCTGGTTTTTTTGACCCTGTAAATCCGAATGAAAAAACCATCTCCTATCTCAACTCAGCCTTCCAACTAACCAAGATTTGGGAATTTCTGTTCAATGGCATCCTATTTTTGGTACCTACCCTAGTGGGAGTTACTCTTTTCAGAGATTTTAGACATAACATCCATAGTGTGCTTTTTTCGTTTCCCATTAGCAAACGGGAGTATCTATTCGGTAAGTTTTGGGCAGGCTTTTCAGCTTTGTTGACCATCATATTTTTAATCATGTTGGGATTGATAGTCGCTTCACTTTTACCCGGTCTGCATCCTAATAAAATTGGGCCTTTTCGATTTGAAGCACATATTCAACCCATGTTGTTGTTTGTACTACCCAACCTCATGATATTGAGTCTTATTACATTTTCGTTCATCGCCTACTCCAGAAACCTATATGTAGGGTTGGGGATAATTATCATACTTATTTTAATCAGCAATATTCTTCCCAATGCTATCGACAATCCTGTTCTTCTGTCCTTGTTGGACCCGTTGGGTAAAAATGCTTTTGCCTTTCTAACGAAAGACTGGACGCAGGAGGATAAAAACTTACGTCTTATTCCTTTCGATTCGCTCATTCTTTACAACCGCATATTGTGGCTGTTCATTGCGGGAATCATATCCTTTCTGGTCTATCAAAAATTTGAGTTGCACGAAAAGAAGGATATTAAAGCGAAAAAACGACCAAGAACTAAGGCTACAACGCCACACGCTACTGTTACAAATAAAAGAACATCCACTCCAGTGGAGCGCGCAAATCCATTTGCAAAGAGTCTTCTAACGGTTTGGACTTTATCCCGATTTAACTTCCGGTATATCATTAGAAACTGGATGTTTTACACCATCGCAGCATTAGGAATTCTTTCCGTTTTCTTCGCTGTCCATCAGGTGACTCATAACCAAGCCGTAGCCATTCTTCCTGTCACCCACGTGGTATTAAGTATTCCAGCGTTCTTTTTTACTACCATCATTTCTCTGTTGACTTTTTTTTACGACGGATTTTTGACCAATCGGGACTTAGTTCATTCTGTGATTCATTTGGTGGACAGTACAGCGGTTTCAAACCTAAGTCTGTATCTCTCCAAATTTCTAGCGCTGGCTAAAATGCAACTCCTTTTGCTATCCATAATGCTTTTGGTTGGAGTTGGAATACAGCTTCAAAACGGACACACACATTTAGAGTTAGGCCTATACCTATTCCATTTGTATGGTATTCAGTGGCTAGGGTTGCTCATATGGTCCTTCGCTGCACTTTTTGTGCATGCACTTTTTAGAAACACCTATGTTGGCGTGTTCTTTTTGGTAGGGCTTTGGTTCAGTGCCTCAGCGTTTCCCGAAATAGGAATTACTTCTAGAATTGCACTATTCAATTTTTATGAACCCCTTCCCTATTCAGACTTCTTCCAATATGGGTTAGGTCTCAAAGGTTTTTTCTTAGGGAAGCTTTATTGGTTGGCAATCTCTATGATTTTTGTTGTATTAACCCTTTTGTTGGTCATACGGGGAGTAGGAATATCCTTCTCAAAAAGAGTCAAAGCGGCAAAAAAGAGATTTTCTCCAATGCTTAAAGCAACAGGTTTAACTGCCATCGTATGCACCATGTTGAGTGGATTTGCCATTATTAAAAATGAATCGCCAAAGGATATACTGTCTGAAAAAGAGCGTAACCTGGCGTTCAAAAACTTTGAACAAGCGTTTTCAAAATACGCTGTAATTCAAGTACAACCTAAAATAGCAGATATGGACCTTAACATCGCGCTATATCCTGAAGAGTCACGCTTTCAAATAGAAGGAGCATACACCATTAAGAACAAAACCAAAAATCCTATAGATACTTTGCTCATCAAAACCGGGTTTGATGAAACCACCACATTCGATTTGAACGTGCCCTATAAAATGATAGATAAAGACGAGTACGTAAAGTTTTGGGTGATTGTCTTGGATAAAGCACTTGCCCCCAACGCAGCCCTAAAGTTCTCTTTTGATATGAGCAGTTCCAAAGTTCCCTTGTTTGAAAAGCATCAAGAAATGGTATCAGAAGGAAGCTATATCAAAAATGAAATTCTGCCCAGATTTGGTTATTTCTTAAGTAACTCCACAGATAAAGAAGCGATTCCAAGGACCAATTACTACACAAAAGATGCCGATTTGATAGATGTGCACACCACCATTAGTACCACTGAGGGTCAAAAGGCGTTCGCTCCAGGAAACCTTGTTAAAACCTGGAACGAGAATAAGCGTTCTTATTTCGAATACGAAACCGATGCACCAATCAAAAACTCTCTTGGATTTTTGTCTGCGACATATACCACACACAAAGACACATACAAAGGCGTTGATTTTGTGGTTAATGCACTTGAGGGTCATGCTCACCGTATATCCGAAATGGTCGCCGGACTCAAAGCCTCTTTTGACTACAATACCAAGTACTTCACTCCATATTTTTTCAACGATGCCAATATCATCGAATTCCCCAAAACCTTTGGCAGTTACGCCTCAGTAAACGCAAACCTGATTCCAACATCAGAAATACGCTTTATCGCCAACAATGAAAATAGTGAGGTCAACATTTCCTTTTACATCATCGCACATGAATTGACCCATCATTGGTGGGGTTACCAATTGATGCCTGCGAGTGCACCAGGCGCCGTAATGGTGACAGAGAGTGTAACAGAATACCTAAGCTTAAATATTTACAAAACCGCCTTTGGAGAAGAAAAAGCAAGACAATTTTTAGAGCTACAAAGAAATCGGTATTTAAGAGGTAGAAACCGGGATATGGAAAAGGAAACTCCCTTAAAAAATGTGGAGCTAAAAGACCAATACATTTCCTATGGAAAAGGTGCCATGGCATTCAACACACTTCGGCATTATATCGGAGAAGACCGATTGATTGGTATTCTAGCAAGGTTTCTAAAAGGATATTCCAGCGACAAGGAGGTATATCCCACAAGCGGACAACTTATCGATACCTTACGAATTCATACGCCAGCGGAATACAAGTATCTAATTCGAGACAATTTTGAAGATATCATACTCCATGATATCAACATTGACCAAGCGGATACCCAACAAGAAGGTGACGCATTCCAAACCAAAATTCAGCTCAATACAAGAAAAACCAGTTTTTTAGGGGAATCACCTAAAGCACTCCCCCTTGATGATTGGATAGAGGTGGGTCTCTATAACGAAAAAGGACAAGAAATACATGTGGAAAAAGTGAAAGTGAGCAAAAACCAACAGCTTATAAAAGTAAAAACCACCCAAAAACCCGTTCAAGTGGTGATTGACCCAAACCTATTGTTGTTAGAGAAAAATATTGAGGATAATACGTATACCCTATAATTCAAGAATATCAATTAAAAACTATAGTCATGAAAACTACGATGAGCACCATTGTTTTGTTCCTAACCATTCCAAGTGTGTTACTAACGGTTCTTACCATCAAACCAAAAGGAGTGTTCAAAACAACTGAAAACCAAGCAAAAGTTAACGAATCCATCGGTAATGATAGTTTGGAAGTCCTTCTGATTGGCACCTTTCATTTCAGCAATTTTGACCCCGCCAATAACAAGGATGTTGCCAAAACCAAAGTAATCGATGTGCTGCTTCCTCAATACCAAAACGAACTAGAAGTTATTTCAGAAAGATTGAAGGCATTCAAACCCGATAAGTTTTTCGTAGAACAACTCCTCAAAAACCAAGGTCGTCTGGATTCGATATATGAAAATTTCAAAAACCCCTACTCCAAAGCTGTTCGTAATGAAACCATTCAACTTGCGTTCCGTACCGCCAAAAAACTAGGCCATCCGAGCGTCTATGCTTACGATATCATTGATGGTATCCAATTTCCTTACAAAGAAGTACTAGAATCTATGGAAAAGGCCGGGCAAAAAAACCTTTTGGAACGGAACAAAAACTATTATACCAGTATAGAGGCAAAAAGCAAATCCAAAGAGGCTGCCGAAGCAACCCTCACTTCAAAACTATTGGACATGAACAAAAAAGAGAAAGTTGAAGCGCGCTTAGATTGGTATTTAAATCTCATGAACCGAGCTGGAACCCTAGATGACCAGACGGGAAGTTTTTTGGTCTCAGAATGGTTCAGAAGGAACATTTATATGTACTCTCTTATCCAAAAGCAAATTGAGCCTGGTGACAAACGAATTGTAGTGCTTGCAGGAGCTAGTCATATTACCCTCTTTAAACAATTCATAGAGCAAAACCCGAAATGGACTTTGGTCGAACTCGAAGATGTTTTAAAGCCTTAGAAGATGATGTCTCCAAAAATGAGAATGATATCAAAATATCCGTTCTGGTGTTTTTATCTCAATTTGCTTCTTTGCGCTTGCCATTCACCTGCCCAAAAAGTAGCTGCAAAATCTTCAGTTATAGAAAATGGACTAGTAGAAAAATTGGTATTAGCGAATGAACCCAAAAAGACCTTCACTTTAGAAGAGCGAATGAGCCATTACCAAACTCCGGGGTTTAGTATTGCCATCGTTAAGAGCGGAAAAATCGTTCTTGCCAAAGGATATGGTCAAAAAAACAAGAAGGGTGCCCCGGTAAACTCCGAAACTTTCTTTCAAGCGGCGTCCATAAGCAAACCCGTAACAGCTTTAGGTGTCTTAAAACTGGTCCAAATGGGAAAAGTGGATTTGGATGTTCCTATCAATCAGTATTTAAAGAAATATCAATTGGAAGACAATGAATTCACCAAAACGAATAAGGTAACCCTTCGAAGACTCTTAACCCATACCGCTGGACTAAACCTTGGTGGTTTTGGAGGTTACCTGCAAGACGAAGAAATGCCAAGCACAATTGATGTGCTATTGGGTATAGGCAACTCCCCTAAATTAGAAGTAGTTGAAGAACCTGGGACACGTTGGAACTACTCTGGTGGAGGCTACGTACTTGTGCAAAAAATCATTGAAGATGTGACGGGTCTTTCCTTTGAAGTGTACATGGAAACCGAAATCCTAAATCCACTTGGTATGCTGCGCAGTACTTTTCAACAGCCCATCGATAGCAAATGGCAGCAAAACCTCAGCCATGCCTTCGATGCTGAAGGAAACCCCATTGATCGTAACTGGCAACACTAAGCTGCAAAAGTGGCTGGAGGCCTTTGGACCACCCCTAGCGATTTGGGAAAATGGTTTACTGGGCTTCACAATGCCTACATGAAGAAGGATACCACTATTTTTTCCAAACAAACTATTGAACTCATGCTTACCAAACACCTCAGGGATTGGGGACTTGGTCCCATGATTATCAACGAAGGGAAGGATATTATCTTAACGCATGACGGTAGCAACGCCGGATTTAAAGCGGATTTCTTCGGATATATCAAGTCAGGAAACGCTGTGATAGCCATGGGCAATGCTGAACGTTCTTCCGATTTGTGTTTGGAATACATGCTATCGGTTTGCAATCACTACGGCTGGAACGCCAGAACACAAAAAGTTATTCATCCAATAACCCAAAAAAATAATAGTTTGTTGAGATATGAGGGAGTCTACCGATGGATAGATAGAAGTTCTTACAGTGTTGAGATACAACTCAAAAATGAACAACTCCATCTTGCTTATGCAGATGATGGTGAATCCAGATTACTTCCTCTGGAAATGATTGACCTTGAAAACACCCTAAACATTGAAACCGGCCAAACCATACAATTTCGGATTGGGGAAAATGGGCAACCCACAGGTTTGCTTTGGAGAAACCGGTTTGAGTTCGTGAAAGAATAACCATAGGGAAGTCAAGTCCGCAAACTCACCTGTTTTTCGATACCTAGTCGCTTCATTTTGGCAAATAGGGTTTTGTCTTTCATATTCAGGATTTTAGCCGCACCTTTAGGTCCGCTCACGCGCCAATGGGTGTGGTTTAGTACCTGAATGATGTATTCCCGTTGGCTGTCTTCAAAGGTCTTGAATGATTTTGAAGCTAATATTCTGTTTTCGGTAGGCATCCAACTACCAGGCTGTAAAGTGGTTCCGTTTTCAATGATTACCGCACGTTCTATCAAATTTTCCAATTCCCGGATATTTCCAGAAAAACTGTAGTCCAACAACTGGGCTATGGTTTTCTTGGAAATTCTTTTGAAAGACTTTCCAGCCTTTAGAGAATATTTCTCAAGGAAGAACTGAGCCAACAACGGAATATCTTCCTTTCGTTCCCTCAAAGGAATATTATGAATGGGAAATACATTCAATCGATAATACAAGTCTTCCCTAAAAGTGCCCTTGCTCACCATCTCTTGCAAATCACGATTGGTAGCGGCAATGACGCGAACATCCACTTTGGTCGTTTTTTCAGAACCCAAAGCGTCAAACTCCCCTTCTTGAAGTACGCGCAATAATTTGGATTGCAAATCAATGGGAACCTCCCCTATTTCATCTAAAAAAATAGTTCCGCCATCCGCCAAGCTAAACTTTCCGACTTTATCAGCAATGGCGCCTGTAAAAGCACCCTTTTTGTGTCCGAACAATTCACTTTCAATGAGCTCTTTGGGTAGGGTCGCACAATTTACCTTGATTAACGAACGGTCTTTTCGGGTACTGTTCAAATGTACCGCGCTGGCCAAGAGTTCCTTTCCTGTACCTGATTCTCC
>CALBPG010000120.1 GCA_937899065.1 uncultured Allomuricauda sp.
AGAAAAAATATTGTAACCGAAAGCAACTTATATATCAAAAACCTTACAACCAACTAGGGCAGATGCAAACCTATCAAACAACAAGTGGGTCAGATTACCTCAAAAAACCATTGCCCATCCTGCTGTTGCTTTCGATAGCAATAACTACGGGACATTTGACGGCGACAAGAGGTTTGGTGCTAGGCATCGCGGTAATGATTCTGCCCTTTGCCTTTATCTATTTGGGATTGCTTTTTGTGAAACCAAGGCTTGGTATTGTAACCATCCTGATTTTCAATTTTTTCGTTTTGGGCATCGGGCGATACATTCCAATGACCTGGGGTTTGCTGATGGATGGCCTGATGGTGATGATGTACTTGGCGCTCTTTTTCAAAGCGTTTAAAGTGAAAGTGCAATGGGATTTGGCAAAATCCCAGTTGACCCTGCTTGTTACCATCTGGTTTGGATATGCTGTATTGCAAATTGCAAACCCTGAAGCGGTAAGCGTTGCGGCATGGTTTTATGCCATGAGAGGTTTGGCCTTGTATCAATGGTTATTTATTCCTTTGGTATTTATTCTTTTCAATAAGAAAGAGGATTTACACCTCTTTTTTGTTATCTGGGGTGTCCTTTCCGTTTTGGCAACTTTAAAGGGAATGCAACAGCTGATTTTTGGAGTGGATTCATATGAGCAAGCCTGGTTGGATGCGGGCGGGTCTGTTACTCACATTTTGTTCGGAAAACTTCGCATTTTCTCTTTCTATTCTGATGCGGGTCAGTTTGGCGCTTCACAAGGGCACACAGGTGTCGTGTTTGGTGTCTTGGCATTGTTTGCCAAGAATCGGAAGTTCCAGATTTTTTGTGGTATTGTCGCCATGGCGGGATTACTGGGGATGATGATATCTGGAACAAGAGGCGCTATCGCAGAGCCAGCCATGGGTGGAGTCATGTTCAATTTGGTAAGAAAACATATGCCTAGCATCTTATTGGGCGTATTGGCTGGAATAGGGGTATTTGTCTTTTTCAAATACACGACCATTGGAAACGATAACGACCAAATCCGACGAATGCGAACAGCCTTTGACCCAAATGATGCTTCGCTTGAAATGCGAAGAATCAATCAAGCGAAATTGAAAGGCTATTTGGCGACTAGGCCGCTTGGCGGAGGTATCGGTTCTACCGGAAATTGGGGAAAACGTTTTTCTCCCAACACTTTTTTGGCGAATACCGCTACGGACAGTTGGTTTGTTGCTGTTTGGGCCGACACGGGAATTGTAGGACTCTATTTGCATTTGTTTATTCTGTTTTTTGTCCTGATCACAGGTGCCTATAACTGCATGTTCAAAATACGGGACGATTGGTTAAAAGGTCAGATTACAGCTTTGGTCTGCGGTATGGCAGGCATTATGTTGGCCTCATACGGTAATGGTGTGTTTGGACAATTCCCAACCTGTATCTTGATGTATACGGGTATGGTCTTCATGTTTATTGCACCAAAACTGGACAAGCGAATCATGGAAGAAAAAGAAGCTTTGGAACTTCAAGAATCAACTTCGTAAACCTGACAAAATGAAACCCCTAGTATCCATAATTACGGTGAATTACAACGAATCCTTGGTAACCATGGAGTTCTTGGAATCGGTTCGAAAGTTAAGCTACTCCAATGTTGAGGTGATTGTGGTGGACAATGCTTCCCCTAATGATGACCCTGATGCGATAAAAACCGCTTTTCCTGAAATACAACTGATTAAAAGCTATGAGAATCTTGGCTTTGCAGGGGGGAATAACCTAGGCGTAAAACAGTCAAAAGGGGAGTTTTTGCTTTTCGTGAATAACGATACTATAGTACCAGAACATTTTTTAGAACCTTTGGTAGAAACCTTGCAGAATGATCTGAATATTGGGATGGTAAGCCCCAAAATCAAATTTCATTGGGACCCAACATTAATTCAATATGCAGGCTACACGCCCATGAACAAGTGGACCATTCGAAATAGCAGCATTGGCTATCATCAAAAAGATGATGGGACTTTTGATATTCCGAAAGAAACCCAGTCTATTCATGGTGCGGCGATGATGGTACCACGCAGGGTTGTTGACGCGGTTGGTATGATGACGGAAATCTATTTTTTGTACTACGAGGAGCACGATTGGGCCGAGATGATAAAACGTGCCGGATACAAGATTTTTTATCAACCCAAATCCTATATTTTACATAAAGAATCAGTGTCCACAGGTAAGTTCAGTCCTTTAAAAACATACTATATTTCTCGTAATCGGATTCTTTTTGCGCGTCGTAACTTCAAACCTTTCTCACTTTTTATAAGCTTGGTTTTTCAAGCATTGGTTTCCATTCCAAAAAACCTTCTAAAGTTTACCATAAAGCGGGAGTTTGAACACCTCAAGGCTTTTTGGCGTGCTGTATCCTGGAACTTGACCCACTCTTCAAGGCTCATTTAGAAGTTTTATTTCCATTATTTGGCTTTTGACTAGGAAAGCATTTTGATGGTTTCCATAAAATGGTATAGAAGAAAAACTGTATCTTCATTTGGATAGGAGTGCGCTAATACGCTAATAGGGTTGTACCATCCCATATTTGTAATACCATTTAACTATAACCATTAAGAAGGTAAAACCTCGACGAAGCGATTGTTTTCTTCGCTATATGGTGCTTTTTCACAACACTATCACCTTGTTTTACAACATATAATTTTCTGATACATATTGTAAGATAATATTTACAAAAATATTGATTACAAGATGTACCCCTATTTTAAAAAAGCGCTACGTTTTCTTCTTTTTCTAACCGTAGCAGCATGTGTGAGCGAAAGCGATTTGGGTGAGCCCAATCCAACTGGAAATGACCCAGACCCTAATGACCCGCTATCTGCACTGAATGTTTCAGCAAGTTTTGATTACGCCACAGACCAAGATGTGAATGTACAACTCAATGTGCCTTCCATGTTAAATAAGGCAGTGTTTTCATTATATAGTAAAACCGGAGAAAGGGATAGCCTATTCTTCGGGAAGGCCATATTTGATAATACAGGTGCCTTTCAACAGAAGTTTCAATTGAGTGCTCAAGCCGATAGCGTTATCCTGATTTCGAATTACTTGGGGCTTACGAATGACATTCACTTGCCGATTGAGAATGGCAGAGTGACCTTTGACTACAGACCTCTTTTTGACCGGAGTAATCGCGGGGGGAGAAGCACACCGAATAGACCTAAAAAAATACAGAACCAAGCGTCACGAGTTACGTACAATTATTTGAGTACGTATGACGGTTTGGGCGTTCCTGATGAACAGGAACTTCCCGATGTTATTGAACAAAACCTTTTGGATGATATCAACGCTTCCTTGCCAGAAAGAAGCAGAGTACCTATTGCAACACCACAATTTTTAGCTAATTCCTCAGAGACCAGTATGGTCTTGACCGATTTGGCTGACGTTTGGGTAACCTTCGTTTCAGAAGGCGCAGGCTATCGCAATGCTTTGGGATACTATTCCTACCCGTTAGGTTCAAAACCGCAAACGGTAGATGACATCGCCAGTCACAACATTATTTTTCCAAATGTTTCTATGGTGGGCTCTTCTGGAGGACTAGTTCCTGGGGATAGAGTGTATTTAGGAAGATTTCCTCCCAACACTGTTATTTCATGGTTCGTTGTGGCCAATGGATGGAATGGTTCCAACGTAGGGGATGGGAACAATATTTTCTATTCCGAAACCAGTTTCAATCCAGAAAACAGCAGTTTGAACCAACATATGGTTCAATTATATGACAGCGCTCGAGAAATCAACTTTTTAGCTTTTGAAGATTTGCGAAGAGACCAGGGGTCCGATGATGATTTTAATGATGCAGTTTTCTATGCTAGGGCAAATCCAGTGGAATCTATTGAATTGACCAACGTGGTAGCGCTGATTCCAGCTAATGATTCAGACGGAGATGGAGTTAATGATGCTCTAGATGATTTTCCATTTGACGTGAATCAGGCGTTCAACAATTTTTCACCAACCGAAAGTTTAACTGGAGTACTGGCTTTTGAAGATTTATGGCCAAGTAGAGGAGATTACGATTTCAATGATTTAGTGGTTTCTTACGCTTATAACCTCATTACGAACGCTCAAAACGAAGTGACTCGTATTGAAGCAGATTTCACCATTGACAATATCGGAGGTGCTCTAGAAAATGGATTTGCGATATCCTTTCCTATTGATCCTTCATTGGTGAGCAGTATTCAAGGACAGGTGGTAAACGCGCCTTTCATTTCTTTGAATGCCAACGGTACCGAATCTGGTACTGCATCGGATGAAACGGTCATTATCGTGGCCGGGAATACTATCGCCATGCAAGGGGACACCATAAGTTTGGTGATTGATTTTACTTCACCGGTTACACAACAAGCTCTGGGACTGGTACCCTTCAATCCGTTTTTGATTGCGGGAGGAAACCGTTCGCAAGAGATTCACCTTCCAGATTTTGAACCGACCAGTAAAGGCGCTTTGCTCGGCACTGCAGATGATGATAGTGACGCGTCGAACAACAGATATTATAAAACAGAAACCAATCTGCCTTGGGCCCTGAATATTTTTGAAGCTTTTGAAGCCCCAGATGAATCCATTCCAATCACGATTGAATATCCAAGATTCGTGAACTGGGCCAACTCTGGCGGAACCCAAGATTTGGATTGGTACGATAGAAACTAAAATACCTCAATAACCTTAAAAAGACATTTAAGACCATGAACATTACTGTAGTAGGAACAGGCTATGTTGGGCTCGTTACGGGAACCTGCTTTGCTGAAACCGGAATCAATGTTACCTGTGTGGACATTGACGAAAGAAAAATTGAAAGATTAAAAAAGGGAGAAGTCCCTATTTACGAACCTGGCCTTGACGTATTGCTAGAGCGCAACATCGACAAGGGTAGGATGGCCTTTACCACAAGTTTGGAAAAAGGAATCAAAGATTGTGATGCCGTTTTTATCGCTGTGGGCACACCACCGGATGAAGATGGTAGCGCTGACCTGAAATACGTTTCGGGTGTGGCCCGCGAAATTGGCCAACACATGGAAGACTACAAAGTCATCATTACTAAAAGTACAGTGCCTGTAGGTACTTCTTTCAAGGTGAAAGGTGCTGTGGAAGAAGAATTGGCGTCACGAAATGTGCGTATTCCATTCGACGTTGCTTCCAACCCTGAATTTTTAAAAGAGGGTAGTGAGGTAGCCGACTTTTTAAAACCAGACAGAATCGTAGTGGGGGTAGAAAGCAAGCGTGCTGAAAAGGTAATGCGTCGTTTGTACAAACCGTTTTTGATGAACGGGCATCCGTTGTTGTTCATGGATATTTTCTCCTCAGAGATGACGAAGTATGCGGCAAATTCAATGCTTGCCACTAAAATCAGTTTTATGAACGATATCGCCAACCTATGCGAATTGGTTGGTGCCAATGTGGATTTAGTCCGAAAAGGTATTGGTTCTGACTCCAGAATTGGAAACAAGTTCATTTACCCTGGGACAGGCTACGGCGGAAGTTGCTTCCCCAAAGATGTGCAAGCCTTGGTCCGTACAGCTGATGAATATGGCCATTCTTTGGAAGTATTGAAAGCTGTTGAAAGCGTAAACTATCGCCAAAAATCTGTTTTGGTGAATAAGATAAAAAGACACTTCGGTGAAAATTTAAAAGGAAAACAATTTGGTTTATGGGGCTTGTCCTTCAAACCAAAAACCGACGATATGCGTGAGGCACCCTCCTTGGGCATTATTGAGGAATTGAAGGCTCTTGGGGCAACAGTGAGAGCTTACGACCCAGTGGCCATGGAGGAAGCCGAACGTATTTTGGGCGATTCCATCGAATACGCCAAAGACGAATACGATGCCATCATTGATGCTGATGCACTCATAGTGGTAACGGAATGGTCCGAGTTTCGAATGCCCAACTTTCGAATTTTGGAGAAACTGATGAACAGCAAGACCATTTTTGATGGACGAAATGTTTATGATACCGAAGAAATGGGAGAGCTTGGCTTTACCTATTACAGCATCGGAAGAGATGTCGTACGAAGCGAAGAAGTAGAAACCGTTAACGCCTAAACCTTAAAAATGAAAAGAATTTTAGTTACCGGGGGTGCAGGTTTTGTAGGCTCGCATTTGTGTGAGCGCCTTTTAAAAGAAGGACACGAAGTCATTTGCATGGACAACTACTTCACCGGAAGAAAAAGTAAAGTAGTACATCTTTTGGACAATCCGTATTTCGAGATTATACGTCACGATGTAACGCTACCCTATTTTCTGGAGGTAGATGAGATATACAACTTGGCCTGTCCAGCTTCGCCAGTGCATTATCAGCACAATCCTATCAAGACCATCAAAACTTCAGTTTTAGGTGCTATTAATATGTTAGGATTGGCAAAACGGATTAAAGCAAAAATTTTACAAGCTTCCACTAGCGAAGTATACGGTGACCCAGAAATCCATCCACAACCGGAAGATTATTGGGGACATGTGAATCCCATCGGCGTTCGGTCCTGTTATGATGAAGGAAAACGCTGTGCGGAATCCCTTTTTGTAAACTATCACGAATCCAATGGGGTATTGGTAAAAATCGTTCGGATTTTCAATACTTACGGACCGCGAATGGAACCCGATGATGGGCGTGTAGTTTCCAACTTTATCATGCAAGCCCTCCAAGGAAAGGATATTACTGTTTTTGGGGATGGAACCCAAACCCGAAGCTTTCAGTATGTAAGTGATTTGGTAGATGGAATGGTAAAAATGATGGCTACCGAAGATGAATTCATTGGCCCGGTCAACATCGGAAATCCAGGTGAATTTACCATGCTGGAATTGGCGCAAAATATTATTGATTTGACCGGTTCAAAATCAAGAATCATCCACTTGCCTTTGCCTTCGGATGACCCGATGCAACGGAAACCGGATATTTCATTGGCTAGGGAAAAGTTGACCGGATGGAATCCTGATGTGGAGCTAAGAGATGGTCTTGAAAAAACCATCAATTACTTCGACAGCCTCTTGCAAGAAAAGTCAATTAAAGCCTTAGTGGAAGGATAAAACGGTAGATGGAAGTTCTTAAAACCATAGGTTTTGTGTTAGAAAGCCTTCTGCTTCTCTACTTTGGGTTCGCAGCCCTGTACATTTTCGTTTTCGCTTTTGCTGGATTGTTTCCGGCTCGAAAAAGGAATCCCAAATTAGATAAGCCACATCGTTTTGCCGTATTGATTCCAGGATACAAGGAAGATAATGTAATTGTGGAGGTGGCGGAACATGCTCTTCGTCAAAACTATCCCAGGGACTCTTTTGAGGTAGTGATCATTGCCGATTCTTTTCAAGCCAAAACCTTGAATGCCTTAAAGGAACTACCGATACGTTTGGTGGAGGTTTCTTTTGAAAAAAGCACCAAATCCAAAGCCTTGAATAAAGCCATGGAAACTATTGGTGATGGGTATGATATCGCTTTGGTTTTGGACGCGGACAATTTAATGGAGCGTGATTTTCTCACCAAAATGAACCGAGCATTCAATTCAGGATTTCGAATTGTACAAGGGCATCGTATTGCTAAGAATCAAAATACGCCAATGGCGATTTTAGATGCGATTAGTGAAGAAATCAATAATCATATTTTTCGAAAAGGACATCGCGTATTAGGTCTTTCCTCTGCCTTGATTGGTTCGGGAATGGCGTTTGACTATACTTTCTTTAAAGAAATGATGGCCAATGTCAATGCCGTTGGAGGATTTGACAAAGAATTGGAATTGAAACTTCTGCGGGATGGAAACACCATTGAATATTTGAATGACGCTTACGTTTTGGATGAAAAAGTTCAGAAATCTGAAGTGTTCGCCAACCAACGCAAGAGATGGCTTTCAGCTCAGTTCGTGTATTTCAGAAGGTATGTGCTTTCGGGTTTGAAAGAACTCTTTTTGCGAGGAAACGTAGACTTTGCTGACAAAGTCTATCAAATGGTGTCACCTCCTAGAGTATTACTCTTGGGATTGGTGATGGGATTCACCATGCTATACACGTTGGTTGAATCCTACCTGAAGTTGGAATGGCTGCAAGTTTCCCCAACAATTTGGTATGGCATCGCTGGAATTACGGTTCTAGCCTTTTTGTTTGCTACGCCCACCAAGTTTTATAGGGTAGCCACTTTCAAGGCTATGGCAACTTTGCCTAGTGCCTTCTTCACCATGTTTTTGAGTTTGTTCAAACTTAAAGGAGCCAACAAGAAATTCATTCACACCCAACACGGAACACCAAATTCATAACCAATGAAAATCGGAATTGAGGGACAACGTTTATATCGCTGCAAAAAGCACGGCATGGATATGGTCGCTTTGGAGCTCATAAAAAATCTTCAAAAAATAGATACGCATAACGAGTATGTCATTTTTGTGCGTCCTGATGAGGACAATACTTGTATCCCCAAAGCAGCAAACTTTAAAGTAGTGGAGTTGGAGTCATGGGGTGGTTATGCAGGTTGGGAACAATTTGCATTGCCCAAAGCAGCCTATAAGGAAGGGTGCGATGTGTTGCACTGTACAAGTAACACCGGCCCCATTTTTTCTAAGGTTCCCTTGATTACTACCCTACATGATATTATTTACCTCGAAAGTATCAGTCTTCTGAAAAAAGAAGGTACCTGGTATCAAAAGTTGGGGAATATGTATCGTCGTTACTGTGTGCCATCGGTAGTGCGAAAGAGCAAGAAAGTAATCACGGTTTCAGAATACGAAAAGGAGCGAATCAACAAACACTTTGGTTTTGGAGACCAACGGTTGACCGCCATTTATAATGGAGTCGGAGAGCATTTCTTCAAAATCACCAACGCCGAACAACTGGAAAAAGTAAAAGAACAATATAATTTGCCCGAACGTTTCTTCTTCTTTCTGGGGAATACCGATCCCAAGAAAAATACGCGTGGAGTGTTGAAGGCATTCGCACAATTCAACCAAAATAGCCCAGGAACTTTCAAGCTGGTCATGTTGGATTATGATGAGCATGAACTGCAAAAGTTACTAGCAGAAATAGGTGCTTCGGATTTAAGGAATTCGATTCATCTTACCGGGTATGTGCCCAATACTGATTTACCAGCACTCATCAGTCAGTGCACGGTGTTTTTGTATCCTTCTCTTCGCGAGAGTTTTGGGATTCCCATTCTGGAAGGGATGGCCTGCGGCGTACCTGTAATTACCTCCAATACCTCTTCCATGCCTGAGGTGGCAGGAGAAAATACTGCACTATTGGTTGACCCATACGATGTCAACGCCATATTTGAAGCATTGAACACACTCGTAGAAGACGAAGCCTTGGCCAGTTTGTTGGCAGAAAATGGTATTGAAAGAGCGAAGAAGTTCTCATGGGAAACCATGGCGAACAACGTATTGGAACTTTATGAAGATGTGCATCAAGAACTTGAAAAGTCAGAAGCATGATGAAAAACAGGGATATTGTTGTCGTAGGCATTCAGGCCTGGGACATTGAAATCGGTAGCAACTGCAAAAACATTGCTTCGGAATTTGCCAAACACAACCGCGTACTTTATGTAAACCCTCCGTTAGATCGCGCTACCCTGAAACGCGAAACTGATTCTGAGAAAGTTCAAAAACGGATTCGCATCAAAAATGGTGATTCTCCAGACTTGGTCAAGGTTTCGGATAACCTCTGGAACTTGTATCCTAAATCCATGACGGAGTCCATCAATTGGATACCAGTGCATTCCTTGTTTAAAATGTTGAATAAAAGAAACTCAAGAATGTTCGCGCGTGACATCCAAAGCGCAATGGACGCGCTGGGTTTTGAAGATGTTCTTCTTTTCAATGACAGTTCCATGTTTTTGGGATTGCATCTCAAGGAATTTTTGAAACCACAGCGCTACACTTATTACATGCGCGATAATTTGATTAAGGTTCCCTATTGGCAACGTCATGGAGAGCGATTGGAACCAAAAATCATCAAGAAGGCGGATACGGTGGTAAACAACTCAACCCTATACACCGAATATGGATTGGAACACAATCCCAACAGTTTTATGGTGGGGCAGGGTTGTGATGTCTCTTTATTCAATGACGAAGAAAACACTATCCAGATTCCTTCAGAATTTGATGCAATTCCCAAGCCTATTCTTGGGTACGTTGGCTATTTGACCAGTATGCGCTTGGATTTGGATTTATTGGAATTTATGGCGCAAGCTAAAAAGGATTGGAGCTTGGTACTCGTGGGTCCCGAAGATGAAGATTTTCGAAACTCTAAATTACATGAATTGGATAACGTCTTTTTTCTTGGCAGAAAAGACGCCTCCGAGCTTCCTGCCTATGTAAAGGGATTTGATATTGCTATGAATCCCCAAGTGGTAAACGACTGGACTATTGGCAACTACCCCCGTAAAATTGACGAATACTTGGCCATGGGCAAACCGACTTTGGCTACCCGAACCAAGGCCATGGAAATGTTCCAAGACCATGTGTATTTGGCAGGTTCCAAGGAAGAATATGTAGCACTAGCCGAGCAGGCACTATCTGAGAACTCAAAAGAATTGATTCAAGCTCGAATTGCTTTTGCAAAAAGCCATACTTGGGAGAACAATGTGAAGGCCATTTACGAAGCCATTAAGAAATCAGCCTAAAACAATGCGTCATGAGTTGGAAACAGAATCTCAAGAAAAATCCGAAAATCAAAGCGTTTGTGTATCGACTCCTTGTGCCTAAAAATCAAGCACGGCCAAGACGTTGGGTACAATGGTTCGTAAATCCGTTTTACCACAAAAAAGGAAAGGGTGCTACGATTTGCCGAAGAACGCGAATGGATGTGCTGCCTTGGAGCGGTTTCGAGCTTGGTGCAGATTCCACCATAGAGGATTTCAGCACTATTAATAATGGTGTAGGTCCTGTTTTTATAGGAGATAGAACACGCATTGGTTTGGGCAATACGCTAATAGGTCCTGTTACCATTGGCGATGATGTCCGTTTGGCGCAAAACATTGTGCTATCTGGACTAAACCATAACTACGAAGATGTAAGCCAACCCATTCATGCACAAGGGGTATCAACCGCACCAATTGTAGTGGAAGCAGAAACTTGGATTGGGGCAAATACCGTTGTGGTGGCGGGAGTCACTATTGGAAAACACAGCATAGTGGCTGGTGGTAGCGTAGTTACCAAGGATGTGCCACCGTACTCCGTAGTGGTAGGTAATCCGGCCAGGGTGGTAAAGACTTACAATTTCGAAACCGAAACTTGGGAACGCGTTCCTTCTAAAAAATTAATTGCCGTTTAAAATCAAACATATGGAAGCACTAGCATATTTTTTCTGGATTGCCTTAGCCATAATTTTCTATTCCTATTTGGGATATGGCATCGTATTGTTCTTGCTTATCAAAGTAAAACGAATGTTTGGTGGTAGCAACGCAAACGAATTCAATGAGGATTATGAACCAGAAGTAACGCTGTTTGTAAGCGCTTTCAATGAAAAAGACTTTTTGGATAAAAAGGTGAAGAACTCCCAAAGCCTAAACTATCCCCAAGAAAAGGTGAAACAAATTTGGGTCACCGATGGGTCAGATGATGGTACTCCCGAGAAATTGAGACATTATGAAAATGTGGAAGTCTACCACAAAGATGAACGGGCTGGCAAAATTGCCGCCATGAATCGCGGAATGGCCTTCGTAAAAACACCTATTGTTATTTTTTCCGATGCGAATACCGACTTGGGCGAAAACTCCATTTTGGAAATCGTGCGATTGTTCAGCAACCCAAAAGTGGGATGTGTTTCTGGCGAAAAAAGAATCTATTCCAAAGAAAGCGACAATGCTGCTGGTGCAGGTGAGGGTCTCTATTGGAAATACGAATCCCAACTGAAAAAATGGGATGCGGAATTATATTCCGTGGTGGGTGCTGCAGGCGAACTTTTCGCCATTCGCACCGAATTATGGCAGGAGGTAGAAAAAGACACCCTTTTGGATGACTTCATGATTTCGCTTCGGGTTGCCATGAAAGGCTTTACCATTCAATACAACCCTGAAGCCTATGCGATTGAGACGGCTTCCGCGAACGTAAAAGAAGAATTGAAACGTAAAATCCGTATCTCGGCTGGTGGGATTCAGTCGGTTATTCGCTTGCGAAAGTTGTTGAACTTTTTCAAATATGGAACGCTATCTTTTCAATACATATCTCATCGCGTTTTACGCTGGACGTTGACGCCTTTGTTATTGCTGTTGATTATCCCGGCTAATTATGTTTTGGCTTTGCAAGAAGGGATTTTTTCTTTCGGATTGTACAGCTTTCTTTTCTGGGGCCAGGTTGCGTTTTATGTTGCCGCTTTGGTAGGATGGTTCTTGGAAAACCGTCAAATCCGGTTAAAACTTCTCTTTGTTCCCTACTACTTCTTTATCATGAACCTGTCAGTGTTTCTGGGCTTTGGCCGATACCTAAAAGGGAACCAATCGGTGAATTGGGAACGTGCGAAGCGAGGCGAACTGAATGAAGAAGCTGTCGTTTAAGCTACTTCCGTTTCCGTGTAAAGAGGAAGGTTAAAGTAAAAAGTACTGCCTTTACCAACTGCACTTTTAATATTCAAGGCACCTCCGTTTTTATTGACAAAACTCTGGCAAAGCACTAGACCTAAACCAGTGCCCGGTTCTTTTTCAGTTCCCAGTTTGCTGAAATGCTCATTGGGATTCAAGATTTTCTGGATGTCTTCTTTTGAAATTCCATTACCATTGTCTTGCACTTCCAAAACAACTGCATCATCTTGAAACTTTGCATTCACATTGATAATTCCTTCTACTGGAGTGAACTTGATGGCGTTGGACATGAGGTTTCGCAAAACCGTTTTAATCATGTTGTTGTCAGCAAACACATAAGTGTTTTCGGGTACATTATTGTGAAGGGCGATTTTCTTATGTTCACTGCCCAATTTCAGCAAACGAAACGTTTGTTCTACCAAGTCATGAATATCCAATTTTTCTGGAATCATTTGAATTTGACCACTCTCTGACTTGGCCCAACCCAATAGATTTTGAAGTAGATTCAGCGCCTCATCCATAGTCTTTAAAAGCCCGAAGACCGTCTCATCCAAAAAGGCATCACTCTTTGGGTCTATAATACCGCGAAGGATAAAATCCATCTTTAGTTTTGCAGCACTGAGTGGTGAGCGAAGGTCATGTCCAATAATAGAAAACATCCTATCCTTCAAGTCGTTGGATTGTTGCAGGTTAAGGGCCTGCTCCTCAATTTTGTTTCGCGCCCGGCGAAGTTCCACATGTGTGCGGATACGCGCTACAAGCTCTTGTTCATTGAAAGGTTTGGTGACGTAATCCACACCTCCAACTTCAAACCCCCGGATTTTATCTTTTACATTGACCTTTCCGGTCAAAAAGATGATGGGAATGTCATGATACGCTTCAATAGCTTTTACTTTCTCACAAAGTTCAAAGCCATCGATTCGTGGCATGATAACATCCAAAAGAATCAGGTCGGGTTTGGCTTTTGCCAGTTCCGAGAAGAAAACATCATCGTCACTAGTGCCTACGAATTCATAGCCGTTACGTTCCAAAATAAACCGTAACAATTCCAAATTCAATTCTTCATCATCTACGGCAAGAACATAGGGTTTATGCTTGTTGTCGGAAACCATATTCAAAGAAGTTCTTACACGAAAGTAGGAAAAAGTTTGAATCAGGTTAGGAATTCACTGTTATTTCAAGATGCAAAAGGTTAATAGTATTGGCGAATCAAGGGATTAAAGCTATCTTGAAGGAATTCCACAAACAAAAAACGGGAGTTCACAACAATAATTGACGATATCTTTTTTGTAGGATTATATTTACATAAAAGTAAAATAAAGCCAATATTATGGCCAATATATTAGTTACCGGAGGAGCGGGGTTTATCGGTTCGAACTTCATCCCTTATTTTTTGGAATCGAACCCAGAAGCAAATATTGTTAACCTCGATGCACTTACGTACGCCGGGAATCTCGAGAACTTATCTGAACTGGAAAATCATCCGAGATACACGTTTATCAAAGGCGATATCTGCGATCGAGCATTAATTGAACGCATTTTTGATGTGCATAACATTGACGGAGTGATTCATTTTGCGGCGGAATCCCATGTGGATAATTCCATTACCAATCCGGATGCTTTTATGCAAACCAACATCATTGGTACGTTCAATTTGATTGATGTGGCCAAGAAACAATGGATGGTGGGCCCTGGAGTATATAAGGAAGCGTATCAAAAAGCACGTTTTCATCACGTATCCACGGATGAGGTCTATGGAACTTTGGGTGAGACGGGTTTGTTTTCAGAAGCCACCCCCTATGCGCCCAACAGTCCGTATAGTGCTTCAAAAGCCTCTTCAGATTTTATTGTTCGCAGCTACCATCATACCTACGGTATGAATGTGGTTACCACCAACTGCTCCAATAATTACGGCCCCAAACAGCATGATGAAAAGCTAATCCCCACCATTATACGCAAAGCGTTGAATGAAGAAGCGATTCCAATTTATGGAGATGGCACCAATATTCGTGATTGGCTCTATGTTTTGGACCATTGTAAGGGTATTGCTTTGGTTTACGATAAAGGTGTTACTGGCGAAACCTATAACATCGGAGGACGCAACGAAAGAAACAATTTATACATCGCTGAAACCGTTTGTAAACTGCTCGATGGAAAGCATGCTCGCGAAAACGGTAAGTCTTATACGGAGCTCATTAGTTTTGTGAAGGATAGGGCAGGCCATGATTTTAGATACGCCATTGATGCTGATAAGATTGAAGGCGATTTAGGTTGGAAAGCAGACGAGAATTTTGAAACGGGTATCGACAAAACCATTGATTGGTATATCGACCGTTTTGTGAATACCGAAAACAAGACATTGACCCCAAAATCATAACCACAACCGATTTAACAAAACACCATGAAAGGAATTATTTTGGCAGGCGGTTCAGGCACTAGACTTCATCCCGTTACTTTAGCGGTGAGCAAGCAGCTTGTACCCGTGTATGACAAGCCAATGATATACTACCCGCTATCGACCTTAATCGAGTCGGGTATTTGGGAAATACTCATTATTTCCACCCCCCAAGATTTACCCTTATTTGAACGTCTTTTGGGAGATGGCCGCAAGTATGGCTGTCGTTTTGAGTATGCTGTTCAAGAAGAACCCAAAGGTTTGGCAGAGGCATTTATTATCGGAGAGCAATTTATTGGAGAAGATAAAGTGGCTTTGATTTTAGGGGATAACATTTTCTACGGAACGGGCTTGGACAAGCTTTTGCAATCCAACAACGACCCTGAAGGCGGTATTATTTACGCCTATCACGTAAATGACCCTGAACGTTATGGGGTAGTCAGTTTTGATGAACAAGGCAATGCCATTTCCATAGAAGAAAAACCAAAGGAGCCGAAATCAAATTATGCGGTGCCCGGTATCTATTTCTATGACAATGCTGTGGTCGAAATTGCCAAAAGCATCGAGCCAAGTCCTAGGGGCGAACTCGAAATTACGGATGTGAATCGCGAATACCTCAAAAGGGGTCAATTGAAAGTAAGTATCATGGACCGGGGAACGGCTTGGTTAGACACTGGAACGTTCCAGTCGCTGATGCAAGCTTCGCAATTTGTACAGGTTATTGAAGAAAGACAAGGCTTAAAAATTGGTGCTATCGAATCTTCGGCCTACAAAATGGGTTTTATCACTAAAAGTCAGTTCAAAGCCTTGACGGAACCTTTCCTAAAAAGTGGATATAGCACAAAACTTCTGGAAGTATTGACCTAAAGGATATGAACGTAACCAAAACAAATATTGACGGATGTTTTATTCTTGAACCGAGAGTGTTTAAGGACGAGCGCGGGTACTTTTTTGAAAGTTTCAACCAACAACTCTTCGAATCTTTGACCGGAGCAAAACCCTATTTTGTGCAAGACAATGAGTCTTTTTCAACCAAAGGAGTACTTCGCGGATTGCATTTTCAAAAAGGAGCGTATGCCCAAGCCAAATTGGTTCGGGTGTCAAAAGGCGAAGTGTTGGATGTTGGCGTAGACCTTCGTCCAGATTCGGTGACGTATGGCGCTGTAGTCAGTACCGTACTTTCTGCAGAAAATCGTAAACAATTGTTTTTGCCTAGAGGATGTGCACATGGATTTGTCACTTTAAGTGAAGAAGCCATCTTCTGTTATAAGTGTGATAATTTTTATCATAAGGAGTCTGAAGGAGGAATTCTCTATAATGACCCTACCTTTGCTATTGACTGGATATTGGCAGAGGAAGAATTGATTATTTCTGAAAAGGATAAGGATTTACCTGTTTTTAAAGAGGTTATTCCAAATTGATATATAAATGTCACCCTGAATGTATTTCAGGGTCTTATCCCAATGAAATGAGATGCTGAAACAAGTTCAGCATGACAAAGACATTTTGGATTAAAGTTGAATTATGAAAATATTGGTAACCGGAGCTTCCGGACAATTGGGGAGCACTTTAAACGCATTAAAAGGTCAATTCCCTACCATTGAATGGGTTTTCAAATCATCTTCGCAATTGAACGTGACCCAGCCGCAATCTGTGACTGCTGCTTGGGAAAATGATTCCTTTGATTATTGTATCAATTGTGCTGCGTATACCAATGCAGACGGAGCGGACGCAGAACCTGAAAAAGCATACGATATTAATGTTACCGGTGCCAAAAATCTGGCTATGGCCTGTGCCAAAAACAATTCGGTGCTCATTCATATTTCAACAGATTTCGTTTTTGATGGTTTTATCAATACGCCTTATAAAGAAAATGATATTGCCCGCCCGATTGGGTTTTATGGCGATACCAAATTCAAAGGTGAGCAGGCGGTCATCAAACACTGGGACAAGCATTTTATTATAAGAACCTCATGGTTGTATTCGGGCTATGGGAACAATTTTATGAAAACCATGCTTCGTTTAGGACAAACCAAAGAAGAGATATCGGTGGTATATGACCAAGTAGGTTCCCCAACCCATGCACACGATTTGGCAGATTTCATCCTGCAAATCGTTCAGCAAAACTCCGAGGCGTATGGGACCTATCATTACAGCAATGAAGGCATTAGCAGTTGGTATGATTTTGCCAAGGCAATTTTCGAGCTTGAAAGCGCCTCCATCATTGTGCATCCTATCACTTCAGAATTCTATCCAACCCCGGCAGAACGACCGAAATACAGTGTTTTGGATAAGTCCAAGACCAAAAACACCTTTGGGATTGACATTCCGCATTGGACGGATAGTCTAAAAAAGGAGCTTTCTGAAAAGACCTTTGCCAATTAAATTCCGATAATTCCTCATTTTAGATTTCGAAGTAAAGTCCAACGAATCTATTTTTCCGTTGGTCTACACTTTATGGATACCCATCGTCTTTGGGGACTAAAAATGGGCCATTCGCTGTAGTTTTACGCTTGTAGAATGGGCATTGCTGGTCGGAGTACTTTCAATAATCTATATTTTTTGCCAGCCATGCAATGCTTGACCGGGGGGTCAATATCGCACAGTTCTTAGACAAATTTGAAGGGGACAACAAAACAATACGGAACATGTGCAAGCCTATTACGTTGTAAGGGAGTTATCTGGGGATTTTAGAGTGCCAATCCTAACTTCAGTAGAGGTTGTTTAGGGTTGGCTTTTTTTATATTGGTTAACAGGAATGAAATACGATATAAAACCTTCTTCCAAATAAACGGATATTTATCAGGGTGACTTTAGTGCTAACAGATATTTCAGGCTGGTTACTTTGGCAATGTAATAGGTCCAAATCAACAGAATGAACAATGTGATTAAGAAGAAAGCAAGAATAAAGATATAAATGGCTTTTGGAACTTCTGGGTAGGCACGTTCAGGTTCGGTAGTGAATCTTTTTGCCATATCGGCAGTTACCTCTTTTAAGTTGCGGAGATTTACCAAGGTTGTCAAGGTGTACTTGGAATTTGTCGTTATTTCAATGTTCATTGTTACATCTTCTAGGCTATCAACCTTGCTGGGTAAAGTAGTAAGCGGTTTAGCCGCTGGTCCTTTAAACGGAATCTTTAACACAGAATCGTTTTTGGAAATCACTGAAAGATTAAGGCTTGCATAATTTGGTAATCCCGAATTTCCAAAATCTAAATGGAATTTAGTCCCCTGTTTCAAGGTACAAGGGTACTCACATAACAATGAAAATTTCCATGGTCCCAAAGTGTCTTTCTGAATTGTTTGTAGCCTTTCTACAGGAAAAGGTCCCAAAGATTTGATTCCGTCAGTAACAATATTGGCTCCTGTTATGGTGAGATACAGCAACGTAAGTATCGTCGATAAAAAGGCCCCCTTAATAGTCTTAGGTGTATTTTTGAAAATTACCGATACCTTATTCCAACCGTTTTTTGGGTTATGAAATTTTATCCGTTCTGACTTTGTAATCAAACGGTGAGTTCTCTTTTTATACCAAATATATGTTCCGGTCAAAATGCTAAAACTTAGAATCAAACCGAAGAAAAACCAAATGATTTTTACTGTTAGTCCACCAAAGGTTCCAAAATGGGATGGGTCTACAATATCGGTAACAAGCTCTATGGTATTAAGATCTGCCGCTTTCTGAATTTTGACTACTTCACCAGAAAATGGATTTAGGTATACCTTGTTCGCGCGATCTCTGGTGAAGGGATTTCCATCCTGACCGTCAACGTATACATGATCAGTAAGTTTTGAAGGTATGCGAATTTGCTCTACCCTAAGTTCAGGAAAGGCTTGAACAGCATTTTTAGCATAGGTGTTTAAAGAAAGAAACTCAAGATTGTCGCCAAAACTTGAAATTTCAGCCTGTGTTATTTTTTCTAGAGGGTCTGGAACAAGCACTTTGAATTTTCCGGTAATTCCTAAAATATCTTCAACGAAGTAGAAGGTACCCGTTATGGCAATAATCAAGGTAAACAGCAGGGCCCAAATCCCAAACTGCCTGTGAGCATCTGTAAAGAAAACTTTTAGCCCCTTTTTCCATCGAAGTTGAAATAGATTCTTTAACCAAGCTGTGTAGAAAAGAAATCCAGTTAGAGAGGACAATAGCAAAAAGAAAGAAAAAAAAGTAACGATTAGAGTACCGCCAAGTTTTTGGTCGAAGAAGAAACTGTGGTAATTTCTAAAAAACCGTTGAATGTCGAAGAAGCTATTGTGTGCGAGTATTTCACCGGAATAGGGATTGACATGGACTTTTCGCGTTTGGCCTTGAGGTGTTCTAATAAATACGGTAGCGGCAAAGTAGTCTCCTACTTCAGTAAATGGATTTTTTTGTTCCCCTACACTGGTAATCCGGCTATCGGGAAAAGCCGCTTTGACATTTTGGTACATGGCCTCCCAGTCATAAGGTGCATCTTTGGGTTCGATTCGAAGACTGGAATCCAAGAGCCAATCTATTTCGTTGGACAAGGTTGCGATAGTTCCGGAAAAGCAAATCACAAAGAGAAGCATACCAAGATTGATGCCCAGCCAACCATGTATGTTGAATAGTGTTTTTTTGGAAATCAGCTTTGACATTATCTGGTAAATTGATTCATTTTAGACGAATTTCAAGGTATTCTTGTGTTTAAACCACCTATAGTTTTCTTTAAATAGATACCGGGCAATTTTCATTGCCCGGCACCCGGATAAACTAACTCAAACTATTAAAACTAAAACTTGACTTTTTTGTTTTTAGAAAGTATATCCGACAGTTAGTAAATAATTGCGGGGTTCGCCGGGGAAAAGACGAACGTAGCTATATCCACCAACCCAATGTGTTTTGTTAAATACATTATTGATATTCAAGGCGAGACGAACCTTGTTCACTCGATAGCCAAAACCTAAATCCCAAACATTGTACTCTGGCAAAACCAGACCTTCTTCAAAGGTATTTCTACTGCTTACAAAGTTGGTTCCTACATTAAAGTTTAAACCGTCCAAATCTCCGCCAATAAATTTATAGTTCGCAAACAGCCCTCCAGAATTAGCAGGAGCGTTTTCTTTGGCCCGTCCTATTTCTGCTAAGTCATCACTTTCAGTAATGATCGCGTTGTTGTTCGCGTAGTTAGCGGTAATACTGAGATTATCGCTAAGTTGACCATATAAATCTATTTCAATACCCTTGGATTCTTCAGCACCTCTTTGGGTGGGCAGCCCGGTATTGATATCTGTTATGATACGATTTTTGTTCTCAATTTTATAAGCTGCTACGTTTATGGAAAGGCGATTGTTCAAAAAAGTTCCCTTGGCCCCAAATTCTATCATGTTGGCACTAAGTGGGTCAAAAGGCCCTCCGTTTTCTGGTAAAAGGTTTTGGGCATTTTGGGGCTGGAAACTTTCAGTATATGTACCGTATACATTAATGTTTTCGTTCACGGAATATACTACACCAAGACGGGGTAGTAGTTTGTCTTGTTTGATTTCTTGTTCGTCGGCTTGTTCATAATTCAACAAATCTGTGTAGTATTCTTGTCGCAAACCAAGCAGTACTTGTAATTTTTTCCATTTGATTTGGTCTTGAATATAAATACCATTGGTATAAAAGCGTTGCGGAGACAGTTCAACTCTTCCAAGAATGTAATCGCTTGGAAAACCTAAAAGATAGGTAGGGTCTTCTAAATTGAAGTGGGGTATATTAGGTACAGGATTGCCATCGCCATCCAGAATAAAGCGCCCTGCGTCATCAGGGTCATAGGTGTCAAGTCCACCATCCACTGTTCTATAAATGGCACCACTACTTGTAAAAATACTTCCTCCTCCAACAGGTCTTTCGGATTGGATGTAATCGTAACCGGCTAGAATTTTATGTTGAACTTGTCCAGTTTGGGTTTCCCAGATAAAGAATGCGCTTAGGTTGTCATTTATACGCTGTTGCTCCCGGGCACTGATACGCATTCCCATCAAAGTTGGAATTTGGTTACCATTTCCATCGACAGCAAATCGGTTGGAGGTTCGGTGTTCAAATAAGTCCTCTTGAAATCCATAGCGCATATACGCTGCGTTAAAGGAAAAATTATCAGTAAACTGATGTGTTAAGGAAAGGGTTCCAAACAAATCTTCTGTTTCATGAAAATCATTAGCAGCCCCAATAGCGAATGAAATTGGGGTTGAATTTAAATCTGTTCCCGCGGCTGCACCAAAAATCGGCTGCCCTCTATCAAGTTTCCCATCATATTGTGTGATAACCAAATCAAAATTTAGTCTAGTCTTGTCAGTGGGTAGGAAGGTGATGGAAGGTGCGATTACTGTGGATTTGAATTCTTGAATATCCCTAAAAGAATCAGAGTTTTCATAGGCTAAATTCAATCGATACAGAAGTGTTTTGCTTTCGTTCAATGGTCCTGTAAAATCAAGGGTAGTTCGTAAGGTGTTGAAACTTCCAGTGGTAAAATTGATGGCTTTGCGGTCTTCAAATAGCGGTTTTTTGGTTACCCGGTTCATGGTTCCACCTGGGTTTGAATTTCCAAACATGGCTGAGGCCGGACCCTTTATAACTTCTACACGTTCTAAGTTAGTTACCAATATTTGGGGCCCAAACAACCCGATGACGCGAAGTCCGTTAATTAGTTCCTGTTGTGAACGAAAACCGCGAATGGTATAGTCGTTATAGTAAGAAAACTGATTGATGCCGCTAATATTCTTTACTACATCATTTACGCGATAGGCTTGCCGGTCATCCATAACTTCCTTGGTGACGTAGCTGATAGCCTGGGGAACATCTTTGACAAGTGTTGCGGTTTTGGTAGCGGCAAAAGAGACTTTGGTGTCGTAACCGGTCTCCCGACGTCCTATAATCTCAACTCCTTGCAGTTCTACACCACTTTCAGCCATGGTTACTTTGACCGATACGGTTTCGTTAGCTGCTATTAGCACTGGGTACTCTTGAGTTTTAAGACCTATTGAGGAGAATACTAGAGTTTGATTTCCTTCAGGAATGGATGATAACAGGAACTTTCCCATTTCATCAGAAGCAGTTCCCAGGGTAGTACCTTTTACCATAATGTTTATGTAGGGAAGGCTTTCTCCATTTTTGTTTGAGATTTCTCCTTCAACACTGCCGGTTTGAGCTGAAAGCCCCAAACTGGATAGTACGAGAAATACTAGTAATAGATTTCTTGGTTTCATATTATTGTTATTTAGACTGAATAAAAATAGAATATGAAATACTAGAAACCTAATCTATCTCGGTTTTCTTTTTTTCTAAGTGTAAGGTTAACGTCGTAGAGTCACTACAATGTGTTGTATATCGGATGATACAAGGAATTTTTTGTTTCGAATATTATTTTAAGGCTAAAAATTATCGCGAATCTTAAATGGAAAAAACCTTGTTAAATAATTTATTTTGCAGCAAGCATAGAGCATTGGAGTTCCCACAAGGATAGATGAGAGTCTACTATGAGCCATCTGTTATCGGCAATAATGCAGTTTAATGGAATTATAACCCTTTCATCTGCACTTTGTGAAAGGCATCCGCCTGTTTCTTTAGCAATTCTTCGGCCATTTTCTTTTTATAGCGGAACAATTCTTCTTCTGTTTTAATAGCACTGTACACTTCATGGTTGATGTCTACATCTGTACTCATAAGCAGTTTACGTTGTGCTACTTTTTGGGCAACCCAAGTGGAAACAACTGTTTCTTGCTCTTCAAATCGATAATCGTATTCCCCTTTTGGGGCCAAAAGCTTGGCGATCATAGGTGCCGTCTCTATGGCCAAAAATAATAGGAAAATAAAAAAAGAGGGTAACCAAGGGAGTTTCCCCAAGGCATTGATTCGGGCCATTAATCCATCAAAACCATCAATTACAGGCTGTGAATTGTTTACCGCGGTGGCATAGTCCGTTTCCAATGCAGTAATCTGAGCTTCAATCTCTTCGATTTTGGCACCATTGGTTTCTTTTAGGGTACTTAACTCCGCCAAATAGGCATCGTGCTTTTCTCTTTTTTCTTTGTAGACGGGTCCCTTGCCCAAAAGACCGGTGCCCGCAGTACCTTCAGCTTCGGTGATGTAAATATCATACAGGGCATTGGTTTCTGCTTCCTTTGCCGCAACCTCGTTCTTTAACTGCGCAATTTCTTGGTTGAGACTTTCAATCTTGGGGGTGTATTGCAACGCCAATTGTTCTTGATTGGCCAAGGTCATACCGTTTTTTTCTTCCAAAAGGACTTGATTGATTTCCTTCTCAAAAATTTTGAGTTCCAAAGGTTTGGAAATCACTACAGCGATAATGATTGCTAACAAGATTCGAGGTGTTGCTTGTAGCAACTCACTTTTAACATTATCACGTTTCTTAATAGTGGAAACGATATAGCGGTCGAGATTGAAAATTAACAACCCCCAAATGAATCCGAAGAAAATGGAAGTATAAATATTGTCAAAAACCGTATAAAGGGCATAACCACTAGCGATAAAAGCCATCACTGCGGTAAAGAAAACGGTGGCGCCTATACCAGCATACTTGTTGCGTTCCCCATTGGAACAATCCGCTAAAATTTGGGTGCCTGCTCCTGAGCAGAAAATAAAAAAGCGTTGTAACATGATAGTGTTCGTCTGGCGTTGAGAACTGCCAAAACAGTTTGATAAATATGTTCTCTTCGTCACCCCAAACGTAGTCGAGAGCTACTTAGTTCTCGATTGCACTCGAATTGACAACAGTTATAGAACGCGGTTTTGGTGGTTTTGTTACAAAAAAAGCCCTCAAGATGAAGGCTTTAACAAGATACTAAGAACCTGATGTGTTTATAATTGCAACCGCTAATCCCAGAAATAGACCGCCTGCACTCCGTCTTTTAGGTCTTTCACTTGAACCCTATGGATGCTGTTTTTCTGGGTAAGCGCTATCGCTTCGTCCGTAGTTATAGGTTTATCATTCAAAAAGAATTTAGAACCTTTCTTTACGGCGTCGGTAATGTCGATAAAAGGGTCTTTAGTGCCCGTATTGTTCTTATTGTTCGCGTCTTGATTATTTAAATCCGTTAGAATCACGGCGTACCCTTTTTCGTCCAATTCCTGACTTGTTACTTGTAATGAGGTGTTGTTGGAAAGCAAGGTGTTGGCTTTTAGGGGAGAAATTTTTTCCCCATTATAATAAAAGACGGGTTTTTCGGAGTCCGTTCCTGTTACGGGCTTACCGCTGCCGTCGACAATGGCGCCGTTTTCGTCATAATAATGTGTGACACCATCTTTTTTACTGAAGAAAAGCACCTTTCCGTCAACTTTTTTGGCTCCCGTACGCACACCGGAATTCTTGCTTTTTACCTTTTTGGTTTTCTTGGGAAAGGTGATTGGGGTTTCTGATAGTTTTACTGTGGGTTTGCTTGAATTGAACTTGGTTGTCTGAATGTGAAGGTTCTTGTTCTTTTTCAGCAATTCGATGGCCTTGTCAGCGGAAATCGCTTTTCCTTCAAAATAGAATTCTGCGCCTCTTTTGGCCATGGCAATAACGTGGTCTAAAGGGTCTTCTGGTTCTGGTGGTGCTGGAGGCGCCGGAGGTGTCCCTACTTCATTTTCTACGGGAACCGGTGCAATTGCTTCGGGTGACTCAGGAACATCACTTCCCGTTATAGGCGAAGGTGGGCTTGGAGGTGGCGGAACAAGGGTTAAACCACCGTTTGCTTTAGAAAGATGGGTTTTTAGAAACTCATCATTGATTTTTTCCAACCTTTTCGCATCCGTGTTTTTGATGGAAACATTGGAATGAAAGCTGGTATAATCTGTTTCTTCCCAGTCTTCCGTAAGTTCATCAATTTTAGCAGCGAATTTGTTCAATGGAATCTTTTCACCATACAGAATGATTTCTCCCTGGTCGATAATGATATCTAATGTGGGTTCTTGCTGTGCGTCCTGAATTTCTTCCGCAAATTGTGCTATTGGCGCTATCACTCTTCGGGTTTCACTAAAACCCAAAAGCAGAAGTACGGCCACAGGGAGGGTAAGCACAATTCGCAGGAATTTTGCTCTTTTTGATGTTTGTGTTTTCATGATTGTAAATCGTTTTTTGATGGATGAATAATTAATGGCATTTGCCATTCGCGACTGATATTTGTGTTGACTATCGACGGATAAATACGATAGCAATGTGTTTTGATAGGAAGGTCGGTCAATGTCTTTTTTGAGTACTGCTTCATCAGCCAAAAACTCGTGGTTTAGCTTCATGGCATTTTTAAAAAGATAGACCATAGGATTGAACCAAAAGAGCACTTGAAACAGTTCTATAAAAATGACATCATAACTATGCTTTTGTTGCGCATGGGTTTGTTCGTGCAAGAGTACTTCTTTTGGAATCTGATTGTTTTCCACTTTTTTTTGATTTAGAAAGATGTACTTGAAAAAAGTATGGGGAGGCAACTCTTCATGGAGCAAAACCTTAACGAATCGTGCTACTTTCTGTTTGGGATTCTTCCGTATTCGTCGAATGACTTGAATGAGATTTCGCATAAAAATGATTCCGAAATAGAGTAATCCTATACTATAGATGGTCCACAACACGGGTTCGATATCCAAAACATCTTCCTCCAGCGCTTCAGGAACCCCCACTGAATCGGAAGGGGTAACCTCAGAAACGACAACCTCATTATATTCCACAGCATCAACAGGAACATATTCCATGAAAACGATAGATGGAATCATTAAAGAGAACACAAGGGTGAACAGTAGGTAAAAGCGTTTGAATACGTGCATGTTCTCCTTTTCAAGAAGCAACTTGTAAAACACAAAGAAAACGCCCATGCAAACGGTTGATTTTAATAGATATACAAGCATGACTACATTTTTTTGATTTCCTTGTCGATTAATTTTTTGAGGTCTTCCAACTCGGTTTTGCTCAAGTCGGTTTCTTGTGCAAAGAAAGAGGCAAACTGGGTAGGACTATCATTGAAGAAATTCTTGATGAGTCCTCTTACGTGGTTCGAGAAGTAATCCTTTTTCTTGACTAAAGGATAATACTCACGAGAACGGCCAAAACTCTTGTACGCGATAAAACCTTTGTCAGCTATTCGCTTGAGCAAGGTGGCCACGGTGGTGGTGGCCGGCTTGGGTTCAGGATAAGCATCAAGTAAGTCTTTCATGAAAGCTTTTTTATGCTTCCATAAAAGATTCATCAGTTCTTCTTCGGACTTTGATAGTTTCATTTTCTACAAGAATAGAATTTCTTCTACAAATATAGAAGAATAATTTAATTCTACAACTGTAGAGTTTAAAAATATCATTTACGCCTGACTAAGCTCAGTATAGTATTTATAAAAATGTGGGATGGTTTCTATTCCCTTTAGAAAGTTCCAAACCCCAAAGTGCTCGTTGGGGGAGTGGATGGCATCACTATCTAAACCAAAGCCCATTAGGATGGTTTTGCTTTTCAAGACTTGTTCAAAAAGCGCCACGATGGGAATACTGCCTCCGGTGCGTTCGGGAACTGGTTTTTTTCCAAAAGTGGATTCATAAGCTTTGGCCGCAGCCTGATATCCAACACTATTGGTTTTGGTGACATAAGGCAACCCACCATGGTGCGGGGTCACTTTGACTTTCACACCTTTAGGTGCTATCCCTTCAAAGTGTTTCGTAAACAATTCGGTAATTTCATCTGGGTCTTGGTCTGGGACCAATCGCATAGAGATTTTGGCAAACGCCTTGCTGGCAATCACGGTTTTAGCACCTTCGCCCGTGTAGCCTCCCCAAATTCCATTAACGTCAAGAGTGGGTCGAATGGAATAACGTTCTGGCGTTACGAATCCTTCTTCTCCATATACATCTTCAATATCCAAGGCTTTTTTATAAGCTGTTAAATCGAAAGGTGCTTCCGCCATTTCAGCACGTTCGGTAGCGGTCAATTCTTCCACCTTATCATAAAACCCTGGAATGGTAATATGATTGTTTTCATCATGCAAAGACGCAATCATTTTGTTTAGAATGTTAATAGGATTTGGCACAGCGCACCCATAAATCCCGGAATGCAAATCCCGATTGGGTCC
>CALBPG010000121.1 GCA_937899065.1 uncultured Allomuricauda sp.
GCAGTCATGGTGCTCTTTGTGGAGACCAATTTTTTTGAACGGCTGGCCCCAATTTTGTACGTAGGCTCCTTGGTGCTTTTGCTTGGCCTCTTCGTATTCGGGAAAACTATTGCCGGAGCCACTTCTTGGTACGACCTGGGTTTTTTCAATTTGCAGCCCTCTGAACTCGCCAAAGTGACCACAGCTTTGGCATTGGCAAAATACCTTAGCGATATTCAAACCGATATCAAAAACCGAAAACACCAGCTCTATGCAGTGGTTATTATTCTTTTGCCTGCGTTGCTTATTCTGCCGCAACCCGACCCTGGTAGTTCATTGATTTATTTTTCGCTGTTCTTTGTGCTTTTTCGAGAAGGCTTTCCGCTATTTTATTTGGGCATTTTACTTTTCATGGTGGTCTTGTTTGCAACGACCCTGATGTTCGGAACGGTTTGGATTGCCATAGCACTCGCTATTTTGACGGTTTTGATTTTTGGGTTCAAAAAAAAGGATATCAATATTCCTATATTACCCTATGCTATCGCCATGGTGGTATCCATATTGTTTTCCCTCTCCGTAAATTTCGTTTTTGAAAATGTTTTCGAACAACGCCACCGTGACCGTTTTGTATTATGGCTTAGTCTTGAAAAAGATGAGCAAAAGCTGGAAGAGATTAAAAAAACCATTGGATACAATACCTATCAATCTGAAAAAGCCATTGAGTCCGGGGGTTTTTTCGGAAAGGGTTTTTTGGAAGGCACGCGTACCAAAGGGGATTTTGTTCCGGCACAGCACACGGATTATATCTTTAGCTCCGTTGGCGAAGAATGGGGATTTGTAGGCACTACTACCATTATCCTATTATTTTCCTTGTTTTTCTTGCGATTGATTTTTGTAGCGGAGCGACAGAAAAATGATTTCAGCAGAATGTATGGCTACGGGGTAATTTCTATTTTATTGATACACTACTTCATCAACATAGGAATGGTAATCGGACTATTGCCCACCATTGGAATACCCCTTCCGTTTTTTAGCTATGGTGGTTCGGGCCTTCTGTTTTTTACCCTATTGCTTTTTATTTTCTTGAAACTTGACTCCAACCGTTTGCGCGACGGACTTTAAAACCGCCATCGGCTGAGTGCTGTTCCTTTTTCAAATTGGTTTTGCCAAGCTTTGCTTTTGTTTTCAAAAAAATTCAACCTGGTTAGCGCCTCTATTTCTCCAACAGGAACCACAAAATCTTGAAGAGGTCGATTGCTTTCTTGATTGCGGATGAGAAAAGCGATGACCGCTTCACCCTCAGGGCCATCCCGATAAATGATTTTATAGAATTGGTATGGAACATCTACATCTTCTTCACCAATTTCTTCGAGTCCTTTTTCAAGAATACCTCCCGTAATTACCACCAAATCACCATATTTTTTGCACCAATAGCGGGTTTTCTGCTCCAATCGATTCCAAATGCCAGCATTAAACTCTCGGTCTTGTGGACTGATATTGCTAGTATAAAAGGTTTCGTTGTAGGCTTGTTCCAAAAAGCGTCGGTCACCCGCTGGGCAAAGGTGTCCTCGGTCATATCCCGACCCTTTATAGTTTCTCCAATCCGCGGATTTCGATGATACCTTTGGGTCCTCAATAAAATAGGGACGCCTACGATCATCCTGCGTCAACTGTTCTGGTTTCAGCACATAAGCAACCCATTCGGCTTGTTCATAGGCATCGCGATACGATAACATAAAGTATTGATGCTTCACAATTTCACCTTTGGAGGAAGGCCACAATTCCTTTTCAGGAAGTATTTGGTTCTTCTGGTCACTAGGCCCATAGATTTCGGGCGTATAGAAGTTCTCAAATACCCAAAATCCGATTACGCAAATGATAAAAAGAATGGTCGTCCACGTTCGCCGCTTCATGTGTGCAAGGAAGTGAAAAGGCGTCGAACAAAAAAACGATTGGACTTAAACCGACGTCTCTATTGAGCATCAATAAATTTCATGGCTTCGATGATATTTTTATCCTTAAGCAAATCTTCAAAATTGGTTTCTTTTACCACTTCAACATCTGGAATTATGGTTTTTGTAAATTTTGCTGACCAATCGGCACCCTAACTTTCGGTAATGGCTGCTTTTATGCCATAAGGCATGTCGTACAGGTCGTTGGCTGTGGTACTCCCATGACTTTCTTCTCCAATGACTACGGTGTTTTTTCGACCTCTAAATCCTAAAATGACAAACTCCCCTGCGCTGTTGGTCAAAATTCCGGATATCAAAGCAACCGGCACAACAGGTCTTGGCTTCACATTTGGCTTTACAGCAATGGTTTCTTTATGGTTTTTATACATAATACCTTCATTCAGGCTCGTTAAGGTTTTGACGTTCTTATCGACATCAAGGACAAGGTGTGTGGTGCTGTTTCCTAGCAGATGGTATAGTCCTGTCAACATCACGTTCGAATTTCCCCCGATATTCAAACGCAGGTCAATAATCCAACCTTTAATGTGATTTGATTTGTCAATTTCAACGATAGCGTCGTATATCTTCTGCGCTGCCTCGTCCAGCTCTTCCCGTGTAGCATCTTTTAATAACATACCTGGAATAAGAACATAACCATAGTGTTCCTCAATCACTTTGGCCTCAAAAGGTTTGTTATTGTTGTATGCGTCTGCTAAACTTTGATTGAACTGCTCTGCGGTGATGGGTTTTCCCAGAGTGCTGGCATACCAGTTCTTTTCAGAAAAAAGCAATAAATGGTCCCCTTGGATGGTATCAAAAAGTTTGACAGAATATTCCAACGATTCTTCCAACGTAGCGCTTTTAGCAGCTTCCTTCATTATGTAGGATTCTATTCCTTCCCAGTCTACCTTTTTTGTGTGTAGATAATTCCCTTTTAGCTCTTCGAATAACTGCGCGTAAAAGGTCTTTATGCTATCTTTTACAGAAAGTTGTTGCACTTGACCAAAAGCGGTGGTCGTGATAAAAAAAAGACCTGCAGCTAAGCTCGAAAACAGTAGTTTCATGATTTCATTTTTTGTGATTCAAGAGTAAAGCTATGCCTGACCCTACTGCTATTCAAGGAAAAAGAAGTGAAGAACATCCAGAAAAAAAATTCTGGACGAATTAGCTTTGTTGTGAAGTTTTGTATTGGGTAGGCGTTACCCCCATTACTTTTTTGAATACTGCATTGAATGAGGATTTTGAGCTAAAGCCTGCTTTTTCTGCAATGGCCAAAAGGGTATACCTTTCTTGCTCACCTCTATGCAAAAGGGTCTTTACTTTTTCAATGCGTAGCTGATTGATATAGGCTGAAAAAGACAACCCAAAAGATTCATGAATATAGAGTGATACCGCTTTATCCGTAGTGTTCAGCATCTCAGCCAAATCAGATATTCTCAGATTCTTGTGAGTAAATATCTCCTTGTCATTTACAAGCGCTTCAAATTGGGCAGCCAAAGTCTGGTCTAAGTGGCCTTCGGCAACCTCAGTCTCTTTTAATGAAAACGTATTGAACAAAAACTTGGATTTTGTGAGGGACTCATAACCTACCCAGTAAATGTATATGGAATTTATAATCAAGAGAATTGCATATACTATTCCGTTTTTGGTATCTCCCACGATGTGGACCATAACCGCAAGCACCAAGTTGATGAAAATAATCAGCTTAAACGCATTGGAAAATCGCAGAAGCCATTCCCAGTTTTTACGCCGCACGTTAAACCCTTTTATTCTGGTTTTGTTCTTCTTCAAAAACTGGATGGCCAGTAGCGTTAAGATGAGATTAAAAAGGAGATACACGTATTCGTTGTAAATAAAAAATCCACTCTGATAGACTCTCCAAAAAATATCTTTATCTGCTCCAGAGTGTAACGTGACATACCAGTAGGTTCGCAATACCCCATAGAACACCGCAGGGGCAAATAATAGATATTCGATGTTGAATTTTGAACTTCGTTCTTGAGCTACTTGGTTTTTGATGTAGCCATAAAAACCGACCCCTATGAGATATTTATACGGAAAAGGGAAAGCTCCTAGCGGGACAAAACCAATTTCATAAATATCCAATAACATAAAAGCATACAACAGATTGAAAAAGGAGAGTGAAAACAGAAACAGCAAATAAAATAGGAATGCTTTTGTATTGTCCTTCTTTTTAAAACAAGCCAGTATACAAAGTGCGAAGCCTTGTATCGCTCCAAAAAAGACCAGTATCGCAATTACGGTTCGCATGCTATGTATATATACGATTCGTTTTACGATACGTTACAGATGACTGAAAAAAGTGCTGAGTATTTGATTGACCTTTTAGGTTTAAGGTAGTAAATAAAGGATGTGCTAAAAGGACATCACTTATCCGTTGATATTATGACTATTTCTAAGTTTTATAATTGAAAACCTCCATCAACGATTAAAGATTATTGATTTCAGGAATTTCTGGTGGCAACTAATTGTGCAGCGCGCTTTAGCAAGTTTAATCGTTTTTTACTTTCTCTTTAATAAGCAGAAAACTCAGAGTTACGAATATGGATATACCGACAGTTAAAAATCCGTATTGAAATAACCCTGCTACAAGAAGTACAACAAACCCATCTTGAGGAATTCTGCTCGTTTTTTCAAAAAGCATATTTATTACGTTATAATTGTCCATTAAGTAATAGCAGGAAATACAGATTAAACTAATTAGGTAAAACCCTATGATTTTAAATTTTCCTTTAGTTCGATTTAATGTCATCCTTTGTTTTAAATTTTCCGTCTGGACCTGCTGAAACGATTAAAAATTTAGTTCCATTTTCATATACAGAATATTGATAAGGTCTATGCCAAGAATCCTTTTTCCATTCTTGTCGCAAAGGATTATTTCCAATCAATTCATTCAAGTCCGCTGGATAAATTCCGAACTTCTCTCTCCATTTTTCAACCCTTTCAGCAATCTCTACGATTTCTTTTTTTGTTGTTTTAGGAAAAATTGATGTTTGCTGGTAACTAAAAAGTACGAACGAACATATTATTCCAATTATCAAAACAGAAATAATCATTATCACACTAGGCTGCAAAAAATATTTTTGGAAAGGTCTTTTCTTTCCATCGACTTTTTCCATTTTCGAGATTTTTCTATGATGCCTAAAATCTTCTCGAATAAGTCCAAATTCAGCTAAAATGGATAATATAAATTCAATCACCTTGTCCGCTTGGCAAATTTGTAATAAGGTTTATGTTTCGCTTTACAATAAATATATTCAACGATGAGTAAATTCCAATAAACCTGTGAATCCAATTTGAGTGGATTCCAGATATAGATTGACTTGTTATAATAAGGGCAGAAAAAGAAGTAAATACAAACAAAAAAACCGCCTAGTTGGCGGTTTTTTTGTTTGTATTTTCAAAGGCTTATCCTTTTACGCTAGCTAATCTGCGCTCAGCACCCTTAATATTGTTCGTTTTCAAGTCTTTCAACACATTAATAGCCTCTTCAACATAAATATCCTTTGCCAAATTTTTATGCCAACGGTTTCTCTTCTCTCTAAGCACAGAGTCTTGTGTGAACAGTTCAGTCTCATATTGCAAAGACTCAAAGGTCAACTTAGAATCGTAATCGCGTAAGCTCTTGAAGTGGTCTGACTTCTTTTTGGATTTTTGCTCTTTGCGCTTGAAAGCATCGTAATTCAAGGAAACTACCGTTTCATCTTGTTGTTCTTTCAACCATTGGGCATTTTCCTCAATCAATTTGATATAAGGATTCTCGGCCATACGCTTTTTACTGCTAGCAATAGTCGTTTCGAAATCAATATAACCATCCCAAACATTATAATCTGCAGCTGAAATTTTATCCCAACCTAACGGATTTTCTTGGTCTCTTTCTCCTAAATCAATGTAGCTATACTTGTCCGGAACAACGATATCACTTTTTACCCCTTCCAATTGGGTAGAACCTCCATTGATTCGGTAGAACTTTTGAGTGGTAAGCTTAATCGCGCCCAAATCACCATGCTCATTACTTCGCACGATGTTGTCCAAAGGAATTACATTCTGAACGGTTCCCTTACCAAAGGTTTGCTTGCTCCCAATCACCACCGCACGCTTGTAATCCTGCATTGCAGCAGCCAAAATTTCAGAAGCAGAAGCAGAAAGTTCATTTACTAGGATTACCAAAGGTCCATCCCATTGAATGCGCTCATCTTTATCTTCATGTACTTCTTTGCGTTGCCCTGAGGAACGTACTTGCACGATAGGTCCATCCTTAATAAACAACCCGGCCATATCAACCACGGTTTTTAAAGAACCGCCGCCGTTGTCACGTAAGTCTAAAATGATACCTTCAACACCTTCTTGTTTCAATCTTTCAACCTCTTTGGCAACATCGGTTGCTGCATTTCTTTCAGTATAATCTTCGAAATCCACATAGAACTTCGGAAGGTTTATTAACCCATATTTTTTGTTTTCCTCTTTAACCGTAGCAGATTTGGCATAACTCTCCTCCAACATAACTACGTCTCTTTGAATAGAAACTTCTTCCAAAGAACCATCCACACGACGCACAGTCAGATTTACGGTAGTTCCTTTTGGCCCTTTTATCAACTTAATGGCGTCATCCAAACGCATCCCAACAATATTAATGGCCTCCTCACCTTCTTGTCCTACTTTGAGAATTTCATCTCCCACCTCAAGACTTTTAGCACGCCAAACAGGTCCTCCAGAAATGATTTCTACCACTTTAGCACCTTCGGGCTTCTTTTGTAAACGGGCACCAATTCCTTCAAATTTTCCTGACATTCCAATATCAAACTTTTCTTTGTCATCAGGAGGGAAATAATAGGTATGGGGGTCATATTCATCAACATAGGTGTTGATGTATTGCACAATACAATCTTTGCGCTCTAAATCATTGATAAAATCAAAAAATTCGTCAAGCGTACTTTCTGTGCTTTCGCGAGACTCCAATTCTACCTTGGCCACATCCACACTTTTCGGAATCGAACGATAAGAGATAGCTTTATCCTTGGAAGCCTCATCGGCACCGTCAGAAATCCGATTCTGCACTTTAGTATTGAAAACACCCAATGTGTTGTATTTCAATTGCTTTCTCCAACGCTCTTTCAATTGCTTTTTGCTGGCTGCGTATTCCTGGTCTTTGTAGTCTACATCGATGGTTTCATCCTGCGTGTAGTCAAAAGGTTTGTCGAGAACTTCTTTGTAGATGTCTTCAGCCTCGCCCATACGCTTCATCAACCTTTGGTAGACAATGTTGAAAACCGTGATGTCGGTGTTTTTGATTTCGTCATCGATTTGAAAACGATACTTTTCAAAATCGCGAATGTCGCTTGCTAAAAAATATCTTTTGGTAGGGTCCAAAATGTCGATAAAATCATCGAAAACATTTGAGCTAAACCTATCGTTCAAATTTTTGGGTTCGTAGTGGCCTTTTTCCAAAACGTACGTAATCAAATCCAACAGGAGTTTGTCTTTGTCGTCGTTTTCAAAAGATTTGTTTGTAAAACTACAGGAGGCTACTGCAACTAAAATCACCAACAGTGCAAGGGTGAAGTTCTTCTTCATAATTGAGGTATTTATTGGGTGCAAAAAGTTCAATTTGGCTACTGAACCCTTACCACATCCTTCATCATTCAATACTTATAGATTTCTAAGATACTGAAAAAACTATGCCAGACTGTGGCCCGCCGCTTAATTTTTTGTTAAACGGTGGAGGGCTCCATATCCTAATGAAAACGTATTTTTGGAGGGATAATTATCCAAAATGGAAAAACCACTCATTTTAGTTACAAATGACGATGGAATAACGGCTCCCGGGTTACGTGCACTCATCAAAACCATGAAAACCATAGGCGATGTCATAGTGGTAGCCCCAGATAGTCCACAATCGGGAATGGGACATGCCATAACCATTGACAATACGCTGTATTCTAAAAAAGTGGTAATCGACCAAAATGAAGGCGCTCCCGAGGAATACAGCTGCAGTGGAACCCCGGCAGACTGCGTAAAACTAGCCCTTCAAGAGATTTTGGACCGACGCCCTGATATTTGCGTCAGCGGTATTAACCACGGTTCCAATGCCTCCATCAACGTGATTTATTCAGGTACGATGAGCGCAGCCATCGAAGCAGGAATCGAAGGTGTTCCTGCCATCGGATTTTCCCTTTGCGATTACACTTGGGAAGCTAATTTTGAACCTGCTCTGGAATCCATCAAAAAGATTGTAGAACAAGCTTTGGAACACGGTATGCCCAATGGCACAGTGCTCAACGTGAATATTCCCAAATCGGATGAAGCTCCAAAAGGGATACGAGTTTGCCGGCAGGCGCGTGCCAATTGGAAGGAAAAGTTCGACAAGCGTCAAAGTCCGATGGGGAAAAATTACTACTGGCTTACTGGTGAATTCGAGTTATTGGACAAGGGAAAGGATACTGACGAATGGGCCTTGGCAAAAGGATACATTTCAGTGGTTCCGACCCAATTCGACCTTACCGCACATCATATTATTCCACAAATCAACAATTGGGATTTAAATGGCTCGTAACAAAGAGATAGCAATTGGCTTTATTGTAGGTATCATCGCCAATACCATTGGAACTTTACTGTACATCTTATTTTTTTCTGATTTAGGGATTTCAGAAACTTTGGAAGCCGCAATAAGTCAAGGGTATCTAGGCAGCTTATTGGCCTTAGGTGCCATATTGAACTTGGTCGCTTTTTTTGGGTTTTTACGTATCAAACGAGACTTGAGAGCGCGAGGCGTGATGATTGCCACGCTCTTGTGCGCACTGGTCATTTTGTGCTATAAATTATTGGGCTAAAAGAGGATGAAGTACTACATCATTGCGGGAGAAGCGTCAGGAGACCTTCATGGTTCCAACCTCATCAAGGCGATTCTTCGCCAACAACCTGAGGCTGAGATACGTTGCTGGGGTGGGGATTTGATGCAACAAGCCGGAGGTACCTTGGCCAAACACTATAAAGAAATGGCCTTTATGGGCTTTCTAGAAGTAGTAAAAAACGTTTCGAAAATCTTCAGTAACATTCGTTTTTGCAAACAAGACATTGCCCAGTTCAAACCGGATAAACTGGTTTTTATTGATTTTTCTGGATTCAATCTAAGAATCGCCAAATGGGCGAAGGCCCAGAAATATTCAACCCATTATTACATTTCACCGCAGATTTGGGCTTCCCGAGAAGGCAGAATCAAAAAAATAAAGCGGGACATTGATTTCATGTATGTGATTCTACCTTTCGAGCAAGATTTTTACGAAAAGAAGCATCATTATCTCGTGAGTTTTGTGGGGCATCCGCTCTTTGATGCCATCGCCCATACCACCCTTCCAGATAATACAACATTTCGGTCTGAAAATGGATTAGACCCTGAAAAGCCCATTATCGCTTTACTGCCCGGCAGCCGAAAACAAGAGGTAGAAAAAATGCTTTCAACCATGTTGTCAGTCAAGAATTCGTTCTCGGATTATCAATTTGTGATTGCTGGTGCGCCTAGTTTGCCTAAATCATTTTACAAACCCTTTCTCCAAAATGATGCAGTGGCCATGGTTTCCCAACAAACTTACCCACTTTTAAAGCATTCCCATGCCGCCTTAGTGACCAGCGGTACCGCCACTTTGGAAACCGCACTCTTTCAGGTACCTCAAGTGGTTTGCTACAAAGGCAACTGGATTTCGTATCAAATTGCAAAGCGATTGATAACCCTTAATTTCATTTCCTTAGTCAACTTGATTATGAATAAGGAAGTAGTAAAGGAATTGATTCAAAACGATTTAACCTCTGAAAACCTGAAATTGGAGTTAGCCAAAATCCTGAGTGGCGAACCTCGAGAAAAGGTATTGGCTTCATACGAAGAACTCCGTCAAAAACTCGGTGGACCAGGTGCGAGTGAAAAAACCGCTACGTTACTCATCAAAAATGTTTAGTTTTAGCTTCCAAGTAATCAATTGTATTCTTGGATGTTTCATAAATATTGGTTTCTTGTCGCGTTACTGCTCCTTATTGGGTGTGGAACTAGCAAGAAAAGAACCTACAGCAAGACCCGAACCGTTTCGGTAGAGGGGTCATCCGAGGAGACTAACCCCACTCCCAAATTTTCCAAAAAAAAGGAAAAAGAACCTGACCAAAAGATTTTGGATGTTATCGCCACAGCTATGGATTTCAGCGGCACTCGGTATCGTTTTGGAGGCACCACCAAAAAGGGCATGGACTGCTCTGGCTTGGTTTACGTAAGCCTCAAAGAAAATGATATTCTCTTTCCGCGCACCTCCTACAATATGGCAGAAGAAGGCAAACGCATTCGGGTAACCGAAGTTCGAAAAGGTGATTTATTATTTTTTAAGACCAGTAAAAGCGGTAAACGCATCAACCATGTTGGATTGGTAGTCGACGTAAAAGGAGACAATATCAAGTTCATACACTCCACAACCTCACGTGGTGTGATAGTCTCTTCCTTAAGGGAAGGGTTCTGGAACTACTCCTTTGTCAAGGCTACTCGAATCCTGTAAATGCGTGACATAAATTTCGTTTCGGTCAAATTGACCCTTTTTTTGATGCTTGGTATCGTATTGGGGTTTCATGCTGCTATTTCACTTTGGCTTTGTCTTTTACAGATTGCCGTAGGACTCTTTTGGCTTGTTATTTCAGTTCGGAGAGGGCTTGGAAAAAAGTTAAGCTTTGCTTTAGCCTTGGGGGTACTTATGATAGGGATGGGAGCTTTCTTGGCACAATCCCGTTTGGGAAGCTTTCATCCTGAACACTACTCCGAAAAAAATTATTCAGAACCTTCCCTTTGGAAAGTTACGGTACACAACAAATTAAAGACCACAGCTTATGCAGAGCGATTTGTGCTTGAAATACATCAATTGAACCAAGCTAAAGCTACCGGAACCATACTTTGGAATGCGCCACTAGACTCTTTTTCAAAGGCATTGAAAATTGATGACACTTTGGTTTTAGCCGCTAAAGCGGAAGTGATTCCTCGACCAAGAAACCCGGGACAGTTTAGCTATCAAAAGTACCTGCGCCAATTAGGGATTTTACATCAATTCAATCGAGATTCGAAAGTACTTCACCATGAAAAAACTAAAAAGCGTTCCCTTTTTGGTATAGCGCAACAGCTGCGCGACCATTTGTCAAATAGATTGAAAGAGGCAGGATTCTCCCAAGAAGTCTTTGGGGTAGTCCAAGCACTTCTTTTAGGGCAACGTAATGATATTCCAAAGGCACTTTATAAAGATTACCAAAATGCGGGGGCGGTACACATTTTAGCTATATCCGGTTTGCATGTCGGAGTATTGGTGCTCATTTTTCAAGCTATTCTATTACCCCTAACACGACTTCCCAAAGGAAAAGTCGTTCGTTTACTGGTACTTATTCTATTGCTCTGGGGGTTTGCTTTCATCACGGGGTTATCCGCTTCAGTAGTCCGTTCCGTAACCATGTTTTCATTTTTATCCTATGCTTGGTGTTTGGATAGACCCACGAGTGGTTTTAACCTTGCAGCACTTTCCATGCTGACGTTACTCTTGGTCAAACCTTTGTTTTTATTTCAAGTTGGATTCCAAATGAGTTATGCGGCAGTGTTCGCCATTTTATGGTTGTATCCAAAACTGCAGGCGTTTTGGTCTCCTGAACCCTGGCTGCTGAAAAAGATATGGAGTCTTTTGACAGTGAGTGTTTCGGCTCAGCTTGGTGTATTGCCCATAAGCTTGTTTTACTTTCACCAATTTCCAACCCTGTTCTTTATCTCGAATCTAGTGATTGTTCCTTTCTTGGGAATACTACTTGGCGGTGGACTCATTGTGCTTGGACTTGCCTCGATGCGATGGCTACCTTTTGAGGTAGTTTGGATTTACGAGCACATGATTTTTGCGATGAATCGAGTCATTCAATGGGTAGCCCATTTCGAAGGATTTGTACTTCGGGAAATACCGTTTGACCTTACCGAAGTATTTCTAAGCTACATTGGAATAGTATGTTTGGTTACCTTTTTGGAAAAACGAACGTTTCGAGGGTTAAAGTATCTAGCTCTTAGTATCGCTCTTTTTCAAGGATACAGCCTGTTTTCAAATTATAAGATTTCGAAAAACCAAAAGCTAATCATCCCGCATAGCTATAAATCTTCAGCATTGTGGTTTCAAAAAGGGAGACGGTTAGAAGTTTTCTCAAAAGATAGTCTTGTCGCGAGGAATGCATTATCCAATTTTAAAATTGAGCATTCTATCTCTGAAGTGAACTTTTTGACGAATCAAAATATCTTTCAATATAAAGGTCAAATCCTTTACAAAGTAGACCGGTTTGCAATCCCTCCGCCTAGGCCTATTCACATTCTATGGTTGACCGAGTCGCCTAAGCTACATTTGGAACGATGGCTGGAACAGCATCAACCCAAATTGGTTATTGCAGATGGCAGCAATTACCCCAGTTATATCTCAAGATGGAAAAAGACCTGCGAAGCAAAAGGAATTCCTTTTCACGATACTTCAAAGGATGGGGCTTATCAATTGAACTCCACTACTAGTGAACGTTCCCCATAAGTCGTTTGATTAAGGGAGAAGCAATTAAAACCAAAAGCCCTGCGCCTACAGAATACTGTGCAATCAATTCAAAGCCTCCGGTATAGACCCCCAAGGTATCAAAACCACCTACATTCGCGTCAGTACTTTCGATAGCCAATTGCTTCCCGATAAAACCAACTACCTGAAATGCAAAAGCGGAAGATAGAAACCATACGCCCATCATGAAGGCCACTATCCTTTTCGGTGAAAGGTCTGTGATTTTTGATAGCCCCACTGGAGACATAAAAAGTTCTCCTACAGAAAGCAAAAAGTACATTATCAATAGATATGCGAAAGGAACCAAACCACTATCGTTGGCTGAATTTCCGCTAATCGCCAAAATGTAAAAACTTATCCCAGCAAAAAGAAGTCCCAAGCCAAATTTATACGGCGTTCTTGGGTTTAGGTTCTTTTTGGCCAAAGTAGTCCACAACAAAGAGATGGGTATCGCCAAAATTATAATGAACATGGAATTCAATGAGTTGGTTTGCGCAGCACTCATTAAAGAAAGTTCCACATTTCGGGCCGCAAACAAAGTAATCACACTACCCGATAATTCATGGAAACCCCAGAAAATGGTCATGAACACTGTAATCAAAACCGCTACAAATAACTTTTTCCGCTCATCGGAATTGGCTTGATACATGATGTAGGCCAAGTAGGCCAAAATTGCGACTCCAATCAGTTTGAAAATTACGTTTACAAGATTTTGTCCGTCCAAAAAAGTACCTTCTGCACCCAAAGATTTATAGGATGACAACAAAAAGGCAATCAAGGGTGCTGAGGCAAAGGCAAGAATTGGAATTAGAGTTCCCTGTGGAATCCCAAGGACTTTTTTGGAAATAACGGTCTCACTAGGCGGTAATCCTCTATCTCCAAAAACTCCTTTTTTAATTCCTCTCCAGAAAAAGAACAGTCCGGTCAACATTCCTATGCCAGCCAAGCCAAAACCATAATGCCATCCATACTCAGCGGCCAACCAACCGCAAAGTAAGGGAGCAACCCAACCCCCTATATTGATACCCATGTAAAATATGGTTAATCCCGTATCCTTTCGTGTATCACCGTCCTCATAAAGGGTTCCTACAAAGGTTGAAATATTCGGTTTGAAAAAACCATTTCCCGCGATAATGAAGGATAGCGCCAAGAAAAAAGCTATGTTATTCTCTATGGCCAAAACAAAGTGTCCAATGGACATTAAGATTCCGCCTAAAAAAATGGAGCGCCGCATACCCAAAATCGTATCTGAAATTCGACCTCCAACTACGGTAGAGGCATATACCAAAGAACCATAAGAAGCATACACTGCTGCGGTAGCAAAGTCACGTTCGGCAAGTGCTTCAAAGATGACATTGACCATGTAGAGCGTAAGCAACGCCCGCATGCCATAAAAACTAAAACGTTCCCATAGTTCTGCGAAAAAGAGATAGAATAGGCCTTGCGGGTGACCAAGAATCTCTTTTTGGTCGGCTGGTTTTAAGGTGTCAGACATAATTTATGGGTTAGGTTATAGATTATTCTTTACAAATTCGGTCATTTTGGTATATAAGTGTAACCGTGTGTTACCTCCATAAATACCATGGTTGCGGTCGGGATAAATGGCCCAATCAAACGGTTTGTTCGCTTGCACCAAGGCTTCAATCATACGCATGGTGTTTTGCACATGCACGTTGTCGTCTCCCGAACCATGTACCACCAAATATTTTCCCTTAAGCAACTCCGGGTAATTCAAAGGGGAGTTCTCATCGTACCCTGAAGCATTCTCTTGCGGTGTTTGCATATAGCGTTCTGTGTAGATGGTATCATAGAAACGCCACGAAGTTACCGGAGCAACTGCAATCGCCATTTCAAAAACGTCGTTTCCTTTCAAAAGACAATTGGTAGACATAAATCCACCATAACTCCAACCCCAAATTCCTGTTCGGGCTTCATCAATATAGGGGAGTTCACTTAACTGTTTCGCCGCAGCGATTTGGTCTTCCACTTCGTACTTGCCCAATTCTTTTTGGGTGACCTTTTTAAAGTCCCTTCCTTTCAGTCCAGTACCTCGTCCATCCACACAGGCCACGATATAGCCTTGTGATACCAACATTTGATGCCAGTAATCATTGGCGCCAAACCAGCGGTCCGCTACTTGTTGGGAACCTGGACCACTATATTGAAACATAAACAGCGGATATTTTTTGGTTTCATCAAAATCCACCGGCTTAATCATATACATGTTGAGTTCTTCCCCGTTCACGGAAATGGTCGAAAACTCCTTCGGACTGAGCTCAAAGGTCTCCAACTTAGCATCTAGCGAGGCATTGTCTTTGATTTTCTGCAATTGTTTTCCGCTTAAAGCCTCATGCAGGGTATACTGATACGGCATCGTAGCACTGGAAAACGTATTGATGAAATAGGTATAGTCCGCGCTAAAATCGGCTCGGTTAGTACCCTGCTGACTGGTTAATTGCTTTTTACGCTTCCCGTTGGAACTAATATTGTAAACGTCCCTGTAGATAGAACCTCTCTCCGAAGATTGGTAATAAATCCTATCCTCCTTTTGGTCGTATCCATAATATTGGGTTACTTCCCAAGGCCCTTCAGTATTTTGGTTCATCAGCTTACCATCCTCATTGTAGAGGTAAATGTGATTGAATCCATCTCGTTCACTGGTCCAGATAAAACTATCGTCAGCCAAAAACGTAAGGTCATCCTTGACGTCAACATAGGCTGCATCTTTTTCTTCCAGCAGGGTGTTGACTTCAAAAGTCTTGGCATTAACCGAATGTAATTTCAAATCATTTTGATGCCGGTTCAAGACCTGCACACTTAAATAATCAGGATGATTCATCCATTTTATTCTGGGAATGTAGTATGCGCCGGCTCCCAAGTCAACCTTTTGCAAGCTGGCTTTGGTGGCATCAAAAATATGAAGGGATACCTCAGCATTCTTCTCCCCCGCTTTGGGGTATTTGAATTCATATCCATAAGGATACAAATCACTTCCATACAAATTCATAGAAAAATGAGGCACGTCGCTCTCATCGAAGCGTAAGAAAGCAATCTGGGTACCGTCACTGTTCCAATCAAAAGCACGTACAAAAGCAAATTCTTCCTCGTATACCCAATCGGTCACGCCATTAATAATGCTTCCCACGACGCCATCTTGCGTCACCTGCATGGTTTGCTGCGAAGCAATATCAAAAATGTATAGGTTGTTATCTTTCACATACGCCACTTGCTTTCCGCTGGGGGATAAAAGTGGTTCTTGAATTTTATCTTCTGCTACTTGTACCAAAGACTTAGTCCCGATATCGTAGACATAAAAGACCCCTAAAGTAGACCTGCGGAAGATGTACTCGATTTCAGTGGCCAATAGGATTTTGGATTCGTCCTTGCTAAAGGTATATGACGTAAAAAAAGGAACTTCCCCTGACGATTCCAGAATCGTTTCCACTTTTTCCAGTGAAGCATAAGCATATTTGTCCAATCTGCTTTTTCTAGGGGAACGTTCGTAGTTCAGCACCGTGTAGTGCTGCCCATCTTTCATGGAACGCAAAACTTCCATTCTTTCGGTTCGAAAGGTACCGTTCCAAATTTCTTCTAAAGTGATTTTTTTCTTTTGGGCCGAGAGTGGTACTACTGTGCTGGCACACAAAACGCACAGAATGATGTTTCGCAACATAGGGTAGGAGTATTGATAAAAACTATCAAGTTTACTAATATTTATCCAGAATGGAAACTCTGTTTTGGGAATAGCCGCATTCGGCTTACCCTTCGGAACGAATATCCTTATCTTTGAGCGCTTGAACCAAACTAGAATGAAGGCACTTATTGAGGGTTTTTCAAAACTGGACAAAACCGAAAAAATGACTTGGTTGGCGGAAAATTATACGTCCAATCCTGAAAAAACCGTTGCACTCCTTCAAAAATATTGGAACTCGGACCCAGCCACCCAGAAGGTCCACGATGAGTTCATCGAAAACACTTTATCCAACTATTATCTGCCCTTCGCCGTTGCGCCCAATTTTACTATTAATGGGAAGAACTATGCCATTCCCATGGCGATTGAAGAAAGTTCAGTGGTAGCCGCAGCCAGTAAAGCAGCAAAATTCTGGGGGTCACGTGGTGGATTCAAAGCCGAGATATTGGGTACTGAAAAGGTGGGGCAAGTCCATTTCATTTTTCATGGAGAAACCGCCAAACTGGAACGTTTTTTTGAAGATAGCCATCCCAAACTATTGAAAAGTGTTGGCGATATTACCCAAAGCATGGAAAAACGGGGAGGCGGTGTGCGTAGCATTTCCTTGAGGGACAAAACCCAAGAAATTCCAGGATACTTCCAACTGCATTGCACCTTTGAAACCAAGGATGCCATGGGCGCCAATTTCATCAATTCCTGCTTAGAACAATTTGCCAAGACACTGCAAGAACTAGCGGAATCGTATCCGGATTTTTCTGAGACAGAACGGCAAATCGAAGTAGTGATGAGCATTCTCTCCAACTATGTTCCAAACTGTATAGTAAAAGCTTCGGTCAGTTGCCCTGTGAAGGATTTGCATAATAATTCTTCTAAAGCCAGCGCTTTTGCCCAAAAAATGATGCAGGCCATCGCCATTGCCAAAGCGGAACCGTATCGCGCCGTGACCCATAACAAAGGGGTCATGAACGGAGTTGATGCCGTAGTTTTGGCGACTGGAAATGATTTCCGTGCAGTAGAGGCAGGTGTGCATGCGTACGCGGCCAAAGATGGTACATATTCCAGCTTGACCCATGCTTCCATTGAAGATGGTATTTTCCATTTTTGGATTGAACTGCCTTTGGCTTTGGGCACCGTAGGAGGGTTGACTTCTTTGCATCCTATGGTAAAACTGGCATTGGAGATTCTACAACATCCTACCGCAGAAGAACTGATGCAAATTGTAGCGGTAGCAGGATTGGCCCAAAATTTTGCTGCTTTGAACTCTTTGGTCACTACCGGAATCCAAAAAGGGCATATGAAAATGCACCTTTTGAACATTATCAATCAACTTGGGGCCAATGATGACGAAAAGAAGCAACTAGTAGCCCATTTTGAACAAAACACTGTAAGTGTTTCTGGAGTAAAAGCTGCTTTGGACAATCTGAGAAAATCTTGATGAACCGGTTTTATAGCAACGGAAAACTCCTTATTACCGGCGAATATGCCGTGTTGGACGGCGCCTTGGCCCTAGCCGTCCCTACGCGCTATGGGCAATCCCTAGAAATAATATCATCGTCTGAAAACACCTTGGCATGGAAAAGCTTGGATTATCAAGACCAAAATTGGTTTGAGGCGCAATTCGCGCTCTCAGATTTTAAAGTCTTGCATACTACCAATCCTAGTGTAGCGATTACCCTGCAAGAACTATTGAAAGCATCGCGAGAACAAAATCCAGAATTTCTTAACCAAGGAGAAGGTTATATCGCTACCAGTAAACTGGGCTTTCCCAATGACTGGGGACTAGGCTCTTCCTCGACCTTAATCAACAACTTGGCGCAATGGGCGAAAGTGGATGCGTATGCTTTGCTCTGGAAGGCCTTCGGTGGGAGTGGTTATGATATTGCTTGTGCCCAACACAACAATCCTATTTGTTATCGTAAAAAACAACCCAAACCCGAGGTTTCCGAAATGGATTTTAAACCGAGCTTTGCAGACCGGCTATACTTTGTACACCTCAACCAAAAACAGAACAGCAAAGCCGCTATCGCCAACTATTCCCAAAAAACGTTCGACAAGGAAAAGTTCATCAACACTGTAGATGACATCACCACCCAGATATTGCAGTCCGAAACGATAGAAACATTTAGAGAATCGCTTGAATCCCATGAAAGCTTGCTTGCTGAAGTTCTGCAAGTTAGAACCGTGAAACAACGTTTGTTCCAAGACTACCCGAATACGCTAAAGAGTCTTGGCGCCTGGGGAGGGGACTTCATCTTGGCCGTTGGGGATGCAACTACGCCTAAGTATTTTGAATCGAAAGGATACAAAACTGTGATTCCTTATGCTGAAATGGTGAGAAAAGACTAATTCCCTGATTTTACTATATTTCCATTGTATTGTCTTTGCCTTTTATGGTTAAGACGGTAACCTAACCAACATGAGCATTTTAAAAGAATTATCCCATCTGGTTTCAGCGGGTGTGATTTCGGAAGAAACCGCGGAAGCTATTCGGAAGCATTATGAGACTCAAAGTAGCCCGTCAACCAATCGGCTTTTCATCGTTTTTGGCATTTTGGGTTCAATTCTGGTAGGACTTGGTATCATTTTGATTATTGCCCACAATTGGGATGAATTGTCTCGATTCACTAAAACCTGCTTCGCATTTTTACCCCTGGTCGTTGGACATTTTCTTTGCGGATATACGCTTTTAAAAAAGCGGGAAAGCACCGCATGGCGAGAGGGCACTTCGTCCTTTTTGTTTTTTGCCGTAGGGGCCAGCATTTCTTTGGTGAGTCAAATCTATAATATCCCTGGAGACCTTAGCGCTTTCCTGTTGACTTGGATGTTCCTTTGCCTTCCCATTATATACGTGATGCGGTCGTCAGTGACCTCTTTGCTACTACTTATCGGTATCACCTACTACGCTTGTGAAGCAAGTTATTGGTCCTATCCCGGAACAGATTCCTACACCTATTGGCTTTTGCTGCTAGCCGTTTTACCGCATTATTACTTATTATTGCGGAACCGCCCTTCCAGTAATTTCACCACGCTCCATGGCTGGATCATCCCCATATCCTTGACCATTGTTTTGGGCACCTTATCCGATGGCACCGAGTCTGTGATGTTCATTGCCTACTTAACAATGTTTAGTGTTTTCTATCACATTAGTAAGCTGGACTTTTTCCAGGAAAGACAGGTAAACCTTAGGGGATACAACATTATTGGCTTTGTTGGGGCCGTTTTTGTGCTTATGCTATTAACCTTTAGTTGGTATTGGGAGGATTTGATGCGCAAAGAGCCTTCCATGGGCGACTTAGTTGCATCACAAGAATTTTGGGTGCTTGGTTTGTTAACCTTGCTAGCAACCCTACTTTTATATAGAAGGCAGAAGCAAGAAGGTTGGAAAAACCTACTTCCCTTGGAGCCGATGTACCTGTTGGTCATCCTTACTTTTTTTATCGGATTGTTTTCTCCCATAGCGGTCATTTTGATGAATATTCTTGTCCTGGCCTTAGGAATATTGACCATCCGAAATGGTGCGTCACGAAATCATTTAGGGATTCTCAATCTTGGACTTGTGATTATTACCATACTCATTGCCTGTCGTTTTTTCGATACGGATTTGAGTTTTGTTGCACGAGGATTGCTCTTCGTTTCCGTAGGGGCAGGATTCTTTATGGCCAATTATTTAATGCTCAAAAAACGTAAGCAAGATGAAGTCTAACAAAGTCATATGGGTCTTTTTTGTTTTGATGGTGTTGGCGCAGCTCTATGTTCCCGCTAGCATGATTTGGTCTAGCGAAGATGTATTGGAGACCGGAAAGGCCTTCAAGTTCAAAACTGCTCCCGTTGACCCGAACGACCCTTTTCGTGGAAAATATATTCGTTTACGGTATGATATTGACCGAATCGAGATTCCCAAAACACATGATTGGAAGGATGGGGAACCGCTTTTTGTGTCGTTGGATGAAGACCCTGAAGGTTTTGCACAAATAGCAGCTATTTCTAAAGAAGAGCCTGACAATACAACAGACTTCGTATCCGCAAAGGTGGATTTTATTACATCTTACGAAAAAACGGAATTGGTCATCGAATATCCATTTGAACGCTTTTATATGGAGGAGTCCAAAGCCTATGACGCAGAACTGACCTACAGAGATTCACAATTGGATTCCACCCAAACCACCTATGCACTCATACATGTAAAGGATGGTAAAGCTGTACTCAAAGATGTTTTGATTAATGGGGTACCGATACGCGAATTAGTCAAAATGGAACAAAGCCAAAGCACGCAAGAATAAAAAAAGCCCCAAAAAGGGGCTTTTGTATGTTATAGATGCTATCCACTAATAGAAAGTAGCGCGTTTGTCCTCAATATCCGCGCCTTCTTTTAAGGCGTTGAATACATCACCGTTCACACGTCCTGCAGCGCTGCTTTTTAGGTTGTTCGCATAAGTGCTGAAGTTATCCACAGTAGGTGCCGCTTCTTTTTTGGTCACGCGAACCATAAACACCCCTGACTCTCCTGAAATCAATGTCGAGGTATCCCCTTCATTCATAGAGAAGGCATTTCCAACCACTAAAGCTTCACGACCTGCACCTGGTAAAGTAGGTGACTTGCTGGTCAAAGCAGTTGCCGTACTAACCGTTACATTGTTGGCCGACGCAAAATCCTCAAGGGATTTCCCTGAATTGGCCGAAATGATTTGAGCTGCTTTACGTTCCTTTCGGATTTTGGGTAAAGCCGTTGCAGAAGCATCTTCGGAAGCCATTAGTCCTTCTTCATACTTCTTGGTAAGTTGCACAATAACATATCCGTTATTGGCATTGAATCGCTTGATGTCTCCATTCTTGGTATCATCATTGAACGCCCACTGTACAATTCCTCTTTGCGAAGATAGTCCAGGAAGGTTTTCATCCATCTCCTTGATTTTGTTCACGGGACGAACCGTGTATTCATTATCGGAAGCGATGGTTCCAAATTCTTGTTTGTCGGCATCCAATACCGCCATCTCAAATTTGGTCGCATCCGTAAACAGTGTGTTAATCGTTTCTTCAGAAGGCTCAATCTCACGCGTTAAGGTTGCAATGCGATATAAATCTTGTTTATCATCAACTTTGATTACATGAAAACCAAATTGTGTTTCCACCAAACCAATCTCCCCTACTTCGTTTTGGAAACAAAAGTCGTTGAATTCATCTGCCATAACCCCTTCTTCAAAATAGCCGAGGTCTCCTCCTCTAGGGGCAGATGGTCCGTCTGAATTGTCGCGCGCCAAAGCCGTAAACTGGGCATCTTCTTTTTTAGCATCCGCCAAAAGTTCTTCCGCACGCGCTTCAGCTTCTTCTTTGGTTCGTGTAATGTCAGGATTCGCTCTTTCAGCACCTGCGTAAGTAATCAAGATATGACTTGCCTTTACGCTGGCTTCATCCTTCTTCTCCATCAACTTTGATACTTTGAAAAAGCCTTCTTCTTTGTACGGGCCATATATTTCTCCAACACCCAATGCGATAAGGGTGTCCGTGGCGACCCCTTGCAAATCTCTTTTAGGTTTGAAGATGGTATCATATTTTGTGTCAGAATTTCGGTCTAAGAACGCTGCCATATCCTGTGTAGTTCTAAAACCTGGAATGGTATCGGTAGTATTGCTTTCTTCAACGTACTCTACGCTATCACCTAGCAACTTGGTGATTTCATCTTGCACCGCTTTTTCATCAGCAGCAGAAGCGGCCTCTTCAAAGTATACGAAACGAATATCACGTGCTTTTTCCTGCTTGTAGTCCTCAGGATGTTCTTTTACATACGCCTCAATCTCTTCCTTTGTAACCTGTATGGTACTGTCGGCGATGGAAGTAAAGGGTACGCGAACGTATTGAATGTCGACCTTGTCATTAGTCATTTTGTAATCGTGCTCACCTTCAATCAAAGTTGCCGCTACTCCAGCCTTAACGAGGTTGAAATAGATTTGTTCCTTAGCGGATTGAATGATGCTCTTTTCAATCAGCAACCAGTCATCATAGCGTAACGGATCTGTTTCTCTCCAGCTTGCAATGGTTGCTTTAAATACTTCTTCATTGAAAACCCCGTTCTCATCTAAAAAGTCAGGAATCTGAGCATATCCAGTCGTCTTTACGAACTCAACGATTTGGTCCGCTTCAACTTCGATGCCCAAATCCTCGATTTGTTGGTCCAAAATAGTTTTACGAATCTGTTGGTCGTACACGGTATTGACCAATTGAGTGGAAGACAAGCTTGGTCCGTAGCGTCTTGAGGCGTTTTCTACCTCTCTTCTGAACTCATCTATTGAAATGCTCTCTCCGTTCACTTCCGCAACAGCGGAACCTACTTTAGCACCTCCAAAATCATTGCTTGTAAAAACTCCTGATATTACAAAGGCGAACAAGGCCAATCCTATGATAAGAATCAAAACCGTGGTTCGCTTCCTAATATTCTCTAATACTGCCATTTCCCAGCTTGTTTTGTGTATTTCAGTGGGCGAAAATACCATTTTCTTTCCAAATAGGAAAGCTGAAAAAGGCTAGGAAACCGTTAATCTTCAGGGAAAACCTGTACGTTGACCAAATCGATTTTGGTATTCGATACTTCCAAGATTCGAAATACAAAATTATCAATCTTGATTTCGGAATCTTTTTCAGGAATTTCGGCCGTTCCGTTCATGATGAGTCCACCTAAGGTTTCGTATTCATCGCTTTCGGGAAGTTCCAGTTTGTACTGCTCATTCAGATAATCCACCTCGAGCCTTGCACTGAATTTATAGACGTTTTCGCTGAGCTGTTCTTCAAAGTGGTCTGTGGAATCGTGCTCATCTTCAATTTCACCAAAAAGTTCTTCGATGATATCTTCCACCGTCATGATGCCAGACGTACCGCCGTACTCATCCAAAACGACGGCCATACTTTTCCGTTTTTTGGTCAACACGTTCAAAATGTCTTGAATCAACATGGTTTCGGGAACAAACTCTACCGGCAACAGAATACTTTGGATGGTTTCCGGGCGCTTAAAGAGTTCGTATGAATGTACATATCCGATGATTTCATCCACACTTTCTTTGTACACCAAAATTTTGGAGTATCCGGTTTCCGTAAAGAGTTTGGTAAGGTTTTTTGGGGTTTCCTCGAGGTCAACCGCAGTGATTTCGGTTCGGGGCACCATCACCTCCCTTGCCTTAACCGTAGAAAATTCCAAGGCGTTTTGAAAAATCTGAATTTCGGAATCCACCTCATCCGCTTCTTCAACGGTTTCCATTTGCTCGGTAATGTAATCGCCCAATTCCAACTTGGTGAAGGAAAGTTGTACCTCATCACCTTTCGTTTTGAAGAACGTCTTCAAAATGAAATCCGAAATCTTTAAGACAAACCATGAGATAAATGAAAACAATACATAAAAAATGTAGGCCGGAATTGCCAAAACCTTGAGCAAGGTATTCGCATAGATTTGAAAGAACACCTTGGGCAAAAACTCTGCGGTAAGCAAAATCACCAAGGTGGAAATAATGGTTTGGGACAACAGTCTAAAGTCAGTCAACAGCGTATTTAAAAACTCATACTGAAGCGGCAGTAAACTTTGAAACCATTCCATCAACACATCGCCCATGTAAAATCCGTAAATCACCAACGCCACATTGTTTCCAATTAACATGGTAGCGATAAAACGGGAGGGCTTTTGCGTTAGGCGCCGAAGCACTTTGGCAAAAAAGCCTTCTTGCATCTTCTCGAGCTCAATGTGCACCTTGTTTGCAGATACGAAGGCGATTTCCATTCCCGAGAAAAACGCGGAAAACAGTAAAGAAAGGCCAATAATCAAAAAGGAAAGTTCCAAGTGGTCTACTTTTGGTTGTCCTTACGTTCTTGAAATTTTTTGTAATAATGTCTTCTAAACAAAAACATGGCCAAGGTTATCACCGCCAAAAAAACGAAGATATACGCCTTGTTCCGGTCCACGCCCCATAAATTGAAGGCCATAAAGGAGGAAAGGGCTGATATAATAAGGTTCAGATAAATGGTGTACTTGAGGTATTTCTCCATGGTCAATCTTCTTTAATGGTCATAAGACCGTAGGTTTTGTGTGCGTTGAAAAAACTGAAATCTCGATTAAAATCCATGCCTTCCCCATCCATAATGGTACCATCGCTCGGATTGGTATAGGTGAAGGTTTCTTCGGTAAAAATCCAATTGTTGGCGCGGTCAAAATACAACTGTGGGGTTTCTAGTTTTTTACCATCGTGGGCCAAAATCACTACGTTGCCTTGCAAATCAATTAGATTGGTTTGTGAATAGACAATGGCATAATCGGCAGTGATGACACTTTTTTGGTTTTTTTCATCAAAAAAATCCACTTGGATTCCTTTGGGAAAGGTTTTATAGCGAAACGATTGGTTATCAAAGTCCTCATAGTAGGGACTGGTGAGAATCGCAATTACTTTGGAGTTAGATTCATCTTCAGTACCCATTTCTTCGGGCGTCTCCGTATAGAGTAACTTAAAGTTCTCGGCTACCCCCTGTGGAAAGACGGGTTTGATAGCTTCTTCGCCTACCCTTTCGTACTGGTCTTTACAGGACCAAAAAAGCAATGCCACGACAAATGTCGTGGCAAAAAAGCTTGTTTTATGTTTTAGAAATCGGTTCACCTTATAGGCTCGGCACTTTCACGCTGCCACCTACCCAACAACTAAAGGTTACTGTTTTACCTGCCATTGCGTTGCTGAATATCATCTCTTTGGTAGGTGCTTTGGCGGCATAACTAGCGGCAGTTTTGTTCGCACGTCCACTTAAGGATGGGTCAACTCTACCGGCCTTACGGGCCATATCAGCAGCCTTCCAATAGATTGCTCTTTTCTCGAAAGGCGTAGAACCACATGCGTTGGCACTGCCCGCATAGAGGTTTGCAATCAACAAATATGCTTTTCCATTAGAAGGATTCGCGTTGATGGCTTTTTGTGCATAACTTCTAGCTTGAGATTTACTCGACCTTCTTACGATGGTTGCAATCTTGTAAAGGATATTAGATTTTCTATAGCTATCCGACTCAAGCTCTACAGCCTTATTAAAGTCAGCAATAGCTCCTTTGTTATCACCGTTTTTGGATTTCAAAGTTCCGAGGTAAACGTAAACGTCTGCCGAAGGGTCCAATCCTGCTTGAATTTCAACCATTTGCGCAAACAAAGGCTCATCTGTACATTCTTTGGAGAACATTCTACCTACGGCACGCTTCACCCATTCTACATCACCCTTCTTGGCATCCAAATTTTTCTCGTATAGCGGAATCAAGTTCCCGCAATCGGCAAGAGCACCCAACTTTGCGTCAATACTGGTACCAATTTTACCATAGGATTGGGAATTGGTCGTAGCCGCTTTCAATTGTCTTTTTTCCTTTTTGGTGATACTACCAATGGAATCTTTTGGAAGCAACTTAGTAATCAGACCTGTTAACTTTTTGTTTTCCTCGTCTACCTTATCGGTAACATCATCGTAAACATCAAAAACTTCTTGCAAATCCTTCTTACCTGCATTGTGCATGTCCACTAAAGTGGAAAAGTACAAGTAAAGGGCTTTTGGGTTTTTGAAATTTTTACGGTCCTCTTGGAAAGCTTCACCCAACATATTATATAGGTCATCGTCAGAAGCCATCTTATTATCATACATCAATAAGGACTTCTTGGTGTTGACTACACCTTTTGGGTACTTCGCAGCAAAGTACTTGGAACTGTTATCATACAACTCCATTAAATCTTGTATAAAACCATCTTTGTCGGCACCTGAGGAATTTTTGATTTTGTGTTTCAAAATTTTCTCGCCATAAGAAAAGTTGGCTTTGTTAATGTCAGGGCAACTTTCATAAACCATTTTCCATGGCTCGTACGCGGCATCATAATTTTTCACTTTCGCATGCTCGGCATAAATAGAGAGATTGGTCATGCACTCTGGATTTTGTGCCTGTGCCATACTTAATCCCATCGACATTATACCCGCTATCATCGTTAAGTAGAGTTTCTTCTTCATCTTACTAATTTTAAAGTGGTTAATGTACTAATTTTTTTGATTAATTTATTTTTCTTTTCTCAAACCATCTGGCGTTCAACGACAACCCCACGCTAATATTCAAGTAACTTTCCTCAATCAAGGATTGGTCCGTTGTACCTCTTCTGCCCAGCTCAAATCCTAAATTCAAATTAGAGAAAGAGTTGGGCAACGGTAATCCTAAGCCAAAATTTATGCCAAAATTATTTATCTCCTTATCGTTGACCACTAATCCGGTCATATCGTAGCGCAATCCAGCACGGTACGTAACCCTTTTAAAATAGGAAGCCAAGGGCGTGTAGTCAGGCACCCAATACCCCCCAAAAGCGATGGTGCTGGCATCTTGGTATTCAACATTGGTTTGTGCCAAAAAGATGTTCTGGAAATCACTGAACTGTTGCGTGCTGTACTCAGCGCCCAACAGCCAACTTCTATCCTGTCCAAAGCCCAATCCCACGGTGTAACGGGTTGGTATTTTGATTTCGGTGTTTCGAAGGTTTACGGCATCCAGGTTCACATCAACCGTTTCAATTTCACGCTGGTTGGCCAAAAGAAAAGACCCCAAACGTTCGGAATTCTTGGAAACCAGATTTGCTTGGGTATTAATCAATAAAGAACTGTATACGGTGTATTTATCTTTGATTTTCGGGGTGTAGTTCAAGGCATAATTAACATCAAACCCACTGATGCGCGACTCACGACGGTCAAGCGTTCCAAATTGGACATCTTCTACGCTTTGCACCCTTTCATACGTTAATGTACCAAAGTTGAAACGTCCGGTAACTCCAACACTCAAGTTTTTAATGGGTTCCCATCCAATAGAAACAAAAACACTATTCAAGCCCCCTTCGCCATTGAACGCATTAGTTATGGTTTGACCTTGACTATTGGTCGTTTCCGACAACAAATCATAGCC
>CALBPG010000122.1 GCA_937899065.1 uncultured Allomuricauda sp.
AATGAATGCCACGAACACCAAACGCATGGCGCCCACATTCAGTGCGAGTTTGAGTCCTTCTGTAGTTCCGTTGGCGATGGCATCCAATAAATTGGCCCCAATTTTTTCGGATGAAACCTTTACATCGGTATTTACTTCTTCCGTTTGAGGATATAAAACTTTTGAGATGGTTATCGCTCCGGGCGCTGCCATAACAGAAGCAGCCAACAAGTGTTTCGCAAATACCAGTCGCAGGGCAGGGTCATCTCCGCCCAAGAATCCGATATACGCTGCCAAAACAGCTCCAGCTACTGTTGCCATTCCCCCAATCATAACGAGAAGGATTTCGGATTTGTTCATCTTCTCCAGATAGGCTTTAATAAGCAAAGGGGCTTCGGTTTGCCCCAAAAAGATATTCCCAGCGACCGAAAGACTTTCCGCTCCAGAAATGCCTAGACTTTTGGAAAGTAGCCAAGCCAAAGCTCTAACTACTTTCTGAATGATGCCCAAATAAAAAAGTACCGAGGTCAGGGCCGAAAAGAAAATGATGGTAGGTAGTACCTGAAAGGCAAAAATGAACCCAAAAGTGTCCATGTCAACCACCAAGCCTTCGAAAAGAAACTTGCTTCCCGCTCTTGTAAAATCCAGAATACTGACGAAAACCTTTCCAATACGTTCAAAAATGATTTGTACGATGGGAACTTTCAATACCCCAATCGCAATAACCAGCTGTAAAGCCAAACCAATCCCAACGGTTTTCCATTTGATGGCTCTTCGGTTTGAACTAAACAAAAAGGCAATAAAAACCAATGCCAGCATGCCCAAGGCTCCGCGAGCGATGCCCATTACAGTAATTCCCTGATTAGGGACTAGTTCCGGTGTGTTTTGTGCTATAACGGGGCTAGTAACCTCAAGGGTTTCCTTTACAATTTCAGTAGTCGCAGTGCTATCTTGTGCTTGAACGAAAACACTACAAAACAGAAGAAGTATTAAAATCCCTTGATGGAGATACCGCATGCAGGTGGTTATTTTCGCTTGGAAATTTCGTCTCGGATTTTTGCGGCCTTTTCGTAGTCTTCATTGGTTACCGCTTTGTCCAATTCTTTGTGCAGCTCTTCTAGGGTGAGCTCACGATACCCTTGGCTGGAAGGACCGGATTCGATTTCAACGGTTTCCCCTTCCTGTAAAATCTCGTCAACTACGATGCTGTCATCCTCATCGTTTTCGTCTTCATCCTTGTTCGAGAATTTGAGGAATATCCCGGCCTTATCCAATATGTTTTTATAGGTGAAGATAGGTGCGTCGAACCTAAGAGCCAAAGCAATGGCATCGCTGGTACGGGCGTCGATGATTTCTTCAACCTTATCTCTTTCACAGATAATGCTAGAGTAAAACACCCCATCTACCAACTTGTGAATGATGACTTGTTTTACCACGATTTGAAATCTATCTGAAAAATTCTTGAACAGATAGTGGGTGAGGGGACGTGGCGGATTGATTTCCTTTTCCAATGCAATTGCAATGGATTGCGCCTCAAAAGCACCTATGACAATGGGTAATTTACGGTCTCCTTCTACTTCATTTAAAATAAGAGCGTAGGCACCATTTTGGGTTTGACTGTAAGATATCCCCTTTATTTTTAATCGTACTAAGCTCATATTCTCCTCCTAAAACAAAAAAAGCCGTTCAAATATTGGCAGAACCAGCTATCTGAACGGCCCTTTGTGAGGGGCAAATTAACAAAATTTAAGCGTTTTGTGCTTTAAATTCCTTTAATTTTTCGATGAGTTTGGGCACGACTTCAAAGGCGTCTCCAACAATTCCGTAATCCGCTGCTTTAAAGAACGGTGCTTCCGGATCATTATTGATAACCACCTTGGTTTTTGATGCGCTTACACCCGCCAAATGTTGAATAGCTCCTGAGATGCCAATGGCAATGTCTAAGTTGCTCGCTCACGGTTTTCCGGTTTGGCCTACGTGTTCTCCATGCGAACGCCATCCCAAATCTGAAACGGGCTTGGAACAGGCTGTGGCAGCACCCAAAATATCAGCCAATTCTTCAATCATACCCCAGTTTTCAGGACCTTTCAGGCCACGACCACCGGATACAACAACATCCGCATCTGCAATCGTAGCTTTCCCTACAACTTTATCGACTTCAACGGACTTTGTGCTCAAGTCTGTGTCATCAATGGATGCATCAAAACCTTGTACATCGCAAGCGGTTGCATTTTCAACGGTGCCAAAAGCATTGTTGGAAACCCCAATAATGCTATGTTCTGATTGAATGGCAGTAAGTGCAAAACCTTTGTTACTGAATGCTGTTCTTTTAACGGTTAAAGGACTTGTGCTTTCTGGAATAGCTACAACGTTGGGTACATATCCCGCTTGCATCATTCCTGCAAGAATAGGCGTCAAAAACTTGGTATCTGCACTGGAGCTGACGATAATAGTCTTCGCTCCAACGGATTCTGCAGCTTGATGAATCGCTTTGGCATAGCCTTTAGCATTGAAAACGTCCAATTTGCTGTTTTGGATTAGCAAAGCTTTGGATATACCATACGCTCCAAGCGCATCAGTATTTTCGCTATTGATGGCTACTGCTGTAACGTCGCTTCCCATAAGTTGCCCTAAGGCATAACCATAGGAGGCCACCTCAAAGGCATTCTTTTTGAGTTTTCCTTTTTCTGATTCTGTATAAACTAGTATAGACATCTTTATATTTTTTTGGAGTACGAATAGTTCGTACGTCGCTTCCTTTTGAGATTAAATGACTTTAGCTTCGTTATGCAACAAGCTGATGAGTTCGTCTACGTTTTCAGCGTCAACCAATTTTACTGGGCCTTTTTCAGCGGGCTTTTCGAATTTTTGGTCTTGGGTAAGGCTAGCACCTCCTGATGGTTCCTGTACCGTCAATGCTTTTTTACGGGCCATCATGATGCCACGCATATTTGGGATACGTAGGTCGCTTTCCTCAACCAAACCTTTTTGTCCTCCAATGACCAAAGGCAAAGAGGTTTCAATTTTTTCTTTTCCGCCGTCGATTTCGCGATAAGCAACCGCATTTGTGCCGTCGATTTCTAATCCAATGCATGTATTGACGAAGTTCATGTCAAGCATTGTAGCTAGAATTCCAGGCACCATACCACCGTTGTAGTCAATGGACTCCCTTCCGGCAATAATCAAATCGTATTCTCCGTTTTTGGCGACTTCAGCCAATTGCTGTGCAACGAAAAAACCATCTGTAGGCTCAGCATTAATGCGGATGGCTTCATCAGCGCCAATAGCCAAGGCTTTGCGAATGGTTGGCTCCGTTTGTGCTCCTCCTACGGTAGCTACATGAATGGATGCGCCCTGCTTTTCTTTGAACCACATAGCCCTTGTCAAGCCGAATTCGTCATTAGGATTGATTACGAATTGCACGCCATTGGTATCAAACTTGGTGTCGTTATCCGTAAAATTGATTTTTGACGTAGTGTCTGGGACATTACTGATACAAACCAAAATTTTCATAAAATCTTTTAATGTTTTTACCCTTCAAAGATAGCTATAAAAATCCAAAATTTATTATGCATGCATAATAAATTTTGTGCTTTTTTTTCTGGACAAATGCTTTTTTTGCGGCATTATTCCCTATTTTTGGCCCTGCTCAAAACCATAACCTTTTAGTGCAATTTCATGAAGACTTTACAGTTTAGGCAAGCTATCGCAGAAGCCATGTCCGAAGAGATGAGACGGGATGATACCATTTATTTAATGGGCGAGGAAGTAGCCGAATACAATGGTGCGTACAAAGCCTCTAAAGGGATGCTGGATGAGTTTGGCGCTGACCGCGTTTTGGATACTCCCATTTCGGAGTTGGGCTTCGCAGGAATTGGTGTAGGTTCTGCCATGAACGGGAATCGTCCGATTATTGAGTTCATGACATTCAACTTCTCTTTGGTAGGAATTGATCAAATCATAAACAACGCAGCCAAAATCAGACAAATGTCTGGGGGGCAATTTGCTTGTCCTATCGTTTTTAGAGGGCCAACGGCCTCTGCAGGTCAGCTAGCTGCGACTCACTCTCAAGCTTTCGAGAGCTGGTTCGCCAATTGTCCAGGTTTAAAGGTTGTTGTTCCTTCCAATCCGGCTGATGCTAAAGGCCTTTTGAAATCTGCCATTCGAGATGACGACCCCGTTATTTTTATGGAGTCGGAGCAAATGTATGGCGATAAAGGGGAGGTGCCTGAGGGCGAATACACCATTCCTTTAGGAGTCGCCGAAATCAAGCGCGAGGGGACCGATGTAACCATCGTTTCTTTCGGAAAAATCATTAAAGAAGCTTACAAAGCAGCAGACGAACTTGAAAAAGAAGGCATCAGCTGCGAAATCATCGATTTAAGAACCGTGCGTCCTATGGACCACGACACAATACTTTCATCTGTTAAGAAAACCAACAGGATGGTCATCCTTGAGGAGGCTTGGCCTTTTGGCAATGTCGCTACGGAGATTATTTACCAAGTTCAACATCAGGCATTCGACTATTTGGATGCCCCTATTGTTAAGCTGAACACCGCGGACACACCTGCTCCGTATTCTCCCGTATTGCTTGCCGAATGGTTGCCCAACGCTCAAGATGTCATCAAGGCGGTCAAAAAAGTACTTTATAATTAACCTCATTATATTTGTACTGTATGTATGTTTGCCCCATCTTCGTATGATTATGGGGCTTTTTTTAAGGAACAGTTTTTGATAAGAAATTACCCTGAAACCAAAATTACCTAACCTTACCTCGACCTTTGGGTCGAAGCGGTACTCTGACTTATCAAAAAATGAGAAACAATTTCTTCATTTTCTTTGCTTTTTTTACAAGCCTACTCTGTTCCCAAACCAAAATTGACGGTGTTGTCACTGACGAATCTGGAAATCCGGTGGCATTTGCCAACGTTTTGTTTCAGGATTCTTCTGAGGGAACCATCACCAATGAGAACGGGCGTTTTTATTTAGAATCGGATGACACCTATAATACAGTCATCTTTTCTTTTATTGGGTACGAATCCAAAACGGTTACCCTGACCAAAAAGGTCACCTACGGGATGACTGTGGTCTTGATGGAATCCACCGAACAGCTCAAGGAGGTTGTCGTTTACACCGGAAAGCAATCCAAGAAAAATAATCCTGCAGTTGAAATCTTGAAGAAAATCTGGGCCAAAAAGCGACAGAATGGCTTACGGAAGTTCAAACAGTATCAGTACGACAAGTACGAGAAGCTGGAGTTCGATTTGAATACTATTGACAGTTCGCTTATCAAAAGTAAATTGTTTCGTGGTCTCGAATTCGTTTTTGCCGATTTAGACACATCACGAATCACAGGAAAAACCTATCTCCCAATTTTCCTAAATGAGAATTTTTCACGAATCTACGGAGACAATATCCTCAAAAAGGAAAAGGAGGATGTTTTGGGGAATAAAAGTTCAGGTTTTGAAGGGAACCAAGCCATAACGGCTTTTGTGGAGGACTTGTATTCCGATTACGACATTTACGATAACTATTTAAAGTTTTTTGGGAAGAGCTTCACGAGTCCCTTGTCCAAAACCGGGGTAGATACCTATAACTATGCGCTAGCGGATAGCACCTATATCGATGACAAATGGTGCTACAACATTATTTACTATCCACGCCGTAAAAGCGAATTGACTTTCAAAGGGGATTTTTGGGTCAATGATTCAACCTTCGCCATTAAAAAAATAAATCTTCAGGTTACCAAAAGTGCCAATATCAACTGGGTCAAGGAAATTTACATTGAGCAAGATTTCGATGTGGTTAGTGATTCCGTCTTTTTGCTAAAACGGGATTATATGCTAAGTGATTTTAGTTTTTCCAAAAAGGAAAAATCAAGAGGGGTTTACGGAAAGCGTACCACCGTTTATGACAACTACGCCTTTGACCTAGAGCGCCCCGAGGTATTTTACAAAGCTGCGGCCGACCCCTATGACTCAAGGGTTTTCAAACGGGATTCCGTGTTTTGGAAAAATGCCCGCTTGGAACAATTGAACGAAGATGAATCGGGAATATTCAAGTTGCTCGATACACTAAAAACGGTACCTAAATTCAAAACCTATTACAATTTGGTCAGTATTTTGGGTTCAGGCTACGTTGAAATAGACAAGTGGAATATTGATATTGGTGACATTTACAGCACGTTTGGATTCAATGATGCGGAAGGTATTCGCCTGCGTGGTGGGGCACGGACCTATTTTGGGCAGAATGATACCTGGCGCCTTGAAGGGTATATGGCCTATGGTTTTTCGGATAGAAAATTCAAGCATGGGCTTTCCGGTAAGTTTTTGTTGGACCGCAAAACACGTTTGATTCTTTCCGGGGGTAATCGGCGGGACATTGAACAGTTGGGGATAAGCCTTACCAGTACAAATGACGTGTTGGGGCGAAGTATCGCTTCTTCCTCTCTAGTTACGGTTGGAGCCAACGACCGGTTGACCAACATAAATTTGTCGACCTTAAATCTTGAAATAGAACCCATAACTAACCTTCGTTTTCGACTAGGGGGATCATTCCGAACCTTGAGCTCAGCCTTGCCTGATGCGTTTAGTTTGGATTACATTGACCCTATGGCTCCTGGCGGTATTGCTTCGGAGGTCAAACAATTCGATATCAATACCACATTAATATATACGCCAGGCAAACGAACCATCGGTTATGGCGTGGAGCGGTCCGATATCAATGATGACCATAGTATTCTCTTATTGAATTATACCAAAGGATTACAAGGGTACCTGGAAAGTGATTTTGATTACGAACGCTTACAATTTTCATATACCAAACCTTGGCAGATTGGCGGGTTTGGTCGTTTGACCAGCACCATTGAAATGGGAAAAACATTTGGGGCAGTTCCTTTGGGTTTGTTAAGCGTGGTTCCAGGAAACCAGACCTTGTTTTCGCTGTACAATACCTTTCCCAACTTGGATTTTTACGAATTCGTGACCGATACCTATACCACATTGCATCTGGAACACAACTTTAACGGACGCTTGTTTTCGCGAATTCCTTTTTTACGAAAGCTGAATCTTCGTGAAATTGTGGGTCTTCGTGGTGCATGGGGGGAGATTTCAGACGAGAATATCGCTTTGAACGCCCCGAGCAACATTCCATTGATAGCACCAGATGACCGTATTTACTGGGAGTATTCTTTTGGTGTCGGCAACATTTTCAAGATTCTTCGCATTGATTTCAACTTTAGAGGTAACTATCTGGATAATCCCGATGCACGCGCCTTTGGAATCACGGGATCTTTTGGATTTAAATTTTAGTTAACCTTAACTGAAGCACTTCTTGACCAAGGTTTATTCTATCTGGTTATTTTTGTAAAAATTTTACCCTATGGCTACAGCCTCCACTCCAGTGACATTTGATGTTTTGATTGAGATTCCAAAAGGAAGTCGAAATAAATATGAATATGATTTTGTATTGAATAAGATTCGTTTCGACAGAACCTTGTTCTCATCGATGATGTATCCTGGAGATTACGGATTTATTCCTGAGACCTTGGCATTGGACAAAGATCCTTTGGACGTACTCGTGATGGGAACCGAACCTACCTATCCCATGGTGGTCATGGAAGTGAAGCCCATCGGGGTATTCCATATGACCGATGAAAAAGGTCCGGATGAAAAACTCATTTGTGTACCCATCTCCGACCCCATATGGAATCAAAAAAACGATATCGCTGATTTGAATCCGCATAGAAGGAAGGAGATTGAACACTTTTTTCAGGTCTACAAAGATTTGGAAGAAAAAAAGGTGGATACCGGAGGATGGGGTGATGCCAAAGAGGCGGTTGAAATCTATCACCAATGTGTGAAACGCTACGACGAAAGCGAACATAAGAAAAAGCGAACCTTTACCATTTAAGGGGCTCATCCCCATTTATTTCGCTATTATTTCCAAGGCTTTAAGTTTTTTTACTAGTGGGTATTTTACTACTTTTGCCAGCATTAAAAAAATCATAAAATAACTAAATAACTATGGATTTAATCATTCAATTTCTGCCACTTTTCGGAGTGCTGGCGTTGCTTTTTGTGTTCATCAAAAATGCGTGGGTATCGAAACAAGATGTGGGAGACGAAACCATGGCAAACATTGCCAAGAACATTGCCGACGGTGCCATGTCATTTCTTAAGGCAGAGTACAAAATACTAAGCATATTTGTTGTTGCGGTTGCGGTATTGCTCTTTTTCAAAGGTTCCAATGAAGAAGGTTCCAATGGAATGGTAGCGGTTTCCTTTATTGTGGGAGCCATTTGTTCGGCCTTGGCAGGATTTATTGGTATGAAAGTAGCTACCAAAGCAAACGTTCGTACGACCAACGCTGCTAGAACTTCATTAGGGAAGGCGCTTGAAGTAGCCTTTGCCGGAGGTGCGGTAATGGGTCTTGGTGTTGTAGGTCTTGGTGTTTTGGGACTTAGTGGATTGTTCATGTTATATAGTGGTCAAGGATGGGCCTTGAGTGAAGTGCTCAATGTACTTTCTGGATTCTCTTTAGGTGCTTCTTCTATTGCACTTTTCGCAAGAGTAGGTGGTGGTATTTATACCAAGGCTGCTGACGTAGGTGCGGATTTGGTAGGTAAGGTAGAAGCAGGTATTCCTGAAGACCACCCGTTGAACCCAGCAACTATTGCAGATAATGTTGGAGATAACGTAGGGGATGTTGCCGGAATGGGTGCTGACCTTTTCGAATCATATGTGGGTTCTATTATTGGAACTATGGTTTTGGGAGCTGTTTTTGCAGGTCTTCCAGAATTTCAGGCCTCTTTTGATGGCTTGGGGGCTGTATATTTGCCGTTGGCTTTGGCCGCTGTCGGAATTATCATGTCCATTATTGGAACATTCTTCGTTCGTGTTAAGGATGGCGGTAATCCGCAAACGGCATTGAATATTGGAGAATTTGGTTCTGCAGGACTGATGTTAGTAGCTTCGTATTTTTTGATTACAGGAATACTTCCTGAAGCATGGGTAGAAGGCGGAAAAGAGTATTCCGCGATGGGTGTTTTTTGGGCAACCATTGCAGGTCTAGTAGCAGGTCTTGCGGTAGGCAAAGTAACGGAATACTACACCGGAACTGGTACAAAACCGGGCAATGCAATTGTCAGGCAATCTGATACAGGAGCTGCAACGAACATTATTGCAGGTCTTGGTGTGGGAATGATGTCTACGGCTATTCCAATCATTTTAATTGCTGCTGCTATTTTGGTATCGCACTACTTTGCGGGTCTATATGGAATTGCTATTGCCGCAGTTGGGATGTTGGCTAATACAGGTATCCAATTAGCAGTTGATGCATATGGACCTATTTCAGATAACGCAGGGGGTATTGCTGAAATGGCGGAATTGCCAAGCGAAGTTCGTGAGCGTACCGATAAGTTGGATGCCGTAGGAAACACTACAGCAGCCATCGGAAAAGGATTTGCGATTGCTTCTGCAGCCTTGACTGCCTTGGCGTTGTTTGCTGCATTTATGAAAACAGCAAAAATCACATCTATTGACGTTTCCCAACCAGATATTATGGCGGGACTATTGATTGGAGGTATGCTTCCTTTTGTTTTCTCTGCACTTTCTATGAATGCAGTAGGTCGTGCGGCCATGGCTATGATTGAAGAAGTACGTCGTCAATTCAGGGATATTCCGGAATTAAAAGCGGCACTTGCTGTAATGGTAAAATACGATGCAGATATTTCCAAGGCTTCCGAAGAAGACAGAAAGATTTTTGATGCTGCTAATGGTGTAGCAGAATATGATAAATGTGTGGCGATTTCTACCCAGGCTTCCATTAAGGAAATGGTATTCCCAGGCTTGTTGGCCATTGCTGTTCCTGTTGCTGTAGGTTTTATTGGTGGCGCTGAAATGCTAGGAGGACTTTTGGCAGGGGTAACTACTGCTGGAGTTTTGATGGCGATTTTCCAATCCAACGCAGGTGGTGCTTGGGATAACGCCAAGAAAACCATTGAAAGTGAAGGCCGTAAAGGTTCTGATGCACACAAAGCAGCAGTAGTAGGTGATACCGTTGGGGATCCATTTAAAGATACTTCTGGTCCATCTTTGAACATCCTTTTGAAGTTGATGTCAGTTGTAGCCTTGGTTATCGCGCCAAGTCTGGTAAGCATGTCTGCTTCTGATGAAGTAAGCATGACTAAAGCGGATGGAACGGTTATTACTATCACTGAAGATGGTATGACTGAAACCAAGCAGGTTGAGAAACAAGTCAAAGTAGAGGTGAGCAACACTGCAGATGGATCCTTTAAAGCCATCATCACTACTTCAAGTGATATGGCCGGTGAAATGGAAACTGAGGTAAAGGAATTTACGGCAGCAACCAAAGCTGAGCTCGAACAGCTTATTGAAGATTACAAACAAGAAGTAGGCGAAATGTAGTTTACTTGTTTATGTATAAATATAAAAACCACGCTGAAAGGCGTGGTTTTTTGTTTTTATGGAACCCTTAATCCAAATAAGGTTTTAAATCTAGGGTGTATAGTTTGCCTCCTAAATCAAAACGGCGAACGTACTCATCTGAAATAATGACTTCGTCATTGCTCAAAAAGCAAACTCCTTCTTTCTGGGTATTGGGACCTAAGGGGATTTTTTTCATTTTTCCTTCAAAAAACTGGTCCTTTTCAAAGTTGTAAAATATCCAAAGTGTTGTGCCGCTTATCAAGGCTACCTTTTGCTTATCTGGACTGATATCCGCAGCGGTAATCCAATAGCCAAACCAAGGATGTTCACCGGGTTGGGCAACACCTGTAGCAAAAGAACCAATCCGTTTGGCTACATGTTCTCCGGGCTTGTCCGGAATTCGGTAGAGGTTGGTTTTCATGGGAAGGGTTCGATGTTTTGTAAAAACATATAGATGGTCCTCAAACCACAGTAAGGATTCGCAATCAAAGTTCATCTCAGTTTTTGGTGGTGGAAAAGCCGTTTGGTCTTCAAAGCGAAAACTGATTTTTGAGGCTTTCAACACTAACGAATCCGCGGTGTTTGGATTTGTAACCTTAAAAATATGTAGTGTTTTTCTTTTATTGCCATTATTTCCGAAATCCCCTATGTAAAAATTGCCCAAATCATCCTGAGTGATATCTTCCCAATCGTTGTTCGGTGCGTTTTTGATTTTTACAGTCCTGAGGTGCTTTCCCTTGGTGTCACATTGATATAATTCTTGGCGTCCGCCACTATCATTAAAAGTCCAAATGGTGGTTTCGTTGCCCAAGGCCAAACCAGAGCTTTCCAACAAAAAGTCAGGCAGCTTTCCAGTGGTAACCAACTGCGCTGACAAAGCTTGCGAAAATAATAGACACAGTACACAAAGCGATAATTTTTGAAGCATTTGATATAGTTCTACTCCAAAATACTATAAAACCACTTATGAAAAGCGCCTAAAAGGTTGCCAAAATGTAAAAAACCATACCAAAGGGCATGGTTTCTTTGTTTTAAATCGGAAGACTACCGGACAAAAATGGTAACCAAACCATCCGCATCGGAGCCACTGTCTACTGTTAAGGTATTACCAGAAAAGATGATTCCTCCCATTACTTCGTCATCAAGATAGAGGATTTGTGTTTGTCCCAATTGTTCCACCTCATAGGGGTAGGAACCTGTTTCAGGGCCAGCATAAATATCTTCTGGACCGGTAGTCAAGATTCTGTTTTCAACACGGACGGTTTGTGAATTGGTATCGAAAGTCCAATCCACATCGCCGTCTTGATAATCAATATTGATACCTTGAAGTCCTCCACTTACGTTTTGCATTTTCCAAGTACCCGAAATGCTTTCTACGGGGGTTGCGTCATCATCGTTGTTGCACGAAAGAAATAATGTGCCCGCGGCTATAGCGGCCAAAATTGAAATTGTTTTCATTTTACATAGATTAAGTTGTATTCGTAAGACGTGGTTTTGGGAGCTTGGTTGCGTTGGCTTATTGCAGCTTGAACACAATAGGAATGGCAAAAGGTACTTTGACTGGGTTGCCTCTTTGCTTGCCTGGTGTCATTCTCGGGAGCTTGGAGATAATACGAGAAGCTTCCTTTTCCAGACTTTTATGCGGCCCGCGCATGCGAACATTGCCGATAGTTCCATCTTTTTGAATGACGAACAACACACTTACACGACCCTGTAGTCCCATTTCTTGGGCCAATTCAGGATATTTGAAATTTTTGCGGACGTGTTTTTGCATCATTTCCTGAAAACATTGTCGCTGGTCCTCGGCATTTTCACACCCTGGGAAAACGGGCACATCTTCGATTACTGAAAATGGGACTTCCTCAGGTTCGTCATCCGCAGCGACCTCTATATCCCCAATGTCAGCGATTTCTTGGTTTTGGTCTGTCTCACTAGACTCAATCACGCTTTCTTCCAAATCCTCTTCGTCATCAACTACCTCGATGATTTCAGGGGTTTTGATTTTCGGTTTTTCTGGTTTAGGGAGTTCTTGTTTTGTCATGGGAACTTCCTCTATCAGTTCGTCACTAATATTCAGCATTGCAATTTCAGCGTCGTTTGAATAGAATGTTTTCCATTCAATGGTAAAATAGACCAACGCCAAAACGGCGGAGAGACCAATTAAAAAATAAAGACCAGAGTTTTTTTCAACTTGCTGTTTTGAATTCTTTTTTACTTCCATGGTACTGATTTTTAAGTTATCGTACCAACAAAGTAGATTCGTTTACGTGGGTAGAAAAGCTAGAATGAGCGAACGCTCCGGTTCATTGCGTGAACGGGTCGGTTAAAAAAGGCCGTGTAATTGCGCATCAATACGGTTGATGACTTCACCCAGGTCTTCCGGCTCGTCAACAAAGTTGATTTCGTCAACATTAAAAACCAAAAGTTTACCCTTGTCATAGGTGTCAATCCATGCTTCGTAGCGTTCGTTAAGGCGGCTCAAATAATCAATGGAAATGGAATTCTCGTATTCCCGACCACGTTTGTGAATTTGATTTACCAAATTTGGGATGGAACTTCTCAGATAAATCAATAAATCTGGCGGCTGTACCAGTGACTCCATCAACTCAAAAAGGCTACTGTAGTTGTCAAAATCGCGATTAGTCATTAAACCCATCGCGTGAAGGTTGGGTGCGAAAATATGGGCATCCTCATAAATGGTACGGTCCTGAATCACATCTTTACCGCTTTCCCTAATTTTTAGGATTTGACGGTACCGACTGTTCAAAAAATAAATTTGAAGATTGAAACTCCACCGTTCCATTTGGGTGTAAAAGTCATCCAAATAAGGATTGTCGACCACATCTTCAAAGTGTGCGTCCCATTTGTAATGTTTTGACAGTAAATTGGTTAATGTGGTTTTACCTGCGCCAATATTTCCTGCGACAGCGATGTGCATAGCTAATGGTTTTCCGTTCAAATCGGTCCTCGCAATATACAAAGTATATCGACCCCAAGAAAAAAAACCCAAGCCAAACCGACACCTTCAAGATTATAAAAAAGGGGTTTTAAAATTATCTTCCGAATGCCTACATTTGCCAACCGAAAGAGGAAGGATTTGACCGATTGCAACCTCGGAAAAAAATGCTAAAAAGTAACGTAGTCTTTCTTTCCTGCATTCGTCAAATCCTCTAAAAAAAGACTTAAGAATGCCATATTTGTTTACTTCTGAATCTGTTAGTGAAGGACACCCTGATAAAATTGCCGACCAAATCAGTGATGCATTGCTTGATAATTTTCTTGCGTTTGACCCACAAAGTAAGGTGGCTTGCGAAACCTTGGTAACCACAGGGCAAGTAGTTTTGGCCGGAGAAGTGAAGAGCAATACCTATTTGGACGTACAACATATTGCTCGAGAAGTGATAAACAGTATTGGTTATACCAAAGGAGAATATCAGTTTAGTGGGGACTCTTGCGGGGTAATTTCCCTGATTCACGAACAATCTCAGGATATCAACCAAGGGGTAGACCGAGCTACAAAAGAGGAGCAAGGTGCGGGAGACCAAGGAATGATGTTCGGATATGCTACCAAGGAAACTGAAAACTACATGCCATTGGCGCTTGATATTTCCCATAAAATTCTTCAAGTATTGGCTGAGTTGCGAAGAGAAGGCACACAAATTGATTATTTGCGACCCGACGCTAAGGCTCAGGTTACCATTGAGTATTCTGACGAAAATGTTCCACAACGGATTGACACTATTGTGGTCAGCACCCAGCATGATGCTTTTGATGAAGATGAAAAAATGTTGGCCAAAATCAAGGAAGATATCATTTCAATTCTGATTCCTGAGGTCAAAAAGTTGTTGCCGGAGAATATCCAGAGTTTGTTTACAGATGATATCAAATATCACATCAACCCTACAGGGAAATTTGTGATTGGTGGTCCCCATGGAGATACCGGTTTAACCGGAAGAAAAATCATTGTGGATACCTATGGTGGTAAAGGTGCCCATGGCGGAGGTGCTTTTAGTGGCAAAGACCCAAGTAAAGTAGACCGCAGTGCTGCTTATGCTGCACGGCATATTGCGAAGAATTTGGTCGCGGCTGGTGTGGCAGACGAATTGTTGGTTCAAGTCAGTTATGCGATTGGGGTGGTGGAACCGACTTCAATTTTTGTCGAATCGTACGGTACGGCCAATGTTGATATGACGGACGGAGAAATTGCTCAAAAGGCAGCAGCGCTTTTCGATATGCGCCCCTTTGCCATAGAGGAACGTCTCAAACTTCGGAATCCCATGTACTTGGAAACCGCGGCTTACGGACATATGGGTAAGGAACCGAAGTTGATTTCCAAGGTTTTTGAATCCCCCTACAATGGGAAAATAGAGAAACAGGTTGAACTGTTTACTTGGGAGAAGTTGGATATGGTGCCTGAGGTAAAGGCCGCATTCAATCTTTAGGTATTCAAGGGGGCGGTCTCCATTTCATCAATTCGCCCCACATCGATGACGATACCATTGTTTTCACGTTTCACTACGTAAACGAACTTTTTACCCCATTCTATTTCTGTCGCCTTGTAAGACGAACGGGAGTAAACCGTTTGTGATGAAGATTCATCATGGGCACGCATGGCTATTACGAATTCCGCGTCTTTTTCTACCAAATCTGCGGCAGTCAATCCGTAAAGGGGACTCTTATCAGATATGGGATGAACAATGGTCCACATATAGGGCATAAAGGCCACCTTGTCACGTTCTAACTCTAAGGAATAAAAATCGCGCAGCTCCGAGTTCTTTCGTTGCATCGCCAGATTTACTTGTACTTCCAATTCCAATAGTTGGTTACTTTGCGGATTCACCACACGAAACATGAAACCATTGATGTCGTGATAGGGTCCAATCACAGCGTTTTCGCTGTAGCGAATTTTTGCCGATGGTCTCGAGAATCTACCATACAACAATCCCGTGGCCAGGGCAAAGCCCAACAACCCCATCATGGATTCAACAGCAGCTACGATATTGGCAGGATACCCCATCGGAGCTACTCGACCATAACCCAAAGTGGTAATCGTTTGGGCACTAAAGAAAAAACCTTCCATAAACTGGTCAAAGGAGCCGTCCGCAACAATTCCCGTCAAATTTTCTACTCCAATAACGGTATAAATCGATGCAAAAAGGATGTTGATACCAAAATATGCCACGAGTATTAGGACAAAAAAACGAGACCATGACATGGTAATTAGAGAATGGAAAAAATTCAGTCGTTCAAAAAAAGGAATGTTTATTTTTTTGACATTGAACGAACCATCCTTATTTAGGGCGCGATATCCTCCAGTATCATTTTTAGTCCCTAATCCAAAATCATTGAATTTTTTGCTTCTTCGCGTGGCCATACGTTAGGTGGTTTTGGAAATGCATCCCAATCAAACGAAATTAAAGGAATTTTCGGGGCTACCAAATCCCTAATCCATGGGGTTGTTTTGTTGGATAAATCAGAACTGTTTCGAGATGTCAGGTGAAATGGTTTTCGTAGTTTTAATCCAAATACTACACGCAATGAAAAACACCCTTCGACCTTTATTTATCTTCGTGACCTTTTCGTTGGTAATCACTATCGCCTGTAAAAAAACAGCCGCGACGGTTGAGATAGACGAGAACTATGTAGCGGAGAATTATACCAAAAAAGAGGTGGATATTGTGATGCGTGATGGCGTGAAATTGCATACTACCATTTACTCTCCAAAAGATACTTCAAAGGAGTATCCCATTTTGATGCAACGAACGCCCTACAGTTCAAGACCCTACGGAGAAGGTTTCGTGAAAACCAAAATAGGACCCAACAAACATTTGATGAAAGAAGGGAACATCATAGTATATCAAGATGTGAGGGGACGATGGATGAGTGAAGGGCATTATGACAATATGAGGGCTTACATTCCCATCAAGCAGTCTGATAAAGATGTAGATGAGAGTTCCGATACCTACGATACTATTGAGTGGTTGGTGAATAATGTGGAAAACAACTATGGGAACGTGGGCATTTGGGGTATATCCTACCCGGGCTACTATAGCACCTACGCGACGGTGGATGCACATCCGGCGTTAAAGGCGGCATCACCACAGGCTTGTATTGGAGACTTTTTCTTTGACGATTTCCATCACAATGGCGCGTACCTTTTGAGTTACTTTCGGGTAACATCGCTTTTCGGTACCCCACGACCCAATAACGATAGTCCCATTGACACGGCTTGGTACAGTTTCCCAGATATTGGTACCGAAGACCAATACCAATTCTTTTTGGATGCTGGCCCGCTAGAGAATCTGAATTCTTATTTTGAATACGAAACAGCAGATACTCCAAAAATGAGACCAGAAGGCATGACCGATGACTTCTTTTGGAATGAAATCAAGGAGCACCCAAATTATGACGCCCTTTGGCAAAGCAAAGGTCTCATCCAACATTTAAAAGATGTCAAAAGCCATGTAGCCACCATGGTCGTGGGAGGGTGGTTCGATGCCGAAGACCTATATGGTCCGTTGGAGACCTATAAAAACATTGAAAAATACAATCCAGGCAATTACAATACCATGGTTTTTGGTCCTTGGGACCATGGCGGTTGGGCTCGCAGTAAAGGAAGAACCGCGGTGGGCAACTACTATTTTGGGGATTCCATTTCAGAATTCTATCAAGAAAAAATCGAAACCCGATTCTTCAACCATTTCTTGAAAGAGGAAGGGAATGGCGATACTGGTCTGCCTGAAGCCTATGTTTTTGATACGGGTAAAAAAGACTGGGATACTTTTGATACTTGGCCACCAGAGCAAACAAAGTCCAAAACTTTTTTCCTATCCGAAAACCAAATGCTAACGGATGACCAAACGGGTGATGCTGGAATTCAATTCGTAAGTGATGTGAAAAAACCGGTACCCTATTCGGAGGATATCAAAACTGTTTTCACGCCGCGAAAATATATGACCGACGACCAACGGTTTGCTGCCCGTAGGTCTGATGTGCTGGTTTTCGAAACCGATGTGATGGAAGAAGATTTGACCTTAGCTGGGGACATCTTGGCGAAACTTAATGTAGCTACTACCGGAACTGCCGCGGATTGGATTGTTAAGGTAATCGATGTACACCCCAATGCGGTGGAAACCAATGAGGAGATGCAAGACCATTTGAAAATGTCCAATTATCATCTCATGGTACGGAGTGAGGTGATGCGGGGACGTTTTCGCAACAGTTTTTCAGAACCCGAACCGTTTGAACCGAATCAAAAAGCAGCAGTGAACATCAAGTTGCAAGACGTTTTCCACACGATAAAAAAAGGACATAAGCTCCAAGTTCAGATACAAAGTACTTGGTTTCCCTTGATTGATTTGAATCCGCAAACCTATGTGGATAATATTTTCAAAGCCAAGGAGGAAGACTTCAAAACGCAGACCCATACGGTATTTACGGATTCCAGTATTGAGTTCTCCGTTTTGGAACCGTAACTACGGTTTATTATGTGATTTTTTTCTTAAAGATTAGGATTTTAGAATATTCTGACTTTATATTTGTCTCAATAAGTTCAAACACGTATTGAATAGTTATCAAGAAAGGTGGAGGGAATAGACCCTATGAAGCCTTAGCAACCCTTGTCTGTCAAGAAGGTGCTAAATTCTATTCGTTTCGACGAAATAGATAACGATTATCGAATTTTCGATTTTACTTTCTTATAACTTTTTGATTTTACTTTTCTACCAAGGTGGTAGAATTGGTTTGGCTTTTTTAATCGATAGAATTAATTAAAAAACAAAATCATGAGTGAACACAAATTAGCAACCAACGCGTTACACGCAGGCCACGACACCACCGCAACCCAAGGCACCAGAGCGGTACCCATTTATCAATCCACATCTTACGTTTTCAACGACACGGACCATGCTGCGAATCTGTTCTCTTTGGCAGAACTAGGTTTTATCTATACCCGATTAAACAACCCGACCAATCAAATCTTGCAAGAGCGATTGGCAGCCATTGAAGGTGGAATTGGCGCAGTAGTTTTCGCTTCCGGGACTGCCGCTATTTCAACAGGGTTGATGACGCTTTTAAAGGCGGGCGACCATATCGTAGCTTCTAGTAGCTTATATGGAGGTACCTATAATTTGTTGAATGTAACCCTGCCGCGTTTGGGCATAACGACAACCTTTGTAGATGCTGCGGACCCGTCAAACTTTGGAAAAGCGGTACAGGAAAATACAAGAGCATTCTTTGTGGAATCCTTGGGGAATCCAAAATTGGATGTTTTGGACCTTAAAGGTATTTCGGAAGAAGCCAAGGCAGCAAAAGTGCCTTTTATTGTGGATAATACCGTAGCTACTCCAGGCTTGCTGAATCCAATTGAGCATGGCGCAAACTTGGTTATCCATTCGTTGACCAAATACATCAATGGAAACGGAACCGCACTGGGTGGGGCCATTATCGATGCTGGAACGTTTGATTGGACCAATGGAAAATTCCCAGAATTCACCGAGCCTTCTGCAGGGTATCATGGATTGGTCTATAGCGAAGCATTGGGTGCAGCAGCCTTCACTTTTAAATTGATTTTGGAAGGCCTACGCGATTTTGGTGGAGCTTTGAGTCCAACTAATGCTTTTCAGATTATACAAGGTTTGGAGACCTTGCCCGTTCGTATCAAGCAACACAGTGAAAATGCTTTGGCCTTGGCGGAATGGCTCCAAGATAAAGATGAGGTCGCTTGGGTCAACTATCCCGGATTAAAAGGCAACAAGTACTACGATTTGGCGCAGCAATATCTTCCAAATGGTCAAAGTGGATTGGTTACTTTTGGCGTAAAAGGTGGGTTTGAAGCTGCCAAGCAACTCACGGATGCTACCAAGGTCTTTAGTCTCTTGGCGAACATCGGCGATACCAAATCCTTGATTATCCATCCAGCAAGTACCACACACCAACAGCTTTCTGAAGAAGAGCAGGCTAGCGCCGGGGTAACCCAAGATTTGATTCGGTTGTCTGTTGGCTTGGAAAACTTGGATGACCTGAAAGCAGATTTAGAAAAAGCGTTTGCCGCCGTGGACAAATCGGTCTTGGCATAACATCTTAAAAACAATAGAGCCAAAGATGGAGCGCTTCCATCTTTGGCTTTAACCCTTGCGCACATAACGTATGCTCCATTTTTTAGAGATTGAAGGCTTTACCACACAAAGTGGAAGTACACAGGATATCAAGTTATCTTATGAGGTTTTTGGACAACCTTTGCATTCAGCTCCAATTGTACTGGTCAACCATGCTTTAACTGGCAATTCTGAGGTTGCCGGAGAAGAAGGCTGGTGGTCTGATTTGATAGGTGACCATAAATGCATAGATACCCAAAAGTACACGGTACTCGCCTTTAATATTCCTGGGAATGGATACGATGGTTTTGTCATCGAAAACTACAAAGATTTTGTGGCTGGTGACATTGCAAGAATCTTCTTGAAGGGATTGCAGCAGCTTGAAATTCCAATATTGCATGCCATTATTGGCGGTTCTTTGGGAGGTGGGCTAGCATGGGAAATGGCCGTGTTGAATCCGAAAATTACCAAACACTTGATTCCAGTTGCTTCCGATTGGAAATCTACAGATTGGTTGATTGCCAACTGTCAAATTCAGGAGCAAATCTTGGTGAATTCAAAGGAGCCTGTGCACGATGCACGGATGCATGCCATGCTTTGTTATCGTACTCCGGAGTCGTTCAAGGCTCGTTTTCAACGCAGTACAAATGAAGAACTGCAGGTTTTCAATGTAGAAAGTTGGTTGATGCATCACGGGAAAAAACTCCAAGAGCGCTTTCAACTCTCTGCCTACAAGTTGATGAACCAGCTTTTGAAAACCATAGATGTTACCCGAAATGGGGAGACGGGGTTTGAACAATTGGCTGCAAGCGATACACAAATCCACATTGTTGGGGTGAACTCCGACTTGTTTTTCACTGCTGAGGAGAATAAAGAAACCTATCGGCGATTTGCGCAAGGCAACTCGAATGTGACCTATGGTGAAATCCAATCCGTGCACGGTCATGATGCTTTTTTGATTGAATTCAAGCAGTTGGAGAAGTTGTTGAGACCTATATTTTCACAAAATGGGATAACTACTCATCGCAAGGTGTTGAAGTTTGGCGGAAAGTCGTTAGCGAATGGGGAGGGATTGAACCAGGTGCTAAAAATTATCCAAGATGGGGTAGCAAACAAAGAACGTTTTGTAGTGGTGCTCTCCGCAAGAGGCAAGGCAACAGACGAATTGGAATCGCTTTTGGAACTTGCAACTGAGGGAAAACCTTTTGAACAAGCGTTGCAAAAGTTTGTCGCCTATCAAGAAAACGGTTTCGGTATTGGAATCCAGCAAGAGGTACAACGAATTGAACAATTACTTCAGGGGGTTTCGCTTACAGGCGATTACAGCGGGAAAATAAAAGATGAATTGCTCTCTTTTGGCGAGTTGATTTCGGCTAAGGTGGTTACAGCATTATTACAAAAATCTGGAATCACTGCCGAATGGGTAGATTCAAGGGGGTTAATTAAAACAGATGATAGTTTTACCAATGCTGAGGTGGATGAAGCTGTTTCCAAGGAGAACATCATTCGTTATTTTCATGATTTGGATGAAAATGTAGTTCCTATTGTCACGGGTTTTATTGCTTCCAATGAATTAGGGGAAACCACCACTTTAGTTAGAAATGGCACCAATTATTCCGCAGCATTGTTGGCCAATTTCCTAGATGCCAAGGAGTTGGTGAACTACACGCATGTAGACGGTATTTTTACTGCGAATCCTGATTTCGTTGCTGATGCGAAACTCATTGACACCATTTCCTACGAAGAGGCTAATGAACTGGCCAATTTTGGGGCTACAATTTTGCACGCCAAAACGATTATTCCCCTCATAGAAAAGAACATTCCGCTACGCATCAAAAACACCTTTAACGCAAAGAGTGAGGGTACTTTGATTGGACCTAAAACAGAAAAAGGCGGGATTCGGTCTTTATCGGTTTTGGAAGATGTGGCCTTGATTAATCTGGAAGGACGAGGTCTTTTAGGAAAAGTAGGTATTGATGCCCGGATTTTCGGAGTGTTAGGGCGTAACAATATTAATGTTGGAATCATTTCACAAGGTTCTTCCGAAAGGGGAATTGGATTGGTGGTAGATGCGAAAAAAGCAAAGCGCGCCAAAAGGTTACTCGATGAAGAGTTCGAAACAGATTACAGCGCAAAAGATGTCAATCGAATAACGGTAACGAACGATGTCGCGGTGATTTCCATTGTGGGACTGGATTTGGGAACCTTTCACAAACCCTTTAATGCCTTAGCCAAGAACCAAGTTACTCCTTTGCTTTTCAACAACACTATTTCGGGGAAAAATGTAAGCTTGGTGGTGCGCAATGCAGACTTGCACAAAGCCTTAAATGTCATTCATGGACAGATTTTTGGTGTTGCCAAGCGTATTAATTTGGCCATTTTTGGACATGGAACCGTGGGGGGCACGCTGATTGACCAAATATTGAAATCCCAGTCCAGCATAGTCGAACGTAAGGGTATTGACCTTCGGATTTTTGGCGTAGCCAATTCGAAAAAGGTGTTGCTGAATAAAAACGGAGTGACAGCAGACTGGAATGAAAAACTTACCAAAAGAGGCGTATCGTACACGGTTGAAGATGTTGTGGATTTCGCAAAAGCGAATCATTTGGAGAATGTAATCGCAATTGATAATACTGCAAGCGAAGACTTTGTGGCAAATTATGAGCTTTTGATTAAGGAGGGGTTTGACCTGGTTTCTTCTAATAAGATAGCAAATACCCTTGGTTTTGATTTTTATGAGGCTACCCGACGGAATCTAGAGCGAAACCAAAAGAAATACCTATACGAAACCAACGTCGGCGCAGGACTCCCATTGATAGATACTATTCAATTATTGCATCTGTCTGGGGAGAACATTACGCGCATTAAAGGGGTGTTTTCAGGTTCGTTGAGCTATATTTTCAATACGTTTTCTGAAAATGAGGTACCCTTTTCCAAGGTGGTTTCTGAAGCCATGGAAAAAGGATTTACCGAGCCCGACCCAAGAGAAGATCTTTCTGGCAATGATGTGGGTAGAAAGCTTTTAATTTTAGCCCGCGAATTGGATTTGCAAAACGAGTTTTCTGAGATTCAAATCCAGAATTTGATTCCTGAAGCATTGCAATCCGTTTCCAAGGAGGTGTTTCTCTCGCAGTTGGATTCTTTGGATGCTCAGTTCAGTGACATCAAATCCAAACAAGAGGAAAACCACGTTTTACGTTACGTAGGCGATTTGCATGGCGACCTCCAAAAAGATAAAGGCATCTTGGAAGTCAAACTGATTTCCGTGCCAAAAGAAAGTGCACTAGGCCAAATCACCGGTTCCGACTCAATTATCGAGATTTTTACCGAATCCTATGGTGAGAAACCCCTCGTGATTCAAGGTGCGGGAGCAGGTGCGGCAGTTACGGCCCGTGGTGTTTTTGGAGACATACTTAGAGTCGCGGAGAAATTGTAATCACCCAAATCAGTACGATGACACACAAAAACTTCGAAACGGAAGCCATACGAACCCAGATAGAGCGTTCCCAATTTTTGGAACACTCTTCTCCAATGTATTTAACCTCAAGTTTTGTCTTCGAGGATGCAGAAGACATGCGTGCTTCCTTCGCAGAGGAAAAGGAGCGTAATATTTATTCTAGGTATTCCAATCCAAATTGTTTAGAGTTGGTGGAAAAGGTCTGCCGTATGGAAGGTGCAGCAGATGGGTTTGCTTTTGCCTCCGGAATGTCAGCCGTTTTTTCAACCTTCGCAGCCCTTTTGAATTCAGGCGACCATATTATTTCGGCTAGAAGTATTTTTGGTTCTACACATACGCTATTCAAACAATTTTTTCCCAAATGGGAGATAACTTCTAGTTTTTTTGACATTCATAATCTCGATAGTATTGATGCAATGGTAACTCCACAAACTAAAATGATTTATGCGGAGTCACCCACCAATCCTGGAGTGGATATTCTGGATTTGGAAGCCTTAGGTGCAATTGCTAAAAAACACGGGCTTTTGTTGGTCATTGATAACTGCTTTGCGACACCCTATCTGCAACAACCTATCAAGTTTGGTGCTGATTTGGTGATTCATTCAGGGACAAAGTTAATGGATGGTCAAGGCAGGGTTCTGGCTGGTATTACCGTTGGGACCAAAGAACTTATCGATAAAATCTATCGTTTCTCGAGGATTACCGGTCCGGCATTATCACCTTTTAATGCCTGGGTGCTCTCTAAAAGTTTGGAAACTTTAGGGGTTAGGGTAGACCGTCATTGTGGGAATGCTTTAGTATTGGCAAACTATTTGGAATCGCATCCCAAGGTGAATTGGGTAAAGTATCCTTTTTTAAAATCGCATCCCCAGCACATATTGGCTCAAAGGCAAATGAAAGCAGGCGGTTGCGTGGTCGCTTTTGAAGTCAAAGGCGGACTAGCCGCTGGACAAGATTTTTTTAATGGTATCAAACTGCTGTCCCTTTCTGCGAATTTGGGGGATTCCAGAAGTATTGTCACTCATCCCGCCTCTACGACCCATAGTAAACTCTCAGAAGAAGAAAGAGCCTCGGTTGGAATTACAGATGGTATGGTTCGCATCTCCGTAGGTCTAGAACATATAGATGATATTACCGCTGATATTGCCCAAGCATTTGGATAACGACCACAATTGTTAAATTTCGCTATCTTCGTAAGATGCTGTCTAAGAAGACAAAATACGGGCTAAAAGCACTTACGTATTTGGCGTCAATCGATACCAAAGAACCGGTTCAAATCTCAGAAATCGCCAAGCATGAGAATATCTCCCAAAAGTTTTTGGAAAGTATTTTGTTGACTCTTCGAAGAAATGGGTTTTTAGGCTCCAAAAAGGGAAAAGGCGGGGGATATTATCTTATCAAAAAACCAGAAGAAATTCAAATGACTGCAGTGATGCGTGTCTTAGAGGGGCCAATAGCGATGGTGCCTTGTGTAAGTTTGAATTTTTATGAAAAATGCGACGATTGCCCCGACGAAAATACCTGTGCTGTCAATCGCTTGATGCTCCAAGTGCGGGATGGGGCCTTACAGGTCTACCGCAACAATACATTGGCGGACCTCATTTCTTAGCAGAGATGTGAAATCCTGATTCTTCTTCTTCTTTCGTCAATAATTCTGCAAGAAATCAACTCAATACTGTTAAAATCTACAAAAACGATAGGGTAAACTGATTTTTTGTGCCTGCTTTAACGAATCGTATCGGAAATAAATGTAGTTTTGATAATCCTATCAAACTAGTAGGGTAATAAAAAATCCGTATGATTGCAGACCAACTTTTAGTCAATAATAAACAAGAAGCAACCTCCTTTACCAAGGACAAAGTTTCTGAAAAGCCGCAACGTAGCATTGCAAAATCTATTAGCTGGAGGATTATAGGCACATTGGATACCATCATCATTTCATGGATTGTTACCGGGACGTTGAGTTTGGCTTTTTCCATTGGTTTAGTGGAACTAGTTACTAAAATGGTACTGTATTTTTTTCATGAACGCATTTGGAACGCAATTTCCTGGGGTAAATAAATAAGAAATGGCATTCTCTCAAATACAAATAGATAATTGGAACCAACAGCTGAAAGAGGCAACCCCTGAGGAGATAGTCTCTTTTGCAGTGCAACAGGCAAAAAGCCCATTGGTTACTACCAACTTTCGCCCATACGAAGTGAACATTCTTCATGCGGTTACCCAGGTAAGTGCAGGAATCAAAGTAATTTGGTGCGATACTGGATACAATACGCCACAAACCTATAAGCACGCGGAGGATTTGATTGAAAGTTTGGCACTAAATGTCAAATTATATGTTCCAAAACAGACTTCGGCGCATCGGGATGCCGTTATGGGAATTCCGCAAATAGATGACCCTTTGCACAAAACCTTTACGGAGCAGGTAAAACTCGAACCCTTTAAAAGAGCAATGGTAGAACATCAGCCCGATGTTTGGTTTACCAACTTGAGAAAGGGCCAAACGGCTTTACGGGATAGCTTGGATATTTTCAGTTTAGGAAGCGATGGGGTTTTAAAAGTGAGTCCATTTTACCACTGGAGCGATGCCCAATTGGATGCCTACCTTGCGGAACACGAATTGCCTAACGAACATAAATATTTTGACCCAACAAAGGTTTTAGCGAACCGGGAATGTGGGTTGCATACCTAATCATGTTAGCATAAAAATAGACACGGTGAGTACATTAATTTCAGAAATACCATCAGTTGATTCCTTAAGTACTGAATCCATTTTGCAAGGGAACGCCTTGGAAAGTGAAGCGATTTATATCCTCAGGGAAGTAGCGGCGCAATTCGAGCGTCCGGTACTGCTTTTCTCGGGTGGAAAGGATTCCATAACCTTGGTGCGGTTGGCGCAGAAAGCCTTTTATCCTGCCAAGATTCCTTTTCCGTTAATGCATATTGACACTGGGCACAACTTCCCAGAAACCATTGCATTTCGCGACAAATTAGTTGCAGAATTAGGAGTAGAGTTGATTGTACGAAATGTCCAGGATTCCATTGACCAAGGCAAAGTAGTGGAAGAAACTGGAAAATATGCAAGCCGAAACACGTTGCAAACCACAACCCTTCTGGATGCCATTGAAGAGTTCAAATTTGATGCTTGTATCGGTGGTGCCCGTCGCGATGAAGAAAAAGCGAGAGCCAAAGAACGTATTTTCTCAGTTAGAGATGACTTTGGACAGTGGGATGAGAAGAGCCAACGTCCTGAGCTGTTCGATATGTTGAATGGTAAAATTGAATTGGGACAAAACGTTCGTGTTTTTCCTATCAGTAACTGGACCGAATTGGACGTTTGGAGCTATATCCAACAAGAACAAATTGAAATTCCTTCCATTTATTTCGCTCACAAACGAAATATCTTTTTGAGGGATGGCTTGATTTGGTCTGCAGAAGACGATGTGGTTTTTCGAGCAGAAGATGAAGTTGTTGAAGAACGAACTGTTCGCTTTAGAACTGTAGGCGATATGTCTTGTACCGCTGCGGTGGAGTCTGAGGCGGATACGATTGATAAAGTAGTATCCGAAATTCGAGCTTCAAAAATATCAGAGCGTGGCGCTCGGATTGATGACAAACGTTCCGAGGCTGCCATGGAGAAAAGAAAACAGCAAGGGTATTTCTAAAAACAACCAACAAGAAAGAATATGAAAGTACTGAAGATAGCAACGGCTGGAAGTGTTGACGATGGGAAAAGCACCTTGATTGGAAGGTTGTTGTATGATACCCAATCCTTAACAGAGGATAAATTAGAGGCCATTAAGAAGAGCAGCGAGCAAAGAGGGTATGACTACCTTGACTTTTCCCTAGCGACTGATGGTTTGGTAGCCGAACGCGAACAAGGAATTACCATTGACGTGGCCCATATCTATTTCTCTACGCCCACCACGAGTTACATCATTGCCGATACTCCCGGACACGTTGAGTATACTAGGAACATGGTAACGGGTGCTTCAACATCACAAGCGGCTATCATTTTGATTGATGCACGAAAAGGGGTAGTCGAGCAGACCTATCGTCACTTTTTCATCAACAACCTGCTTCGTGTGAAGAACATCATCGTTGCAGTGAAT
>CALBPG010000123.1 GCA_937899065.1 uncultured Allomuricauda sp.
ACTATGTTGACATTCGTTTTAAAGAGTTCGGTCAACTGAGTTTGTCCGTTATTGGGGTCATGGTCTAAGGCCCAAACTCTGCCCGAAACATAGTCCCCAAAAATATATTTATCTTGTAACAAACTACTGGTTAGGCTGCCTTGATAAAAATACCCTCCGGTAATGGATACATCTCCGTTGTTATGATTATAAAAGTGGATGGGTTTTATGTCAGGTGTGGTGGCTAAATCCGTATTGTTTCCGTAACTGGGCTCATCCAAGGCCTCGAATTTATTCCAACCGTAATTACCGCCTAGGGTAATGATATTTACCTCCTCAAAGTTACCCTGTCCAACATCAGCACCCCAAAGTTGACCAGAAAGGGAGAAGGAGAATTTCCAAGTATTTCTGATTCCCCAAGCGTAGAGTTCATCCAAACCTGATAATCCTACTCGGGGATTGTCAGACGGAATCTCATAGTTGCCATTGGGAAGCTCTGGATTACTTTCCACTGGATTGTTACCATCCAAATCAATATCAATTCGGATAATACTACCAAAGATGGTTTCCAAATCTTGGGCGTTCCCTTCCGGGTCACCGCCACCACCGCCATCTCCTATAGAAGCATAGAGATAGCCATCGGGTCCAAAAGCAATTTTCCCACCGTTGTGATTGGATTCAGGTTGGTTCTTTTCAAAACTTGCTATCAGGGTTTCGGTACTGGCATCGGCTTGGTTAGGATTGCCATTGCTGACCTGATATCGGGCAATATTGATGCGGTAATTGGAGGGCCTATCCGTAAAATAGACGTAGAAATAGCCGTTTTGATTGAAATTAGGATGAAATGCAAGCCCTAACAGCCCTATTTCCTGACCGTCACTGTACACGATTCTGTCCGAAATATCCAAAAAAACAGATACGTCACTCGGCTGAACATCTGGAGTGTTATCAAATACCTTGATGGTGCCTGATTGTTCAACAACAAACATACGGTTGGAGCCATCTACTGACGGTTGAATTTCAACAGGAAAGGAAAAAGAAATATCCGGATACGCTGAAGTGTATTCTACTTGGGCATTGATTTGGAATCCCAAAAATAGAAATAGAATAAAGCAGCGTACTATGTGGGGATGGTTCAGGGCGGCCATAAAAAAGTACTTATATTACTTACGGCCGCAAACCTTAGCTTGGACTTTAAAAAAGGTTGTCTTAACCTTATGAAAATGTATTTTTTTCATTAGCCTGTATCAATGCGTTCTCGAGACAACGCAATGGTACAAAGATGAAGGCGTAACACCATTCTTTTTCGGTAAAGTGCAGGAATGTTATCCCTAGTGCCGTGAAGGTGTTGAATACTAGCGCTCTACGACAATGTTTTCCATGACCAGAACGTCCATTTGGGTACGCTCAAAACAGGCATATGCTTCTTCTGGAGTGTTTACTATAGGTTCGTTTTCATTGAAAGAGGTATTCAACAAAATAGGAACATCTGTTTTGCTTCTGAAGGTATCAATCAATTCGTAGTAGCGAGGTGAAACAGACTTATCCACACTTTGAAGTCTTCCCGTGCCATCTACATGGGTTACTGCAGGAATTAATTCATGTTTTTCTGGTTTGATAGGATACACTTTTTCCATAAATGGAACTTCTTCGGTGTACTCAAAAAACTCGGGAACGTACTCTTTCAATACGGAAGGGGCAAAGGGTCGAAAACTCTCTCTCCTTTTGATTTTAAGGTTTAAAAGTTCTTTTGCCTTGTCATTTCTTGGGTCTGCTATAATGGAACGGTTTCCTAACGCTCTTGGACCGAATTCTGCTCTACCTTGAAACCAACCCACTACGGCGGGTTCAATCAAACGCTCCGTTACATAGTCGTACAATTCTTTGTCCTCAAGCTTTTTATAGGATACGCCTTTTTCCTTCAACATCGCTTCAATGGCATCGTTGTTAAACTTACATCCGGTACTTGCTGAACGAATCGAAGGTTTTCTAGCGTTACTCAAGTTATGGTGGTAGTGGTACAAAGCTGAACCCATGGAAATTCCAGCATCATGACCAGCAGAAGGAATATAAAGATTTTCAAAATCGGTATTCGCAATAATTTTACCGTTGGCTACTGAGTTTTGCGCAACCCCACCAGCTATACACAGGTTTTTAGAACCCGTACGTTTTTGAAGGTGCGATGCCATATGGAAAATAATTTCCTCGGTAACTTGTTGAACCGATTTGGCTAGGTCTTTATGGTATTGCGTCAATTCGTCTCCTTTTTTACGCGGCTCACCAAAGAGTTTAGAGAACTTTTCTGTGAAGAAGGGGTCAACAATGGGTTGGTTGTCTTTGTACACTACTTTGACTTCGCCGAAATAACTGGCATCCCAAGTCCAAAGCCCGTCTTTTTTCTAGGTGACCAATTTTCGCACCTTATCCACTAAAGTGGGATTACCATAAGGCGCTAGCCCCATCACCTTATACTCATCTCCATAATGCGGAAACCCTAAGAAATGCGTGAAAGCGGTATAGATGAATCCAAGTGAAACGGGATAATCAATACTATCCAACACAATGATTTTAGAACCTTTTCCCTGCGCTAGCATTACGGTAGAAAAATCCCCAGACCCATCAATCGACATAATTGCCGACTCTTTGAAGGGACTTGCGTAGAAGGTTGAGGCAAGATGCGCTCTATGATGTTCTACATTGATTAGTTTTTGATTTATCATGTCGGGAGAACAACCAAAGGCTTCAGCAAATTGGTCTGCCAAAGAGGTAATGTCTTTTCGGTTCTCTATTCTATTTTTTAATAGGGAAGTGCCTGTTTTTAAATTTTTTAAAGCAAAAAGTACTTTACGACCCAACTTGGCTTTCGTGTCCCTTCCAATGGTGATAAAATCGATATCTTCTAAAGTCGTATTCGTCTCATCCAAACAGAATTGAATGGCTTGTGCCGGAAAACCAGCCCAATGTTTTACGCGTGTAAAACGTTCTTCTTCGGTGGCTGCAATGAGTTCACCATCTTTAAAAATTGCTGCTGAGGAGTCTGCGTGGTGGGTGTTAAGGCCTAGTATGATCATTTATGGATAAGATTGATTTTGCGGACCAAAGATACTTATGTGTTTGATTTGCTGGAATTTTTTAAGGTCAAATTGCAGATAACTACGTTAAAAGAAATAGGAGAGTACTTACGAAATTTCATTCAAAACATTAAAAAATGTGCGAATTACCCTTTTTCATCAGAAGAAAGGAGCTTTCCTCTTAGTTTTTCCATGATTTCAGGATGGTTTTCATACGAAAACTTTCGTGCAAAGTACAAATCTTTTGAGGTAAGCTCTTCATAATCTTTTTCTTGCCAAATGTATGGGTTACCTCGTTTCCAGTCCACATAGCGAAGATTCATTTTTTTGGAAACGTTTTCCTTAAAACTTGAATTGTATAAGAGTGTAGGGATGTAGACTTCGTCAGCACAAAAGGTATGTTTAAAGTACTTTTTGATGAATTTTTTTTGCGCTAAAACGTATGCTGCAAAATTATGTGTTATGCTAAACCAATTACCGCCCATATAAAAATCGATATTTAGTTTTCGAGTTCTATTTATAAAAAGCAAAGTTTGTAAGCCGGCGGAAAGGTAACGTATAATACGGTGCGTTTTACGTTTCAGGTACTTCGCCCATTTTTCATTGTAGTAGTATTTATAACGACTAGCAATTTTCCAGTTTACGATTTTACCCCCTGAAACGAATTCTTTTCCTTCATTTTCCAAGAAGAACGCATGAAGTTCATCCTGAGATTTTAAGGGTAAGTCGGCACCGGAAATCAAATGATAATAGGTGTTCTTGTCCTTTATGGAAGCCTCCAACAAATCAAGCGTTACATCAATCATACTATAACCTGCCCAATACATTTTTTTACTGGGAATATATTGTATGGATGCTTTTTGACAATACTTGCTGACCTTTTCGGGTTGAATAGAGGTGGATTTCGCATCTACATGGATATAGATTTTATTCCGAGAGTCATCCAAAACACTCAAGAGCAATTTTAGTGCTTCAGGTTCATTATGAACCATGATGAGATAAGCATGCGTTTTCAAGGCAGCAGTTGTTTGAGTTTAGGAACCAATCGCACGACGGAATACATGAATGGTGGCTTCATATCATTGTTTTTGAAGGCTTGAATACATTGTTTATTACCCTCAATAACATTTTTCAGATTTTTACTAGTCGCACCGCCTAAGCGCATACGCACCATGGGTTTTGGAATATAATGACTTTTAAGTCCGTGGCGTTCAATAAAACGAAGCATTAATTCGAAGTCAGCCGCTAATCTTAGGCTTTCATCGAAGTATCCATATTTTTCATACACCTCCCGTTTTACAAAAAAACTGGGGTGGGCAGGATGCCATCCTCTACGAAACCCCTTGGTTTTATAAGGACCTGTTACCCATTTTCGCACAATACTATCGGTATCCTCAGCTTTTACGTAATACAAGTCTCCAAATACGCAATCTGCATCATGTTTTTCAAACGCCTCAACCACTTCGGAAATAATAGTGTCACTATTGTAAAAGTCATCTGAATTCAGAATGCCAAGAACATCACCAGTAGCACGTTTAAGACCTTTGTTCATGGCATTGTAGATACCTCCATCAGGCTCTGAAACCAAATCAGAAACGCGATTCGGCATGGATTTTATGATATTAACCGTGTCATCTTTGGAGGCCCCGTCAATAATAATATGTTCCAAATCTTCGTAGTCCTGTCTATGGATAGACGAGACACAATCTGAAATGTATTGGGCACTATTGTAAGTGCCTGTGATGATGCTAACTTTCATGCGTCTGTAAAACTTTATTGGGAACGGGTTGTGTTAACTGATCATATAGCGACAAGTACTCTTCGTATCGCTCATTTTTGTCAAAGCGTTGTGCAACATATTCCCTGCATTGCGCATAATGGCTTTCGTTGAAATCAATTTTAATATCATGGATTGCGTTTCGAACCGCTTCAATATCTTTTTTGGGCACAACACGTCCAGTTTTGGGCGTTACCATTTCAGGACAGGCCGTGCTATCATAAACCACAACTGGGGTGCCACATGCAAGTGATTCAGCGGTAGTCATTCCAAAGGATTCTTCAACGGAAAGGTTCAAATAGAGGTTTGCCGTGGAGTACCAAGAAACCAGTTCTTCTAGGTTTGCCGTTCTTTGAATGCCAATAATGTTTTTTGGTAAATTTTTGATTTGGTTTTCCTTCAATCCTATCAAATCCAAGGTTTCATCTTCTTCCAGTGTCTTGCTCAATGTGATAAAATCTTCTAAACCTTTCTTTCCTGACCAAACACTTGCTACCCCGAGGATAATGTATTTGTTCTCCAAATTGAACTTGGTACGTAATGTCTGGGATTTTGTGCATTTGAAAATAGATGTATCAATACCATTGTGAATCGTGGTTCTGGCATGTTCGGATAAAAATGAACGGGATACTTCTTGGTTTAACCAGTTTGATACAGTGACAATATGCAAGTTGGGATGGCTTCCAAACCACTTTTTCTTGCGTTGATAGTTATTTTTTGAACTATCAACTAACCAACTGGTAGGATATTCTTTTTTTTGCGGACAACTATTACATTCTTTTTCCCATTTATAGCAACCCACATCTTCGTAGTGGGTGCAGTGCCCAGTAAATGACCAACAGTCGTGCAGCGTCCATAAGACTGGAATATTACTTGAATTCAAATACCTAAAAAGCGTTTCGTAGTTCAAATAATATCCGTGAAGGTTGTGCAAATGAATAATGGTAGGTTGGATTTCTTCTATGTACGAGATTAGTTTTTGCGTATCATTTATGGAAGCAAGCCCATGTTTCCCCGATAACCTGGAGTAGGCTACATGATGATATATGCCAAATGGCGTTCCTATATGATAGGTAGTAGAATCAGTATCTTTCATAAGCCTACCATAAGCAATGTGACTATCCCAACCTTTGGTCATAGCCAAATCGCCAATTTCGGAAGCAATCCGTCCTGTAGAGCCGTAGTTGGCTTCGACGTTGATTTGGAGCAAAGTTTTTTTCATAGCAAAGCAGGGGCTTGGTTGGCTAAGTTCTCTATAACCTCGATTTGGTAGTAAGGGTTATAATATTCATCAATGATTTCATAACACTTCTGTCGTATCGCCTCTCGATTATAGTTGGGTTGTGAAATCCAACGTAAAATCTTTTCGCTTAAATCAGTTACATTGCCTTCTTCAAAAAAATAACCAGTTTCTCCTTCTGTGATGGCTTCTACCTCTGGCATTTGATTCTCGAAATTACCATGAGTGATAACGGGGGTTCCATAACTTAGATTGTGTATTGCCGTTAACCCAACGTTTCCTGGCGATACGCAGACATCTGCTGCGGCCAATAACTTTTCATTGGTCTTTTCATTGTAGCAGGCCCCATAGAAATGATAATATCCTTCTTTCAGATGTTGCGTTGCATATTTTTTCAGTTCTGGTCCTTCTGGACCATCACCCACGATTAATATATTTGGATAATGTCCTTTTTTATTGAGGATGGCTACTGCCTCTAAAAAAAGATGTAGTTTTTTAACGGTTGTCAACCTACCCACGAAAAGTAAAACAGGTGCTTCTGGATTTTTGAAAAACGGATAGATTTCTGCTTTATCTAGATTTTTTATTCTTTCCCGGGCTTCTCGATGGGCATCATAATCCAGTGAATTGAATATGATATGGATGTTTTCAGCTTTGAATCCATGTGACACCATGATTTTCTTGCTCCTCCGTTCATAAACTAAATGTCCATTCGCAAGTTTATAATAGTTTTTCCGCAAAAAGAGTTTTAATCCTTTTTCATTGCCGTACATACCGTGTCCTCTAAAAACGACAGGTACTTTTCGAATACGACAAATGAGGGCTCCAATCCAATTGGATAATACATTGAATTCTCCCAAAAGAATAACCAAATTCGCGTTGGTTTTAAGGCATTTGCCAATGACGCCTCTTTGCCAAACCAAGAACTTTTTGAATACCCAGATGTTTTTGATTCCGTGTAAACTGGCTTTGAATTTGGTAAATGGAGAAACCGAGAAATCAATAGTTTTGATTCCAGCGTATGGATTATCACCAAAAGCAAAATGATAGTCGAGTCTTGGATGCGCCAAGAGCTTTGACCATTGTGCTTGCCGATACAAGGAGGCAATATTGGTGATATGTAAAACCTTTTTGGGTTCCATTTTTAGCGCTGTAGCATCTTACGGGTTTTCGAGAGTATGAACTTGGGCAAATTCAAGGGATGATTGGTCGCTTGTAAAAACGTATTGAACATGAATTTAGCATAGCTAGACTCGTCCATGTTGGCCAAATTCCCTCCCTTATTGATAAAGTCAAACATGCTTGCAAATCCAACGGGTTTTTCGTTGGGTAGATGCCAGATGTACAAATCTGTGTCTTTTGGTTCAATGTTGCGGAAATGGTTTCGATTGGTCCACATTCGTTTGATGTAGTGATTCATTTCGCCAAGTTTAGCTTCGTGCTTGTAATAATAAAAGCTCAAGGCGTGTGCTTCTTCATTGAATTTAGGTTGGCCAGCGTCATTCTTGTCCAAAAGGGTTTTGAACATATTCGGAAAATGCTCGGCAACAGCTTTGATGAATGCTCCTGATGCCAAAAGAATTTCTCCACCACAATAAAACGGCGCTATTTTTAAAGGCAAACCGAACTCTTCGAAAAGTACTTGCATTTGTCTACGTGTGATACCATGAATCACATAATCCTCTTCGTATGGCATATTCATCGTAGCCGCTGGATGCTGTTTGAGTTGGTCGAAGACCTCCGAAAAGTCTTTGTTGAAAACACAGTCCGAATCCAGCAATAAGAATGCATCTTTTTCATTCATTTTATCAGCCATGAAATCCACGATGGAGAACTCAAAAAACTGGTTTCGGAAACTTTGGAAATAATCTTGGGGTAGGGGATACTTGTTTTTAAGCGTAACCACCTCAATGTCATTCTTTTTGAAAAAAGCATCCAAATCCATCCCATCAATCACAGGAACCGTTTCCGTGTTGGTAAAAAGAATATGTTTGATTCCGGGGGTTTTAGCATGAAAACGCAGAGAGGTTTCGAAAAATACCACAATACATCGCCAATACACCGCTTGAAATTCCGGTGTGGACGAATTACCCTTATTGTTTGGGAAATTGGATTGTTCCGCCACCGAATCCAAATAGACCCATGTTCCAATATACTTTACTACTTCACTTTTCATTAAAATTGATTTTGCTAGCGATTTTTAGAAAGGTTTATATACATATTGGGGAAACATAGTTTTAACATTGCGGATAAGACCACGAACGGTACGCGTACCGGGAAGTGTCTTCGCATTAAATTCAAGTTTGACGAAAAATCCAATCCAAGCGGGCTCTTCATGATTTTAAGTCGTTCCTTAAATGATTTCTTTGCAAATTTTTGATAAATGTCCGAATGGTCATTATCACATACCCCTAGAAAGGTGGGCATGACCAATACGGGTAAATTCTTTTTTGCTGCTTTGAGCGTATAATCGTAGTCTGCCACTCCGTGCCTGTATCCTTCGGAAAGGGTCCCCACTTTTTCTACAACATCATGGGATACAAACAGAATATTGGCATTGCCCAATTCACAGGACTGATACCTGCCATTTGGAGGAAGATGATTGTATTTGAAGGTAAACCTGTTGGTTAATTTGGCACCTCCATAGGTAAGTTTTCCGCTTTTGGAATCTTGAGTGGAACCAATATAAATGCCGCCTTGACCAAATTCCGTTTTACAATGGGAATCTGCATCCAAAAAAGCTTGTAGTACGTTATATTCTAGAATGGTATCATCATTCAGTAAAAAATAGGCGTCAAAAGATTCTGACATAGCTTGTTTCCAAGAATTGCGCATCCCTCCAGCCCAAAACAGTTCACCGTTACCCTGTAAAATGCGCACTTGGGGAAATGCTTCTTTAACGGCTTCAGAAGTGCCATCGGTGGAGCCATCATCCGTTAAGAAAACATCCAATTCCAAAGCGGAACCCACCCTTGCTTGCGCTTCATGTAAACTTTTCAACGCGTGCAGGGTTTTGTCTTTTCGATTAAAGCATGTTAAGAGTACTGCTAACTTCATGATTCTTTTTCTAAGTAATCAGACTGTGCTTATGAAACACGTATTTAAAACATCGTTTATCAGACTAATCAATAGCCGATTAGAAAACCTGAGGCTTTTCCAAAAATTCTTTTTGTGATTTCAATGATTACTATTGTGATACCAAACACTACTAGCGAAAACAACAACGAAGTAAGGAATAATATTACATTGATTTTTAATCCTTCGACAAGTTTAAAATAAACAGGTTGAATTGCCCTTGCCACCGGATAGTGCAGAAAATAAATGGCAAAACTTGTTTTTGCAATATAGTCCAGTGATACCAAATCATTCTTTTTAAATTTTTCAAAGTATAGGATGGCAATTCCTAGAAAAAACATTTTTTGCGCATAGGAAACTGATTCAAATATGTTTTTTTGATATTGCTCAAACACAAGGTTCTTCGTGTAAAGAAAAAATAATAATACGGTAGCCAATACTCCTCCTATGATAAGGATATTTCGATAGGCTCTTATTTTTTTAAGAATCGAATCGAATTGCAGACTAGCAAACATTCCGAAAATGAAAATCGGTACGAGAAACAGATAAAGTCCAGGAGATAATGTGGCCGTTCGTGTTCCCAGAATCGGAAAGAGAAGTACTAACCAGCCAATTTGGGAGAGTATCTTGTTGGGTATCCATAATAGCAATGGGCAAAAAACAAAAACTGATAATATGAATGGAATATACCATAGGTGGGGCATAGTAGTTCCGTACAATAGGTTTGAAAGAAAGTTCTCTAAATTAAGCGGATTGACATGGTATGGGTTTGGTATAAAGTAAAACAGCACTAGCAGGGCAATGCTAATCACCAAGTAAGGCACAATCAGGTTTTTAAGTTTCCCCCTGTAAAACTTAAGAAGATAGTTTCTTTTAGTAAGATGTTTAAATAAAAAGCCCGAGATAAATACAAAGTATATCGAAGAATTATGAAACAAGATTTCCCTCCATGCATCCACCATGGTAATGTCATTGGTAGAGGAATTCGGAATTCTCCAGACATGAATAAATACTATGTTGATAATAGCAAAAGCACGCAGATAGTGTATTGACCAAATGAAGTTAGACATCTTCTACCGCGATTGCAGTTTTCTCTGTATTCGATACTTCAACATAGGAGGATAGAACACCCAGCACCAAACAGAAAAGTGAAAAAAGAATGAAATAACCTTCCAAAATAGGTTCCACAAAAAACGACAAGAAAAAGCTTGTACAATACAATAGTAGCTGCCCATCCAATAGTTTAGGTTGCTGATTTAGTCTGTACAATTTTAGAATTTGTTTAACGGTAGATAGCGTAAACAGTATCAATAAGAAAAAGGATAGCAGTCCGCCAACTCTAGTTGCATCAAACCATAGGTTATGAGAGAATCCGAATTCCTTTAAGTCCCATCCCAAAGGTTCTTTAAACATTTGGATAATTGATTTTTCCCATTTATTCGTTCTTCCGCCAGCGGTGGAGGCCCCATTGGTCTTACTGTCTGCACGGTCCGCGTAGGCGGATAAAAGCTCAGAATCCGTATCAAGACTTAAGTAACTGACACCCAAATTGAACCCAATAAAAATCAATGCGAACAAACCTATATTCTTCTTGGCATTTTGCTTCCCCATCTTATAAAAAATCGCTACTAAGAGTGTAAATAATGATAAGGCAATTTGTGTACGACTTCCTAATCTTAGTACGCATAATATGGATATCACATAAATTGTAACAAGAAGGATCAGCCTACCCTTTTTTCTAAGTTGTTGTCCACGGATAACCAAAAAAGCTGGGATACACATATTAAGTGCAAATCCTGCTGCCATGTTGGTTGCACTTTGTAAGTCACCTGACCAAATGTTAGGAACATCCCTTTTGACCTTTACAAAACCATAAGTTGCGATATCCATTAATATGGATAGTGCTCCTGGTAGCGAAAAAACAAAACCAACAACAATCAGTAACCAAAAGATTTTATTTTCATTCCCAATTTCTTTCGCAAGTATTTTTCCACTGATGTATAGCGTAGTGGGAATTAGTGCATAAATAACGATAAACTGGGCCCCAAGCCCTGGATTTAAAGCGTAAAAGATGGCATAAACTACAGAAAACAAGAAAAGAGATGAGGCTACTTTATCAAATTGCGATTTTAATACGAAAGGATGTGAAACAACCATGAGACATGCCAGATACCCAAAAACAAACCCATAGTTCATGGGGTCTAATGCGTATAGCAAGAGAAACGATATCAATAATTTGGTCTTTCCTTTCACTTTTGTCAATTCGTTTTGCCTAAAAACTTTAGAATTCTATCGCTCACTAATTTTTTTAATACCAGCGTTGCTCTTTTGTAAGATAAGACCTTTGCCGAATAAATAATTCTTCGATAATCAGCATATCCTTGCTTTATAAAATTATTTTTTTCATCAACCGTCATGTCATACAAAAAAAGTTCGTTTCCATGAAGTTGCTGGATAATATTGGATTCGATTGGCTTTAGACTTCTGGTGTAGGCGTAGAGTTGTTTTTTTTGCAATCGTTTTGCTGTTAACCAAAACCTTTTTTCGTTTACAGGTTTGTACCCATAAAGGTCTATTTCAAGCATATCGTTTTGGTAACCTAAACTTTTGGCCACGATTTGACTTTCAAAAAAAGCATCGTATACCGCTTCTGACCTATCTAAAGTCGAGAAATGGTATGTTTCTTTTTGGTCATACAGTAGTTCCACTTGATAGGCGGTGCTATCTTGACCTACATGTGTTCCCGGGTCATTGAAATTTGTACTCAAAGAAACTTTAGGATACAAAAAATACGTATTAGAATTGATAAGGTAGGCAATAAAGAATTTCAGCCAGGATTTATCCGACCAGTTACTGACATTTTCGGGTATGGCAGTTGCTTTAACCAATGTAGGATTATCAGACAACCACGTTTTAAAGCGCTTCCATTGCGTTGCATTCCACGCTTGTCCCCAAGAACATGCAAATTGAAAATACCAGTTGTCAAAACCATCATCAAGAGCCATAAAATATTCCCCTTTATGCACATTGATTTTATGATTATACAAGGCAACTCCACCAATATAATCTTTGTCCTGCGAAAAGTTAAGTGCACTAATTGTGTAGTTGAAAAAATTGGGGGAAAGATATAGGTCGTCCTCCAGTATTATGACACTACCATATTCTTGACTAAGGTCACCGCAGCTTATGATATGTTTTTTTAGGCCAAGATTTTCGGAGTGGCGAATCACCTTTTTTTCACCATAGTTCCATTCAAAATTCTCTGCAATTTCAAAAACATAATTATTGTCCGTGGAAAAATCAATACTGATAACTAACGTTACTTCCTTATTCGGATAATAGGCGTTTTGAATCGATTTTAGAAGTCTTGTTAACGACTTTGGTCGATTATAGGCTACAACTACTATTGCTGGGTTGTTATTCCTCATTTAGTAGGGCTTGTTTGAATCTTTCAAGATTGGTGAAAAGTTCAGCGTTTTCCTGTAACCAAATAAAATCTTTATCCCACCATTTAAACGTCAAGAGATTTTCTATTTCGGATGGTTCAAATCGTTTTTTTATTTCTTTAGCCGGAACCCCTCCGTAAATGGCATATGGCGGAACATTTCTATTAACCAATGCGCCTGAGGCTATAATTGCCCCATCGCCAATGGTAACTCCGTCTAGTATGGTTACCCGAGCTCCAATCCACACATCATTTCCAATCTGTATGCTGTAATTACTTCCTGGAACAGTAGGTTTTGAAAATTCATCAAATAGCTGTTCTTTAACAAAGGTAAATCCACTTTGTTTTCGTAATGAAAAGAATGCAGGATGGGTGCTCACAAATGTATTCGTGGGGTGATCTCCAAAAATGCATTTTACATAAGGTCCGATAGATGTATATTTCCCAATTTGAGCGTTACTTATTTTGGATTCAATGCCTAGGTAGGATGCAAATCCAATCTTTGAATTTATTAGTTCAGCATCAGTAGAAAGGAAGTTGCTTCCTTCAAAACTCGAATTCCGTGAAAAATAGGATCGTGCACCAAAACGTACATTTTTGTGTCGTTTTAGCTTGTATTTTCTATAACGCAGAAAAATTTTGCTCAGAAAACCTTTAAGTACTCCCATTTATTTTTTTTATCAACTTTGCTGGATTTCCACCCCAGATTTCATTTTTTGGAACATTTTTAGTGACTACGGAACCCGCCCCAATAATAGCATTTTCGCCTATCAGCACTCCTTTGAGAATTATGGAATGTGCTCCGATAAATGCGTTATCTTCTATGAAAACTTCCTTTTTAGTAGGAACATCAGTTTTGGTATCTGCTCTTTTAATTGGGTCAAGCGAATGAAAGTCGGTATCATAAATCTTTACACTACCTCCAATCTTAACGTTTTTCCCAATATGCACTTTTTTATGGGCAATGATAGCTGCATTGGATATCCCAGTATTATCACCAATTTCCAGAATACCGTTGCTGCCTAAATCCAAAATAAGTTTAGTATCCCCTCCTATGGGATTTGAACCCATAGATGAATTGAACATTACTTTTTCGCCCAAAACCAAACGTCCATGCCCTTTAATACAAACCCTTCCATTAATTCTAGGAAAGCTATGGCATTCCACTCTCTTTCTAAAGAACAAAAATCGATTCAACAGTTCGTTGAGTAAGGTCTTCGGAAGGTATACGATTTGTATGATCAATTTCATGGTCTTGTATTACCAATAACAACCATCTTCTACTTTATCCTTGTTTTCAGGTGTTTCATTTTTGGAAGGTCTTACCCAAGATGACCTGTACAACTTTGAAATTTTTGGGTGATTATCCCAACGAGCACCTTTTATCCCAAACAGAATTTGAGTAGCACCACCAAGATGCACTGCTTGTTTTCCCATTCGTTTTGCATGTGCTCCAAGTGATAATCCATAGGCACCACATCCTATTATTGCAATATCGTAGTCCGTATTGTCCATTTGCGACTTCATATGCTCTAACGCTTCAAACCAACTGGCAAATGGTGTTGGTTGTCCAGCGATGGATTGCACGGAGGTAATGACCTTTAGGTCAAATTTTGGAAGGACATCAGGGTTATCAAACAATAACTCATGTTTATCGTATTGAAGTTTAATAGTTTGGGCAAAAGGGTGAATTACCAATACTTTTTTACCATTTAATGCCACTGTCCAAGGGGTTTGATGATAATAAGGTTCAATATCTGATAATGGTACCAGAGTCTTTTTTTTCAATCGTTCCTTTAACAGAAGTTCTTCTTTTAGCCAAACGCCCAACACATCTACATCCTTTAGGTCTTGTAAAGATAACTTGGCAAATTGTTCTATGGTTTCACGCTGCGGTGGGAATATACCGGACCACATATGCGCTTGACTTATCACTTCCTCATTTATTGAGAGCGCATCTGTTTTTTTCAAGAAATAGTCAAAATACTTTTTGTTTTTCCCTTGTTCATTTAAATAGCCTGAAATGCATTTGAATTCTGTAGCTCCTATTCTTGCAGTCAAGAAAGGCTTTCCAGTCAAAATTTCATTTTTAATGTATTTTGAAGATGCTTCACCAATCATATCATACTGGTACGATGGTGTGTAAGACATACCCAAAACATCAACAAGTTTTCTTGGGACTTTTAAAACCAATTCACTTTTCATTCTTCTTTATTAACTTAAAAATCAAGCTTTTTAGGCTTTCATAATCCTTTCTTCTTACTGCATAAAGCAATATAAGATGAAGAAGAATACCGAACATTGGTATAACGCAAAGTTTAGCTACAGGTTGTGTTACTAACAAAGTAAGTCCATATAAAATTATTAATTCCATTGCGCCAATCAGTAAATAAGGCCACAAGATGCGCATTTGATCGAGGAATCCAAATTTTAGAAGCTTACCTGGATAATAGGTGCCAATAGCAAAATTGATAATTACAGCTATTAATTCTCCTAGTGCCAAAAAAACAATTCCATATCGAATCGTCAAAAGAATAGATACAATTCTGACCGCCATCTTGAGGTATTGCTGTCTCAGTACCAGATTCGCCTTATTTATGGTATATAGTGCATTAATACTCAACGAAGAAAAGTTAGTCACGAAACGGCTAAGACAAAAAATCTGCAAAATGGGGATTGCTGGACTCCATTTAGAGGTTAAAAGAACCAGTATCAGCGGTTCTGCCAAAACAATTAAGCTTACTGTTATAGGAATTGTGATGATGCTCAAATATTTCAATACGTTGGAAACCTCTTTTCTAAGAGCCTCTTCATCACTTGTTTTAGCCAAATTTGGCAACAAGACAGTATCTAATACAGTACCTAGTGTTCCGATTGCGGTATCTGGGAATTGTATACCCCTGTTATAATAGCCTAAATCGGCTGTACTAAAGCTTTTTCCAATTATTAGCCATGAAAACTTTCCCACAATCTGATTTAACAGCGAAGAAATAGTAATATTCACTCCAAAACTGAATAGTTTTTTTAGAGAAGGTTTATGCAACATTATTGTTGGTTTCCAAACTTTTGAACTCCAAAAAAATACTAAAGTGATAATTGATTTGCTCAAGTATTGATACACCAAGGCCCAAACTCCGAATCCCTTTATCGCTAGATATATCGCTAGAATACCGCTGATTATAATAGCCGAAAAATTAATGTATGCCATCCTTTTGAAATTTAAATCAATGGATAGCAGAGTGTTTGGGATAGCGAAAAGGGCATTTACGATTAATGTTAGCGCTAGTACCCTTAGTAAGGATACCAATACTTCCTCTTCATAGAATGTGGCAATTGCTGGAGCAGAAAAAAAAAGTATTAGGTATAATAAAAGAGAAATGATTAGGTTAAATGTAAAAGTGGTGTTTACTTCTTTTGGATTCTTATCATTTCTTTGAATTAACGCTTTACTGAAGCCGCTGTCCACAAAAATTTGAGCGACTGCCGTAAACACGATAAGTAAGCCGATTAACCCGTAGTCTCGCGGACTAAGAATTCTAGCGAGTATAATGCCGAGTGCAAAGCGAACAATTTGGCTCCCAAATTTTTCGACTGAATTCCAGAGGTAACTAAGAAGTTTTGAGGACATCCATTAAGATTTCTGTGGAATATTCTCAAGGTTTGACATACCATTGATACATCCGTTCTATACCCATGCCCAACTCAACACTATGTTTCCATCCCAGTTGTTGGAGCTTGGTCACATCGGTGAGCTTTTTCATGGTTCCGTCGGGTTTTTTGGTATTGAAAACAAAACTACCTTTAAAACCAAGTTTTTCTTTAATCAGTTCGGCCAAATCTCCAATGCTGATGTCTTTTCCGGTACCGATGTTCACATGCGTATTTCGTATTTCTTTAGCGCCTGTTTCAAAGGTGTCGCTAAAATCACGTTTTTCCATTATGAATACACAAGCATCTGCCATATCTTCTGACCATAGGAACTCTCGCATCGGTTTTCCACTCCCCCAAATTTCTACAGAAATGTTGTTGTTTTCATCTGTGGTAATGCCGTACTTCTGAAGAACTTCTAATTTTTCGGATTCGGAACTATTTCCGGATACTCCTTCTATAGGTAAATGATGTAAATCTTGGTCAATGGTTTCCCAATCGCCATTTTCCAACGCTTTACCCAAATGAATTTTACGAATCAGTGCGGGAAGTACGTGCGACTTTTCTAAATCGAAATTATCATTTGGTCCGTACAGATTGGTGGGCATCACAGAAATGTAATTCGTCCCATACTGCAGATTATAGCTCTCGCATAGCTTAATTCCAGCTATTTTGGCGATGGCATACGGCTCATTGGTGTACTCCAAAGTATCTGTCAAAAGATAGTCCTCTCTCATAGGTTGAGGACTTAACTTCGGATAGATACAAGTACTGCCTAAAAACAACAGCTTCTTCACCCCATGCAAATAGCTTTGATGTACCACATTGTTTTGTATCATCAAATTGGCATAGATAAAGTCACCGCGATATTTGTTGTTGGCTACAATTCCACCCACTTTTGCCGCTGCCAGAAATACGTAATCTGGTTTTTCAGACGCAAAAAAGGATGCTACCGCGTTTGAATCAGTCAAATCAAGCTCAGTATGGGTGCGGTATACCATATTGGTGTACCCTTTTGCTTGAAGGGCTTTAACCAATGCGCTACCGACCAATCCGCGATGTCCGGCAACATAAATTTTAGAGGTTTTTTCCATTCCTACTCAAAGTAGTTGAGAATACGATATCCACCGTCTTTCAAATATTGGTCCTTTTGCATGAGTTTGAGGTCGCTTTGCATCATATCTTTAATAAGATCCGCCAACTCATATTCTGGAATCCAGCCTAATTTATTTTTAGCCTTGGATGGGTCACCAATCAAAAGGTCAACTTCGGTGGGTCTAAAGTACTTAGGATCAACTGCCAAAACTTCTTTTCCAATTTCAAGCTGATATTCTGGGTTGGAACAAGATTTTACATAAGCATATTCGTCCACACCCTGCCCTTTGAATTCCAATTCGATAACTACTTCTGCAAAACTCATACGCACGAAGTCTCGCTCAGGAGTGGTTTTTCCGGTTGCAATTACCCAATCTTCCGCTTCATCTGCTTGAAGAATCATCCACATCATACGAACGTAGTCTTTGGCATGCCCCCAGTCTCTTTGAGCATCTAGATTACCCAAGTAGAATTTATCTTGAAGACCTAACGCAATTCTTGCGGTAGCTCTGGTAATTTTACGCGTCACAAAAGTTTCCCCGCGAATCGGTGATTCATGATTGAAGAGAATTCCGTTACAGGCATACATATTATATGCTTCTCGATAATTTACCGTAATCCAGTAAGCATACATCTTAGCAACGGCATAAGGACTTCTTGGGTAAAAAGGTGTTGTTTCGCTTTGTGGCACCTCCTGTACTTTACCGTACAATTCGGAAGTTGATGCTTGGTAGATTCTGGTCTTTTCGCCTAAGCCCAAAAGTCGAACCGCATCTAAAATTCGTAAAGTTCCCAATCCGTCTGCATTGCCAGTATACTCAGGAGTTTCAAACGAAACCTGAACGTGGCTCATTGCCGCTAGGTTGTAGATTTCATCCGGTTGTATTTCTTGAATGAGTCGGATAAGGTTAGTACTATCCGTCATATCCCCATAGTGAAGGATGAATTTCCGGTTGGTTTCGTGTGGGTCTTGGTAAAGGTGATCAATACGGTCGGTGTTAAAAAGCGATGAACGTCTCTTCAATCCATGGACTTCATATCCTTTTTTCAAAAGGAATTCGCTCAAATAGGCACCATCTTGTCCGGTTACACCGGTAATCAATGCTACTTTTTTCATAAAACAGGCTTAGCTCTGAAAGAAATGTTGTTATTATTCAATGGTTAACTAACGTAGGGTGTAAGTAAAAATTTTGGCAAAAATAAAAAAAGCCGGGTGAGAAAACCCGGCTTTTGGACAATGCGTATCGGTAGTTCGTTAAAACGCACCAATGTTGTAATCCACTCTGTTTTTTCCGTTGGAATCTTTTGAAGCTTCATTGGTCAAAGATGATATATCTTTTCCTGCTCCTTCAAGAGGACTATTGTCTTGTAACTGGAAACCTGAGATATCAAATAGTCCAGAACCGTTGGCATTCATAAACATGGGATTTCCTTGAATATTATTTCTGTCATTATAGCTTGATACTGCGCTGGTTCTAGATGCTCCATCAAAATGACAATTTTCGAATGTCGTATTGTTATTCAAACTAAAACCGTTACTCTCTATTACAAATCCGCGGGTCGTATTGAAAGTGGTGTTATAAAATTGAATATTGCTATTAGGTCTATTCGCTCTGACACCATATTCTACATTATAAAAAGTACAGTTGATAAACATGGTATCATAAGCTTCCCTACTACCTTCAGCACCAAATTCGCTCATAATGAAGGCATATTGAGAGTTCTTTGCTACTATGTTAATAAACTTGTTATCATTACCCGGGTAGTTTGTATTGATATTTGGGTCATTGGATGCGCCATCTCCGTAGGAAGAACAAGCAATCGCCCCCCAAGTGTTGTCTATGGTAAGGTTGCGAAACGTATTATGATGCGCTCCATTACCAAAGAATACCGAAGACAAGGGGTCTCCATCATTGTAGAAAGCTCCTTGGATGTTCCCATCTTCTACAAGATTTTCATAAACATTTGCAAAATTCATTTCCACGCTAGTATTGACCACCTCAAAATTCCGTATCGTGTTGGAATGTCCACCATTTTTGATAACAAAACCGTGTCCGCCATGGGGTACTCCTGCCATACGCTCACATTTGTTATATTCAAAAACCAAATCTTGTGAATACGTGTTGCCATTTCGGGTAATGAGGAACATGTAATCTGTTCCGTTTGTGGTATTGTAAGAGTATACCATGTTGTTCGCAACTACACCGGTGTTGGCTCCTTGGAATTGCAAAGCATTTTGTTCTACATTCAAAAAGGTGCAAAATTGAATATCTGCGTTCAATGCGCCTTTGTTCCAAACACCCGTTCCCTTGTAGCGGTCAGGATGGGACGTGTCCCTCATTCCAACGTTCATATTTCCTTGTTCATGGAAAATACAGTTCATTATTTCGGCACTATCACTCGAGGAGTTAATGAAAACACCTGTCGAATATCCACTAATAATAAAATTTTTGAGATGAACATGACTTCCGTCGATTCGCATAGCGGTTTCATCTCTACGATAGTTTTTTTGGAAAAATGGCATTTCTTCCGAACTAGGACCATTTTTATAGTTGAAAGTAGCATCATTGGCTAATTTCGTCGTACCACGTCTACCGCGTGTCTCTAAATTGGAAAGTTGTTGCTGTTCGGCGTCAATATCGCCTGGAGTTTCTTTATATCCCATGAAGACAATAGGCTCTTGGGAGGTCCCAGAATTTCTGAAGGTCACTTGAAATCCCGAATAATTTCCTGCTTTTACGTAGACTATGTCGCCTGCGCGAGCATTTGCCACAGCTTGTGGCCAGCTCCACGCTGTGTTTTCAGAAGTTCCATCATTTGAGGCGGAACCATTTGCAGTTACATAAAAGGCTCCCTCAATAGGGTGAACAAGATTGTTACTTTCTTCATCCGAGTTCTCGTCCTCGTTGGTGTTCTCATCCGTTTCTTCGTCTTCAGAGTTAAGGTCCTTGTCTTCGATGTCTTTATTCACTTCTTCGTACATACTTAGTTCGTCGTACAAGTCCGAGTCCTGTCCGCAACTTAAAACGAATAAGAAAATAAATCCAATGAAAAACAATACCTTAGGTGCTTTACTAATTTGGGGTACTACCACAGCAATTTAGGTTTAATGGGGTTCATGTTTAGATTAAGCTCTGTGTCATTTGGGACTTGAATTTCACAATAAATCTTAAAACATCGATAAAACTTATCATTTTTTCGACCAAATGCACAAAAAGGGCGAAATGAGATACGGGGTTGGTTTGCTAGATGGACGTTTGTCGATTCTAAATTCGATGAATGACGTTTTTTTTTAACATTTAAGCAGAAAATTGAACTGCATTAGATCCTTTTAAATCTTTTCACCACAACGCTTAAAAAAGCAGTGTATACGATGGAACCCTTTTCGTCGTTTTTTCAATATGGATTTTTGTACCACATATGCTGAAGTAAAACGGTATCATGGAACTAGTTTTCGTGATTACCTAAGGAATATTGCGTTGGATACGCTTTCCATATTGATGGGAGATGATGCGAAAAACGCTTTGTACGCTAAACCAAGGGTACATTTTTTGTACTTCCATCACATTTTTGAAGATGAGGCGGAGGGCTTTGAGCGCTTCGTAGCCTTATTGGCGGAAAAACATCGTTTTATTTCCCATTCTGAAGCGGTGGATAAGTTGGTAAACGGTACGGTGGACCAACCTTATATCACTTGGAGCTCCGATGACGGCTTTAAAAACAATCTTATTGCTGCTGAGATTCTCAATCGCTATGATGCTAGTTGTTGTTTTTTTGTGAACCCTGATACTATAAACCTTGAAGACAAAGAAAAGATTTTTCAGTTCTGTGACACGAAGCTGATTATGCCGCCGATTGAGTTTATGACTTGGTCAGATTTAGAGAAACTGTTGTATCAAGGACACGAGATTGGCTCACATACCATGTCACTCGATAACGTCAGCGGAATGGCGCTTTCTGATTTCGAGGAGGATTTGGTGATGTCCAAACGAATTTTAGAACAGCATTGTGGCCCTATCCGCCACTTTGCTTATCCCTACGGTCGCTACGATTGTTTTAGCAAGGATGCCTACGATTTGGTGTTTAAAACTGGATACGATTCCTGCTCAACCGCGGTTCGTGGAAGTCATTGGGTTAATGAAGAAGGAATCCCCAGGGACAAACTTTTTATACGAAGGGACCAAATCATTGCCGCTTGGAAACTGTCACATTTGCAATATTTTGTGGCTAATTCTGTCAAAAACATGTCTCCTGAGGGAAGCATACTTCCATATTGATTACCGTATCAGACTGAAGTGTCCGTTGAAATCAACTTGTTGATTAGCCAACAAATCGAAATAGCTTACCGTAAACCAATAGTCGCTGGATGGCATTGGATTGGCACCGTAGTTTCCATCCCAGCCAGGACCAAATGGATTGAGCTGGGTAAGCAATTTACCATGACGGTCAAAAATTTGAATTTGCACATCACCCGTTAAATTTGGATTATCGGTTCCAAGAATATTCCAGGTTTCGTTGGTGCCATCCCCGTTAGGGGTAAATACAGTTGGATAGTTTACAATCAAGAAGGGAGTACTTCCAATCACGCCGCCACAATCTGATAGGCTACGAACGTAAATTGTATGCAGGCCACCGGGTACATTCTCAAAGAAGTTTTCTACCTGAAAAGGTCCGTTAGGGTCATCCAAACTATACTCAAACCTATCAAACAATAAATTGTCATTGTTTACAATGGCACGAACCCGATTACCTGAATTAAGCTCAAAACCTTCAGCTGTCACTTCAACTTGAACGGAAGTGGGGGAGAGACCATCAATTACCTCTGTGGTATATAGTACTTGTCCGCCACATTCTGAGCTTGTTCCTATTTGATAAATGCGTAAACTATAGATTCCTGCTTGGGTCACATTAAAAATTGGTTCCTCAATACCATCTCCATTGGTATCGTTATCTGGGGTCCAATCGTACCGATAATTGGGTCCTAAATCCATTCCCAATTGCACAGTGGTGGAACCTTCACAAAGTCCTGCGGTTTCGGGTAGCATGATTTGTGGCTCATTTAAAATCGTGATATCGAAACTGGATTCGTCAAAACAACTTGGTCCAGCGCCTAGTGTTGAGTAAACATAAATTGTCTGAGAAGCAGTAATCTGTTCCCCTGTAGCTAACTGGTTGCCCGAGGCAGCTGGTCCTGTATAATATTGGTTATTGACTGATAACGGAGGAAGGGTATAACTTTCACAGGCCTCAACGTTTGCCAACATGTCAGCAGTGGGTCTATCTACAATGGTTAAGGTAACCTCAGACCTACCGCTAGTGCATCCTGAAGCAGTTTCCAAGGTTTCAACGAAGAACGAATAGGTTCCAATAGCTGTCTGGATGGGCGTAAAAGATGTTCCCGTGCCAACCAAGTTTCCACCTGTGGCAGCGTCATACCAATTTAGCGCATCCCCACCTGTATTTGGAATTTCTGCCATCAGCGTAGCTGTAGGTTCTCCAAAGCAGTTTGTGCCATTGACCAAGTTTACAGGATTATCCAGCGTAGGACAACTACAGTCTGGCGCTGGTACAGGTATCATTTGTACACAGGTAGCATCTGTAAGGGTGAGGGTCACATCCGTTCCGGAAGGAATATTTTGCACTTCATTACCGACAACAGTTCCGGCAGTAGTGGTAACTATTCCACCTGTAATGGTAAATTCGATGGTATACGTAGCCAAATCTGCCGAACAAACTCGGTCCAAAACGGTTAGGATGGGTGCTGGAGTTACATTGACTGTGAATGAACTTTCATCACTACAATTTGGCGTAGTACCGGTTTCAGTATAAATAAAAATCGTCTGTGTCGTAGTAATATTGTCACCGGCATTCAACATCGTACCCGTTCCACCACTACCAGTGAAATAATTGTTTCCAGTATTCAATACGGGAAGAATGTAGCTGCCGCAAATATTTTGGTCAGGAAAAATTTGTGCTGTTGGTGTAGCAATAATGGTCAAAGTGACTGGGATTCGAGTACTGGCGCAACCCGAACCGCTGTCAACCGTTTCTGCATAATAAATGTAAGAACCAGCAGCGGTGTCGGCTGGCGTATATGTCGTTCCAGAAGCTAGTGCAGTTCCACCTGTTGGTGCGGCGTACCAATCAATTCGGTCACCTCCTGTTAAGGGAATATCCGCGCTTAAAGGTGCTGTCGGGTCCCCAGAGCAGTTGGCATTATCTACTTCATTTTGTGGTACATCCAAGTTTGGAATCACCACAATGGTACTTGTGATGGTTGGAGTAGGGGTGACAATACACCCTGAAACATCTTCCTCGACCTGAACAATTTCCAAGGTAACATCTGTAGTAGGAGCTGTTATGGTAAGCGTTGCTGCTCCAGCAGCATCCAAAGTAATGGTTGGCGTAGTGGTTCCCCCATCCGTGGTATAGGTAACAATATCATCTGGTCCACCAGCGAATGTAAATTCTGCATCACTTCCAAAACAGATTGGGGTGGCTACTGGTGTTAGCACTACCGTGGCCGGAGCTGCGTTGACAGTGAGTGTAGCTATGGATTCCTCGTAACAAGCATAATCATCTCCACTAACCCAAACACGATACTGATTGTTGTTTTGCGCTATAGTAACCGCATTTACGTTCAAAGTATTGGTTGTTTCTGCTAAAGGCGTAAACGTTACACCGCCGTCGGTACTTTCGAACCATTCGTATTCTATTACTCCTCCACCTACGCGCGAGGCACCTACAGTGAAGGTTGCATTTCCACCTTCACAAATATTTTGGTCAGTTAAAGGTGTATCAATGACCGCGGGTTCGGCAAAACTTCTGACATTGGGGTCCACTGGAGTAGTATATCCGGTGGCACTAGTCACCCTTCCAACACCGTTAACAGTTGGCACACCTGCGCCCAAGATACCGTCTCTTTCAGGGTCATCGTAACCAGCTTCAACCGAATCTGGACAGCCGTCATCATCAGAATCCAAATCAAAACAATCTGGAATGCCATCACCATCATAATCAAAATTAACACGGATATAATCATACGCCCCTCGTTGTTGATTCAAAGCGGGATTTTGATTGTGTGTAATCCTGAAAAAAAGATCTTCTCCTATTGATGCTGGGCTTGCAGTAAAAGAAAAACTGAAATCCGTCCAAACTCCGTTGGGCGTTTCATGAGGTTCCACGGTAAGCGTTCCTAAGGAATTAAATCCAGAACCATCATCAAAACCAGCTTCAATAACACTTTGTCCGTCGTTACGGAAAGCATCAGTGGTACTTATTTCATCCCCGATAGCTATGGTTACAACATAACTTCCTTCTTGAATGACAATAGCTGAGGTGGTCTGGGTTATAGTGGTTGTACCGTTTAGATACAGATACGAATCATTGTCATAATCTGGGTCTGGTAAATCAATTAGTCCAGTTCCATCCTTTCTAAAATTGGGTTCAAAGGTACCTGGCACACCAAAATCCTGGGCATTTAATAAATGTATTCCTCCTCCTGTTCCTGTGACATCATACCAAAAATCGGCTACAGAGTTAAAAGGGAATCCACCACCACTTACAAAATTATTCGCGGGAAACTCAAAGTTGTATAGTCCTCTTGGTGAGCCTGATGTTAGGTTGCAGTCTTCATTAATATCTGAAATACCATCGTTGTCATCATCTTGGTCAACATCAAACTGTAAATTATTACTGGCGTCTAGAAAGAAACGATTTCCATCAACAACACCATCCAAATCATTGTCAAGAGGATTACAATCCCTATCCATGGTATTATCCAAAACTGCCTGATCATTACCTAAATAACCCCTTACAAAACCTGTCACCGTACCATCAGTTGCAACCCCTGTTCCATCCAATGCGCCTGCACCATCGTCAACATGCCCGGCTTCAACCACATCATTGCAGCCATCGTTATCGGAATCTAAATCCAAACAATCTGAAGCACCATCACCATCAGTATCCTTGGTAATCACTACCCAATCATAGTTCCCTTGGAATTGGTTCGCTGCTCCATTGCTTTCATGAGTTATACGAACGGAAATGGCTTGACCTAACGCAGGGTCTCCGGCGTTAACTTCCCCGTTTACCACAAATTCGCTCCAAATGCTTGCTTTAGTTTCATAACTTTCAATAGTAAGTGTCCCATTGGTTATGGGTTGAAAATTATTGATATCACCATCATGATATCCGATTTCAATGATACTTCTACCATCATTTCTGAATGGGTTGCCAAAATCAGCGCCATCGCCTACGCGAATAGATAAATCATAATGTCCAATTTCGAATGTAGAATAGACCGTATTCAGGGTAATCGCACCATCTCCGTTAATAAAAGCGTAGGTCGCACCCTCGGCTGCTGCGGCATAATTTGAACCATCTATGTTCAACGGGTCTTCAATACCATAGCTTGAGGGGAAAGGACCTGCAGTGTATCTCCAATCAGCAATTGGGTCTGCGGGAAGGTTATCATTTTCCAATCCGAAGTTCGCGATAACGACTTCACATTCGTTGGAGTCAAGAATTCCGTCATTGTCGTCATCAAGGTCAACATCGTCATTATATGTGTCGGAATCAAAATCAAACACTTGCGTACAAACGTTTATCGTGTTGCTTAAAACGGCTTGAGTGAGTCCAGTATAGCCCGTACCTATGGGAATTACCGATCCATCTGGGTTAGTTCCCGAATTATCCAAAATACCTCCACCACCATCTGTATGTCCTGCTTCGGTTACATCGGGACAACCATCACCATCGATATCATCTTCAAAACAGTCCGCAATTCCGTTAGCGTTTCGGTCTCTTCTTATTTTTATGTTGTCATAATCTCCACCACCTTGGTCTAAAGCACCATTTGCGGTGTGTGTTATTTGTATCAAAATTCCTCTTCCCAAGGCAGGACTTGCTAAAGGAACACTTACAGTAAAGGAAAAATCAGTCCATATACCATTAAGCGTTTCATGAGCTTCTATCGTAAGATCTCCGATGGTTTGAAAAACCCCACCATTATCATAACCAACCTCTACGAAAGTCTGTCCATCATTACTGAAAAAACTATTTTCGATACCATCTCCAACTTCAAGACTTACCAAATAATCTCCTGGTTCGAACTCAGCTCCAGCCATATCCAAAGTAATGGTACCACTCCCATTGATAAAAGCGATACTAGTACCATCTGGAATTTGTAGATAATTGGACAAAGGAGGTGATTCGATACCGTACCCTAAATTTCCTGTTGCGTTAGATAAAACCCAATCGTCAATAGGTTGAGAGGCATTCGTTTCAAAGCTATTATTTGCGATTGGTACTTCACATTCAAAAATGTCTCTTATACCGTCATTATCGTCATCAATGTCCACATCGTCTAAAACAGTGTCTCCATCATTATCCAAAATCAAAGAACCTTCTTTGGCTGCGTCGAAAACATCATCGTAGTTTCCTGTGTATCCATCAACGCCATTTACTGTTCCATCAGGATTAATGGGTCCGTCAAGTTCACCATTATTATCTGCATCTGTATGGCCTGCTTCCAAAACATCATTTACCCCATCTGCATCAGAATCAATTTCTCGACAGTTTGGAATACCATCGCTATCGGAATCATATTGAAGCCTTACATTATCATAGTTACCTGCTTGTAGTCCTGTTCCCCCAGTATGCGAAATACGAATCAATATACCTTCTCCAATTGCGGGATTTCCAGCAGGCAAATCTATAACGACTTCAAAATCCGTCCATGTTCCAGGAGTTGTTTCTGTGGGACCATCAATTACCGTTTGTGCTATGGATGTGAAACTGGTGGCATCGTTACCATAACCAATTTCTATTACGGATTCATTATCGTTCCTAAAAACCGCTCCGCTGATACCGTCTCCAACTGCTACAGTTAAAATATAGCCACCTTCAGTAAAAACACCAATAGGATTAGTTAGTGTAATTTGTCCTGTCACACCAGGGTTGGTATTCATGAATAAAAATTGATTACCTTCTGCTGCAGCAACATAATTGTTTGCTGGCTGTATGTCATGATACCCATATGTATTGGCGCCAGAAAAAGTCCAATCATCGACTGCTAAATAATATGGGGGGCCAGCGGGAGACTCAAAACTGAAATTAGTTACGGTAATTTCACAATCGTAAAAATCCAAAATCCCATCATTGTCATCATCTAAATCGCAAGGGTCACCAATACCATCTCCATCGGTATCAACATTTACACCACCAACATCATAATTTGTCGGGCATAAGTCGGCTGCATCCAAAATGCCATCACCATCGGCATCTTGACCGAAAGCTACAGTGCTAGCAAAAAGAAAAAGGGCGAGTAGTTGAAGTGTTCTGGTGCGCATGGTAATTTTTGTAAGGCTAGGGGTTTTCTTTTTTTGGTAATACAAAAATCCATGTGAAGTTAAAGTGAAGTATTGTTAAATCCCCTCAAAATCGGTAAACGAACAGTTTTATGCGATGATTGTCAAGGCATTAAAAAAGGGTGCCCGTTGGGACACCCTTCTCATATTTTGAAAATATCGGTGAAAACTACTTTTTCCCGATTTGATAGTAGTGAAATCCTTTCTTTTCCATGCCCAAATTGGAATATTGATTTCTGCCATCAAAAATAACAGGTTCTTTTAGCTGCACCTTCAATTCTTCGAAATCAGGTGAACGGAATTCTTTCCATTCCGTCAACAATATCATGGCATCAGCATTTTTCAAGGTGTCGTATTTGGAAGTTAGATACGAAACGCCTTCCACATCCTTTAAATAAAAATGCTGTGCTTCTTCCATAGCTTTTGGGTCATACGCTTGTACTTTGGCACCGTGTTTCACCAATTCCTTGATAATATAAATGGCTGGAGCTTCCCGCATATCATCCGTCTCGGGTTTAAACGCCAATCCCCATAAAGCAAAGGTCTTTCCTGAAAGGTCCTCTCCAAAGTGTTCAATTACCTTTTTGGCGATGACAAACTTTTGGTCGTTGTTTACTTTTTCAACCGCATCTATTAGTCTAGGATGATAATCGTGCTCTTGCGCAGTCCGTTTCAAAGCCTTGACATCTTTTGGAAAACAAGACCCACCATATCCGCTTCCAGGATAGATAAAACTATAGCCAATACGGCTATCAGAACCGATGCCCACGCGTACTTTGTTCACATCAGCCCCAACTAACTCACAAATATTCGCCACTTCGTTCATAAACGAAATTTTGGTGGCCAACATCGCATTAGCAACATATTTGGTCATCTCAGCAGAACGAACATCCATTGAAATGATTCTGGTATTAGTTCTAAAGAAGGGGGCGTAAAGAGCTCTCATTTGCTCTTCAGCCTCAGGCGAAGATACACCAACTACCACGCGGTCAGGCTTCATGAAATCGCTGATGGCATCTCCCTCTTTTAAGAATTCCGGATTGGAAACTACTTCAAAAGGAATATCTACTCCTCGAATTTCCAAACGCTCTTTGATTTTGGCGGTTACCTTATCGGCTGTGCCAACAGGTACTGTAGACTTATCAACAATGATAAGCTCCTTTTCCATATGGTCTCCAATATCGGAAGCCACTTGAAGGACATATTGCAAATCTGCCGAACCATCTTCGCCCATGGGCGTGCCCACAGCGATAAAGGCAATGTTGCAGGTTTTTATACTGTCTTCAAGTTTAGTGCTAAAACGCAAAGTGTCATTGGCCACATTTCGCATGACCATAGGCTCTAGTCCTGGTTCGTATATAGGGATAATCCCATTTTTGAGATTTTCTATTTTTTTCTCGTCAATATCAACACAGGTCACCGTATTGCCCATTTCAGCAAAACAAGTTCCACTTACGAGCCCCACGTATCCTGTACCTATAACGGTTAATTTCATGCTTAACTACTTTAGTTTGATGTTTGCAAGCTGCAAAGTTCTTAAAATGTATTTTGATTTGATTCCATTTTCGTTCAACTCATTAGTTCAACGATGGATTACTTAACTTGGTATTTTTGATTGTCACTATTCTTAAACCATTCCACGAATTTTTGAACACCTTCAGTCAAATTGATTTTGGGAGCATATCCATAATCTTTGGCTAGTTCTGAAACATCTGCCCAAGTTCGAGAAACGTCACCAGGTTGATTGGCGACAAACTCTTTCTTTGCATTTTTCCCCAAAGCGGTTTCAATGGATTCCACGAAAGTCATCAAGGATTCCGGTTTTCCTCTACCTAAATTGTAGACGTTATGTCTGACCTTGCTTTTTTTGACAAAGCCTTTTTCAACTATTCGACACAAGCCATCAATGATGTCATCTATGTAGGTGAAATCTCTAGATTGGTCTCCATGATTATAAATTTGAATGGTTTCATCTTCTACGATGGCTTTGGCAAATTTGAAATACGCCATATCAGGTCTTCCATAGGGTCCGTAAACCGTAAAGAAACGTAATCCGGTTATAGACAGTTTATGCAAATGGGCATACGCATGCGCCATAAGCTCATTACTTTTTTTGGTAGCGGCATACAAACTTATAGGGGAGTCGGTTTTTGCATCTACTAGAAACGGAACTTCCGAAGCATTTCCGTAAATGCTTGAACTACTGGCATAAATGAGGTGCTCCACGTTGTATTTTCTAGCAGCTTCCAAAACATTGAAATACCCTTGAACGTTTGCACTTATATATTCTTGTGGGTTTTCAATACTGTAGCGGACCCCGGCTTGAGCCGCTAAATGAACAATGTTGTTGGGTTTAAATTCTTTTACTATACCTTCAAGTTCGGTATAGTCAACGATATCTGCTTTTCTGAAAGTGAATTTTGGATATTTTGTTGAGATTTGTGAAGCAGAATTTTGGGCTGAGGATACTCCAAGCTCCTTGAGTCTACCGTACTTCAGTTCTATATCATAATAAGCATTGAGATTGTCAATACCCATCATCTCGAACCCTTCTTCCAATAGCTTTTTAGAAAGATGGTAGCCAATAAAACCCGCTGCACCGGTAACCAATATTTTCATTACGCTGGATTTCGGATGCAAAACTACACATGTTTCTTGGAATGCTTCAATAGAAAAGAAAAAAGGCCACAATTGGCCTTTTCTTTAGTTTCTTACCATGAGCCTGATGGCCTTGGGTTTGTTCTGGGTAAAGTCAACCTTCACGTAATACATTCCATTTCTTAATGTCCCGATGGGTAGGGTATAGGTGCCTTTGGCATCATCGTAAACATCGTTTGGATTAAACGTAAATATCAGTCTCCCTGTAGCATCAAATATTCCGAACTTGACCAAAGTATCGCCATCTGGCATGGTCACATACAAATCAGCCCAAGTTGATGCAGGATTTGGTGCAGCGGTGATGATGGCCTCCGTTGTTGTAGGAACATTTGGAGGAAGTACTTCTACAATGACTTCAGTGATTCCTGTTTCGCCTTGTTCGTCTGCCACTTGAAGGGTAACCGTATAATTTCCAGCTTCAGTGTATTCAAAAGAAGTTTGAACTGAATTGGCCGTACTGCTTTCAGCATCTCCAAACGCCCAGTTATAGGTACTAATTCCGTTATCATCGGTAGAACTAGAACCATTAAAGTTAACGGTTAATGGAGCTTCACCACGAATGGGGTCCGCTTGAATTACGGCGGTTGGCGATTCGTTCAAAGGTCCGTTTACGGTGATTTGAACGGTTTCGGAATCCATCGCACCTTCGTTATCGGTGACGGTCAAACTTGCCGTAAAGATGCCGGTCTGCTGATATGTATGTACTGGATTGGCTTCAGAGGAGCTGTTTCCATCACCAAAATCCCATGTATAAATGGTTATTGAACCATCGGTGTCATTTGATTGGTCTCCAGTAAACGATACTTGCAATGGAACACTACCTTCGGCAATATTGGTTATAATTACAGCAGTTGGAGGTTGGTTCACGGAACTGGTAACTGTAATTTCAAGGGTTTCCATATCATTTAGGCCTTCAGCATCGGTAACCGTTAATGAAGCTGTAAATATACCTGTGCTTAGGTAGGTATGGGCAGGGTTTGTTTCCGTGGAACTATTCCCATCACCAAAATCCCAATTGTAGCTTACTATTTCCAAGTCATCAGTAGAATTTTCTCCTTTGAAAGAGACCAACAATGGCGCGATACCCGTATTAACATCTGATGTAACTACTGCCCTAGGTGGTTGGTTATCAAGCTCATTTACGTTGATTTCTATAGTGTCGGAGCTGTCGAGTCCTTCCGCGTCCATTACTGTAAGGGTCGCCGTAAAAGTCCCCAATTGCGTATAAGTATGCGTTGGATTCGCCTCAGTACTTGTATTGCCATCATCAAAATCCCAGAAATAAGAAACAATAGCATTATCGTCGCTAGAACCACTTGAATCGAAGCTTACCTCTAGGGGTATATTACCTGAAATTGGCGTGGCGTCCACAATAGCGATAGGCGGTTGGTTGGGCGCTGTCACTGAAATTACGATTTCATCGGTATCCTCAGCACCCTCACTATCTGTTACCGTAAGTATTGCGGTATATTCTCCCGGTAAATTATAGGTATGAGAAGGGTTGGCGATATTTGCTGAATTTGTATCTCCAAAATCCCAAGCGTACGAAACAATAGAAATATCGTCTGTAGAACCACTACCGTTAAACGATACATTTAATGGTGCGTCTCCAGTTTCTGGGGTTGCATTGGCCACCGCAACAGGTGGTTGGTTGGGACCAACATAAAGAATCAACTGGGCACTACAACCTGAGCTTGATGCGAATGTATATGTCCCAGCATCCGCTAATTCTGCGTTAGACAGAATAAAGTCTGCTGAGTTTAACGCTTTATTGTTGCCGTTTGGTCCTGACAAAGTAAAGGCTAGTGGCAAACTATTATAGGTATCTGGCGAAACACTTAAAGTAATATTATCACCCTCATTTATGCGGACAAAGTTAGCTCCAACAATGGTTGCTCCGCTGCTATTTATTTCATATTCACTCTGTAAATCTAAATCACCACAGTCCACTGTGTTAATGGTAAGTTCGAAATCGAAAGTACATCCGTTGAAAGCGGTGAACGTATATGTTCCTGAATCTCCGGTATCTAAATCTGTTAGATTTAAATTTGATGTGTTTAATGTTTTTGAGTTTCCATTGGTTGCTGTACTGGAAACCTCAAACATGGTTCCCAACGGATTTACACCTAGTATTACGTTGTTTCCTTCATCAACAGAAAGCGATGTTACCCCTTCAATAAAACTACCTTCACCGTTGATTTGATAGCGTGGTTCAAATCCAAAAGCACCGCAATCCACGACTGTATTTACAATTACCTCAAGCGTGGTAGAGCATCCGCCAGCGGTTGTAAATGTGTATATTCCTGCATCATCTTCAATAATATTAATCAAAATCAGGTCATCACTTCCATTGGGCTTAGAATTACCATTAGATGAAGTAGAAGTAATACTGTAAAGTGTTCCATCAGGAATTATACTCAATGTTAAGTCGTCACCGGAATCTACTGTGACAGAGGATTGTCCGGTTACCGAACTCCCACCATTGACGCGATATTCCGTTTCTAATCCTAAAGTACCACAACTGACATCTTGGATTATTATGTTGAGGGGCTCTGAACATCCTTGATCCGTCATAATTGTGTAAAGTCCTTGATGCAAGAAGGGGTCTACACTGGAAATTAAATAATTGTTTCCTACAACAGTGCCATTTGGCAATTTCACGGAGATGGTTGGTGGATTCTCGGGTTGTGCACTTAAACGGAGTTGATCCCCTGCGGTTAGAGTAATTTCATTTAATCCACATGGGATAGTACTTGCTGGATTTCCGCACCATACTCCATTGATTTGATATTCTGTAATAATTTGAATATCTCCCGGATCACATGAGTCTAATACCTCCAACTCAATTGGAGTAGGGCACCCGTCAGAAGTAGTCAGCACATAAATTCCTGCATCATTTAGGTCAACCAAACCATCGTCAGTTGGGTCTAAAAGCCCTGTATCAATTTGATATGCACCTTCTCCGTTTAGCTCAGTATCCGAGTCAAAAGTCGGGCCATCCGTTTCTTGAGTAGTGATGAAATACTGACCTGAGTAGTCCTTTGCTCTAATAAACACTTCATCACCAGCATTTACTGTAAATCGATTGTTCTGTCCAGTTATCCAACTACTGCCGTTAATTTTGTATTCAAAGGCAATTTCGTTTCCATCACATTCGGGTACATTGGGATTGTTTTGGTTTACGCCTAACTGATACAAACCAAACACTTCTTCTGGACCTAATGCTACATTGAAAATTTGTAGTTCATCAATTTTCCCATCTATCTCATCTGTAACGCCACTGCTATTTCCATAAGGTTGTACGGGCATAGTTCTAATATCGTGAAATCCAGAAACTGTAAACTTACTATAGTCCGTTGCGTCATCAGTCAATGTTATGCTCCCTGTTATGGGTTGCTCACTGATTTTGACCCCGTTTGCATAAAGCTTTGCAAATGCCCCGTCATATGTCGCTACAATATGATTCCATCCTTCAAGAGGTGCGTAACCTGAATAACAATTCACGTAGCCGTCTGAAGTTCTAAATGACCATTTGTAAAGCGTATTGTGGAAACCAAAGAAAATATCTGGATAATTATGGGAAAAGATACTTACATTGGCGACCTTGTTACCGTTTTGGGAAACTCTACCTTCTTCGTCGCGCCATACCCATGCACTCATAGTAACTTGGTCCTGTATGGTTTCAAAAGAAGTGTCGTAATCAATATCGATTATGGAGTTACTGTTGAACTCTAACCCATCGAACTCGATTGCATTATCAAACAATCCACTAACAAACTGATGATCATCAGCTGTTGTGGGTGTACCGTCATCCAATCGTTCTATGATGGTACCATTATTATTATTTCCAGAACTATCCGCTATAGCCGTTCCTGAAGATTCATTGAACTTGAAATCCAATACAAGATTGGGATTAGTAGTTAGTGGAACAACATCTCCAATTTTCAACGTGCTTGCTATACTTGGAACACCATTGCTATCCAATGCAAACAACATATAATACCCAGGAGGTAGTAAGTTCCGGTCAGGAATGCTTAACAAATGGTTCGTTCCTGTTGAGGTAGTTAGAGGGATTCGACGTTGTTCATTATTTGTACTATGTGTAGCTGCCGAAAAACGAATCAACGCAAATTCTGAAACCGCAACATTAGTGGTCACCGTTAGTTGTGTGTTGTAATCTACCAGAGTATCACCGTATGGTCCAAGTCCTGGCGTGGTAGAAGTGACATTTGTAATCTGGGGTCGTGTAGCCAAGTTGCCTGTGCCATCATACAGATAGGGTGGGCTGTATATCTCAGCATTAAGATGATTCTCGCAGCTTGGTGTGGTGTTACACAAGCCACCTCCTCCTACAAAAACTCGGCCATCAACCATCAATATGGCTACACTATGGTAAGTTCTCGCCTCTTGCATAGCGGCAACTGTTCTCCATGTATTGGTATCTGGATTAAAAATCTCGGCACCTAAAACAGCAGTGTCATCCGTAAAAACAGCCGCTTTACCTAAACCACCTGTAATTAGAACCTCTCCGTTGGGCAATACTGTGCTATTGTGCATGGTTCGAGCATTGTCCATATTTCCTGTAAAGGTCACTGAAGGCGTCTGACCATAATTCACGCCATTCAAATCAATAACAAAAGAGTTATCCCATGCAGGATCGGTACCCAAGGCATCAGGCCCGTATTCGGGAGCACCTCCCGTCTTCAAAATTTTTCCAATGTCAAACATCACCGTATTCCCCTTCATGGAATAGGCATCCGTTACTCCGGCTCCTGTGTCTTCGCGAATTCCAGCGTCTAGAATTTCCCCGCCTGGTGCATCTGGGTCTATCCAGTGCATCATTTCCCCTGGTCCGGCATGAAACACTTTTCCATTAGGTGCGGGCCATAACCATACATGGTTGTCAATGCGATAGAGACCCTGAGATTCTTGAGCTAAATCATTATTGGTATATAAATCTTCTCCGGTTATGTTTGGAAGAACAAACCAACCTGTGGTGGGAGACCAAAGTTCTGCATCTTTTCCACCATTTCGAAGAGGATTATTTGGATTATTGTTATTGTAGTCGTTCCAAGAGCCTCCAACCGTGAAGACTGACCCGTTGGAAAGTGTAACATTTCCTTGATATCCTCTGGGAATGTTCATTGCTGACGCAACAGTCCATAATCCGGTTTGAGGGTCAAAAATACTAGTTCGTTCACTACTAGTTCCACCGGCGGAAAGAATTCTTCCGTCTGGTAGGTTGTTTATTCCAGGACAGAACATATCGTGGTCGGTGTTGATAGTAAATTCTCCACCATCTACACCGCCTTGTCCTCCTGTTCCCCCAAAAGGGTCAAAATATTGTGAAAATGTTGCTCCATCGCCTACCTCGGTAAAGGAAGTGCGAAATTGTGAGGACCATGTTAATAATCTACCATCTGGAAGGTTCGCCACGGCGACCGGAACAATGCCAAATTCTATAGGGTCGCTCCATGTACCGTTTACATTATTTTGACCTATCAAGGGGAAGGATAGGATAAGGAGCGTTGTTAAAGTAAGAAAATACCTTTTTTTCATAGCTTCAAAAGTGTGTTCTCATTGGGGTTTAACCTTTGCGAAAATACACCAGGAAAAAAAGCCTTCAATAGAGAAACGTTCAAGTACATGTTTTTACGTTGAAAAACAAGCTATTGAAGCAATATTTGAGGCAACCTAAAAAATTATAGAAAAAATAGAACTCTTTGGTACTTCTAGACGCCCCTGGAGAAGAGTATCGTAGTGAGTGTTTTAAAGATGATTCTCACATCCAGCACTACTGATTTGTTCTTGATGTAGTATAAATCATATTCCAACTTCCGAATGCTGTCATCCAAGTTTTGTCCATATTTGAATTTCACTTGCGCCCAACCCGTAATTCCCGGCTTTACCAGATGACGTACATCATAAAATGGGGTAAGTTCATTTAACTTTTCTACAAAAACTTTCCGTTCAGGACGGGGACCAATAAAAATCATATCACCTCTGATAACCGAGAGAATTTGAGGTAGCTCGTCAATTCTGAACTTCCGCAGTATTTTTCCAAACTTGGTGATTCTCGCATCGTTTTTTACAGCCATCTGCGCGCCTGATTTCTCTGCATTTACCACCATGGAGCGGAACTTAAAAATCTTATACTCTTTGCCGTACTTACCTACCCTAAGTTGTGTATAAAACAAAGGTCCCGGGTGAAACGCGAAGTTTAATAGGGATACGAATGTAACCACTAAAAGAAATACCAATCCTGTGAGTAAGGAGAGCAAATAGTTGAATGCAAATGTGGTAATACTTTGTATGTATCGAATCTTTCGATTTTTCAATTGCAAAACTTCATAAAGACTGTCGTTGTGGGATTTAATGGGCAATGCCTCGTATACATTTTCGTAGAAAGAAGTGTACGTGATGATTTCCTTGCCACCTAAAAGGGACTGTACCATCAGATTCTCCATTTCCTTGGAAAAATGGTTGTAGTTCCGAGTATTGATAATCCAAGTGTCGATGTTTTTGCGATTGAGCGCCTCTAAATCCTCAAAAGAAGGCGTGTCCTCATTCATATATGTCGAAACTACATTATAATACGTATCGAAGTCATCACCGTTGAATGAATTGATATATTCATCTAAAGTATCTTTAGTTGTCATATCATATATATATAATACATTTTTTGAAGTGGGGACAAATTTGAACACATAATCAAAAAGCAATCGCCACAAAACTAGTTGTATTGGGAAAAAAGCGACAAAAACGATTAAATGCAACCGCCAATATGCGAAGTCAAATACCAAGGTGGTAATGGCAATCTGCAATACCGTAAATAATGATGCAATTGAAAATACTCGCATCACCGAATTGGTAAGGGACTTGGGATTTTTTTCTAGATTGTAGATGTCCAGCACATAGGCAATGGTGAAATAATTTACGACGCCAATGCTAAAAATCGCAATTTGTATGTAAAAATTATCTTCATCCAGATAATCTATAGCTCTCAGAACGAAATTTTTCAGGGAGAAAAACAAAATGAGAAGGTCTCCCAATAATAGGATAGACTTCCTTTCTACAGTATTTATAATGTTTTTACCGGCCATGGACTTTTTTGTCTATGTCTACAACGAGCTTTTACAAGTGCAAGTATAGTCCCTTTATTTTTATTCCAAATTTTCATTGAAAAAACGGGTTAACCTCATTTTTTAATTCAAACATCCGATTTTTTCAGGTCTTTACCGAAAAGTAGATTCTTTTAAACCTTGGCACCTATCAATTGTCCTACTTTTGAGACTGCAACCTCAATTTTTATGCAGAAGCAAAAATTATTTAGCGAAAAACTGTTCCCCCTCGGTTTGATGTTCTTAATTGACGTGCTGCTTACCGGAATGTCCTTTATCTTATCGTATGTGCTGTGTTCAATGATTGTCCCAGACATCATCAATCACCGTATGTTGATACAATTACCTGTGGTGGTGGCTTTAACCTCTTTGATTTTCCTTTCCATAGGAATTTACAAAGGAGTGGTGAAGTATGACCGCATACGAGAAGTGTACAGTATTTTCAATGCCATTTGTCTGGCCAATATCTTGACTATCATTTTGGTGGTGATTAATGGTAAACTTATCATGGAAGAGGATTTTATGGTTCCTCTTTCCATTATTATAGTGCATAGTATACTGAGTTTCTCAGCCTTAGTGGCTTCGCGCTTCCTATATAAGCGTTTGATAATTGCACTGAAGAAAAAATTACGTCCGACAGCGAAGGTTTTGTTTGTCCACGATTTTGAATCGCAAACAGAAGCGCTCGATACATACATGGAGGCATTTAAAGAAAAGGAGTATTCCAACGTCTTCCAAAACAATATCAACGAGAAGAACCAAAAAAAAAAGCTATCTGAAACCAATTTAAAAGAATTGGGTATTCAGCAGGTTTATTTTAATATTCGACCTCACGAAACTGAAAAGCTTTGGGCGACAGTGCCTAACTTTCTTCATTTGAATAAATCGCTCCATCTTGTATTTCAAAATGATAAAGCGAAAACTTCAACAACAAACAATGAAGATTTTGTTTTCACACCTTTAAGAAAAGAATATCTTTTTCCAAATATGTTGGACGCGTCTTCTGTAAAGAAAGACTTTATATCCAATTACAAGAATAAAACCGTTCTTATCACCGGAGCAGGAGGACTTATTGGTCGCGAGTTGGTAAAACAGCTAGTAGCTTTTAGCACCCAAACCCAAATTATTTTGGTAGACAATTCCGAAGCTGCGCTTAGAGGAACAATGGCGATTATCGATGACGATTCAAAGCAAAATGTTGTTCCAAAGCTAACAGACGTTAAAGAAAGGGATTCACTCAAAAAGATTTTCAAAGAATATACTCCTAAAGTGGTAATTCATGCCGCCGGGAATAATTTTGATGAATTTTTTGAGGATAATTTCAACAAGGCTGTAAAACATAACGTTATGGCCACCAAAATTATCGCTGACCTTGCGTTGGACTTTAACGTAGAACGTTTTGTTTTCTGTTCCCATGCAGAAGCCATAATGCCTTCAACGAATTTACACGTTGGAAAACGCCTCTCGGAATTATATATCAATAGTTTGAATGGTATCAGCAAGAAGAAGCATACTGAGTTTCGTGCATTACGCATGGATAGGGTTTTTGCTGATGAAACCTCGGTACAGCAGTGGTCTTTTATTAAAGGCAAAGACCAGCGGCCAACAGACGTTAAAGAATTGATTGTAACCAAAACAGATACGGCGCATCTTCTTTTGGCTTTGGGAGCGAAGAATATGGTGGACAGTAAGGCCGTATATTTTACACCCAAAATAGGTGTAAGCGTAGCAAAAAGTGTTTTGAGTTCTCTAAAAAACCACTGGTCAAGGATAGGAAGTCAATCAATGATTGAAGCTAATACTGGTTCCACAGACAATGTTTCGGATTACGAAGATTTTGTCAAATGTAAGTCGATGACGCTATCTCAAGCCTTAAAAACGGAAGAAGAAACGCTCAACCTGTGCAAAGAAGAATTAAAGCAGAAAATAGAAAGTATTTGCTTGAATCAATTGTTCAACGAGGAGGATTTCACACCTGTTTTTGAACTCATTCACTCCTTTGGTGAGGGGCATTGGGAGAATCTTCATACATTGTACGTACAAAAAGCGCCCTTTCGCAAAATCATCAAATTACAAACCTCAAACTCAAATTAATCGTTTTTTACCCCTTTTTAGCATGAAGAACCATATGAAAAAGTGCTTAGTTGCGGTATTGACCATCGCCTTCTTAGCGTCATGTGCATCAAAACAAGACGTTGTTTATTTTCAAGATGCTTCCAATTTCGAAACCATCGTCAGCGATGACATTTATGCGTACAAATTCAAGGTGGATGATGTAGTAAGCATACATGATTCTTCATAGGAACAGCAAGACAGTATTCCATACAACCAAATTAAAGGAGCGGAAGAAGGCGGTATCCGTCCAGAACAAGTAGACTATATTATTGACAAAGATGGAAATATTGATTTTCCTGTTTTAGGGGCTATCAAAATTGAAGGCTTTTCTCCAGAGGAAACCAAAAACCTCCTGAAAGATAGGTTGACTGATTATCTCAAAGACCCTATTATCAATATCCGATTGAAAAACTTTACGGTGACTGTTTTGGGTGAAGTCAATAGACCTGGGACTTATCCAGTGAATGGAGAGCAAATTACCATTTTGGAAGCTATCGGGCTTGCCAACGATTTGACTATCAAAGGAAAAAGAGAAAATGTTTTGGTGATTCGTGATTTCAATGGCACAAAAGTATACAACAGAATTGATTTGACTTCAAAGCAAGCTTTGAATTCACCCGTATATTACCTAACGCAGAATGATGTGGTCTACATTGAGCCCAACCAATCTGCGATTACCTCTTCCGCATTGGATAACAGAGCTACCATAGCCGTTTCCATTGCTTCGGTACTGATTACTTCCACAGTACTTATTTTGACTCGAAACTAGAATCAGAAGGACATACAATCATGAGCAAAACTTGGTCTGGTAACTCCAACGAAACCGATTTTAAGGACATTCTTTTTTCTTACCTGAAATATTGGTATTGGTTTGTAGTATCTGTAGTAATGTTCTTCATTTTTGCTTATCTCTACAACAGGTATGCAACACCGAAGTATGAAATGAAAGCCAAAATCCAGGTTTTGGAAGAGAAAGGAGCTTCTCCAGAGCTCGCAGTATTTAAAGATTTAGACTTTTTGGCTGGAAAATCAGGAGAAGTTCAGGACGAAATTGAGATTTTGAATTCCAGGACGAACTTCATCGAAGTGGTGCGTAACATGAAAAGCAACGTAGTGCTGACTGAACTTGGAGACATCAAGGACAGCGAAATCTATGGCCCTAGTCCGATAAAAGTGAATTTCTTGGCGCCTGATACGGTGATTTATCAGTCAAGCTTTAGTTGTTTTCTAAAGTTGGATTCCAAATCAAGCTTTAAGTTCAAGATTGAAGAAAATGATAAGTTCGAGACCAAGGCTTTCGGAAAAAATATCACTACGGCCATTGGAGATCTTATTATTACCCCAGATTTAGACGTCTACCCAAGTTACCGAAATGCCATTATTAGAATTAGTGTAAGGCCCATCGCTGATGTCGCTTTGGGATATAAAGGCTTGGTGAAAATCAGTACGGACGATGAGTACAGTAAAATTATCAACCTAAGCGTAGAACATCCGAATAAACAAAAAGGAATAGATATCTTGAATGGCTTGATACGCGTGTACAACCAGAATGCAATTGACGATAAGAAAGCCATTGCAGACCGGACGTTTTCCTTTATCAATGAAAGGATTGCCGATATCTATACCAACTTATCCAGCGTAGATCAATCAGCCGAAGAATTTAAAACGGATAGAGGATTGGCTGATATTCGGAGTCAAGCTAGTATTAATTTGAATGTCGGTGCGGAAAACCAACAACAACTGGAAAATGCTAGGAATCAATTAAATATTGCTTCATCTATGCGGGATTTGGTAGACACGCAATCCCGGAATGACCAGACGTTACCCTCAAACATTGGTTTGTCTGACCCATCCATTGCGAATACAACGGCAAAGTATAACCAGTTGATTCAAGAAAGACAACGGTTGCTGAAGAGTTCCAATGAAAAGAATCCAATGATTGTAAGCCTGGATGAACAGTTAAATGGCTTAAAAAACAGCTTGCGTTCCAGTTTGAACACGATGTCAAACAACTTGTCCCTGACCGTGAATAGTTTGAGCAGCCAACAGTCTAGGATTAACAGCCGAATTTATTCCGCGCCGCGCAATGAAAGGGCACTTCGCGATATTACGCGGAAACAAGAAACTACAGAATCGTTATACCTCTTTCTATTACAAAGACGAGAAGAATCTCAGGTGGCTCTGGCGTCAACCGCGCCTAAATCCAAAGTTATTGATAGTGGTTATTTAAATGATGACCAGCCTGTCTCTCCAAACAAATTAAAGGTCTACCTAGCGTCATTGATATTAGGCTTTTTATTGCCTTTTGGGACCCTTTACGGATATAAAATGGTGGATAACAAAATCCACAGTAAATCCGAATTAGAAAAAGAAGTTTTGGATTATCCGGTCTTGGCTGAGTTACCCAGATTGAACAAAGCAGATAAAAAGTTTATTGACGATAACGACAGGTCTGTTCTTGCAGAATCCCTTAGGATACTGCGAACCAACTTGGATTATCTTATCAAATCCAAAAAAGGAGTAGAGAAAAACAATGTAGTGTTGGTCACTTCCAGTGTTTCTGGAGAAGGAAAAACCTTCGTATCTACCAACCTTTCAATGATTTTCGCTTCGACTAACAAAAAAGTACTCTTGATTGGAGCAGATATTCGAAATCCGAAAATCTATACCTTCTTTACGGATAAAAATGTAGACCATCTCGGACGTTCCGCTAAAAAGAAAAGTATTGGTCTTTCTGAGTACTTAATGGACAAGGACGTAACCGTCAAGGAGTTGATTCAACCTATGTTGGTTTACAACAATACCATCGACGTTATTTATTCTGGTAAGATTTTACCCAATCCCTCCGAGCTTTTGATGAGCGATAGGATGAAAGACCTCCTAGCAGAAGTAGCCGATGAATACGACTATGTCATCGTGGACAGTGCTCCATTAATGCTTGTAACCGATACTTTATTGATTAGCCCTTATGTAAATCATACGATTTATGTCACACGAGCTGGGGTTACCGAAACCAAAGTAGTTGATTTCCCAATCAGTCTCCAGAAAGAAGGAAAGCTCAATGGATTGTCTTTCGTAGTGAACGATGTCAAGGAAGGAAATCTTGGCTACGGAGGCAAATATGGCTATGGTTACGGAATTAGTAAGAAAAAATGGTGGCAATTCTAGTCTAACACGGACTAATCTTTCTCCTCTTCCAAGGTATGTTTAGGTTTCATCGATGAAATGCACACTTCATCGAATTGTATGATGGGGCGTATCCAACGGATGGTCCCAATCGCTACTTTCGTTCCAATAATATTCCCCCAACCCCAAATCCTACATTTTTCTAAAAAATTAAGGAATGAAGTTAGAAAACTTCCGCAGCATTTGTTGGCTGCTGCTGGGTAGGACGTGTAGTGTTTTTGGGCAAAATGAAAGTACGAATGGGCGTTGGAGTGACCCTGTCCCGTTCGGTATTGTGCCCGTAGCAGTGGCGAATCTTCCCGACGGACGATTAATTTGTTGGTCTTCACAATTTCGGAATACCTTTATTAGTAATGGCGATGGCGCTACGTTCACTGAGTTATTTGACCCCTTTGTGGGTACAGATGGTCAAGCGCTTGGGGAATTTACGTCAAATACCGACCACGATATGTTCTGCCCTGGGATTAATAACCTAGCGGACGGTCGTATCCTTGCTGCCGGAGGAACCAGTAGCGAGCGTACCAGTATTTATGACTGGCGTACCGGAGTTTGGAGTGTTGCTGACGAAATGAATATTCCTAGAGGGTATCAAGGAAATGTCACCCTTTCGAACGGCTCGGTTTTTACAGTCGGAGGTTCTTGGAGTGGTGGTGCTTGGACCAATCGGGATGCCGAGATATGGACCAGTACATCAGGTTGGCAATTGCTTCCTGGAATCAAGGGCGATGACTTCTACACCTTTAATGACCTTTTAGGAGATTCTCAAAGTCCTCTATACCGTGCAGATAATCATATTTGGTTGTGGCCAGCACCGGACGGAAACCTTTTCCATGCAGGACCAAGCCAACAAATGCACTGGATAAATACTTCCGGTAATGGTACAATGATTGCCGCAGGACCTCGCGGAAACGATAGCTTTTCGATGAAAGGCACAACGGTAATGTTCGATACAGGAAAGATTCTCAAGGTCGGAGGGGCTGTGTCCTATGATGATGGCGACCCTGCGAACAATACCAGTTTTGTTATTGATATCAATAGCGGATACGGAAGCAATCCTACGGTTACCGCTACGAGCAACACCTTAACTTTTGCCCGAACCATGCACAACAGCACTGTATTGCCAAACGGACAAGTTTTGGTAACAGGTGGTTTAAGTGACGCATCCTTATTTACTGATACGGGCGCAAGGCTCACCGCTGAACTGTATGACCCAACGACCAACTCATGGACCGCGGTTGCGGGAATGCAAACACCAAGAACTTATCATAGCGTCGCTATTTTGATGGTGGACGGTCGGGTTTTTGTTGGCGGTGGTGGTCTTTGTGATTCAACTCCGGGCTGTGTGAATCACTTTGACGCAGAGATTTACAGTCCACCGTACTTATTTGATTCGGGGGGTAATCTGGCTCTGCGTCCGGTGTTTAGTTCTCCTTTCTTTGCAAACTATATCACTTCCATTCCAGTGACTGGAAGCACGAGTATTCAATCCTTTAGTTTGGTGCGTTTTTCGGCAGCTACACATAGTACAAATAATGAACAACGAAGAATTCCCGTTTCATTCAATTCTTCAGGACAATCTTACACGGTAAACATTCCTAACCGCAATTTACTTCCGCCTGGATATTACATGTTGTTCGCGATGGACAACAATGGTGTTCCATCCATAGCTGAAACCATTCAAATTGGGCAAGGACTTCAAGATCCACAAAATAATGACCTTTTAGTACAGCTGGATTTTGAAGAAAATTCAGGAATTACCGTTTCCGATAGTGCTGGAAGTAATGACTTCACCATAGCTGAAAGAAATGATAATGGAGCATCCGTGACCGCTAATGACCATCAATGGAATGCCTCTGGTGTTTTTGGTGATGCCCTAGAACTTGATGGAAAATTCCATACTTCCAACACACTTTTGGAACTTCCCTACAACAATGATATCGCTCAATTAGAAGATGCGGTTACGGTCACGGCTTGGGTCTGGCGTGACGCTGGCAGTATTGTTACCCAAACGGGTAGGCCTGCCAATGTTGCGGTGTTTGCCCATAATTATCCTGCAATTTTTGCTGGGTTTCACAATTCTCTTTTAAAGTGGTCTTTTGGAACTACTGATGGGTTTGTCGATTGTTATGCTGGACATGCTCCATTGAATCAATGGATGCACATTGCGGTGACATACGATGGCCGAGATGCTAAATTGTATTCCAATGGTATTGAGATTTGTAGCAAGCCGATACGCGGCAAAATCAGATTACGAAATGATAGTTCACCAAACAGTCGTTTCACTATTTCCGGTTTTTACGAACATCGCACCAACTTGCCTGTTGTGCCCTATGGTAACCGAAGTGGCATTACAGATGAGGTAGATGGCAGAATTGATGACTTTAGGATTTATAAAAAAGCGCTTTCCGCTACAGAAATCCAATCCATTTATAATTTAGGACTCATAGCGAATGTTCCTGGAATTTCGGATTGCTCCACACAAAGGATTGTGCCAGAATATAAAATTGGTCCAAACGGGCAGTGGAGAGATGGGAATGTTATTGAAGCTTTGGAGGGTAGTCAGGTATTTATTCGCGCTAAAAACTATTCAGGAGAATATTTTATTACCACGCCACAATACGATGGGCCTACATTTTCTTCAGTAAATAGTACAAGTCGTTTGACGTCTGAAGGGGCGTATCAAATTGACACTTACGTCTATCACTTCAATAATCCCGAACGAAATGATGGTTTAATTGACCGTTCCAATGTCGGGCAGTTTGCTTTGACTACAACTGGGGGTTGTTCCACCGTAATTGATTTACGACTAGAAATCTCCAACGAGAATTGTGAAACCGAAATTATTCCAGAGTATCGCCTAAATGGGGTTTGGCAAAGTGGTCAAAATGACCTTACCGTGGAAGTTGGGACTGAAGTGGTATTGAGCATGCTACCTAATACGATTTCGGTAGAAATTGAATTACCTAACGGTCAAACGGTAGGTGATAATTTTAGTTTGGGACAAGTTACTGCCGCCGATAGTGGCACTTATAAATTGATTTCCGAAGAAGGGTGCATTGATTTTATCAATTTAACGGTCAATGACCCGAATGGAAACCAGCCTCCTGTTGCGAACGCTACGGGCAGCCCGTTGTCGGGCACGTTCCCGTTGTTGGTGAACTTCAACGGCAGTGGTTCTACGGACGATGTGGGCATCAGCAGCTACAGTTGGGACTTTGGTGACGGCAACGGAAGCTCGAGTACTTCTCCCTCGCACACCTATACGGCAGCGGGCAGCTACACGGCGACCTTGACGGTAACGGATGCGGAGGGCCTTTCGGACAGTGACACGGTAACCATAACGGTTACGGGCGGTTCCGGTGGCGGTTGTGACCCCTTGACAGCACCATGGGCCTCACAGGACATCGGCGGAGTGGGCCAAGCGGGCAGTTCCTGCTATGACGCTTCCACGGGAATATATGAGATAGAAGGTTCCGGTTCGGACATCTGGGGCACCTCGGACGAGTTCCACTATGCCTACCGTATCCTAGAGGGCGACGGGGAAATAGTGGCGCGGGTACTTTCGATGGAATCAACGGATGCTTGGGCGAAGGCTGGAGTGATGTTCCGTTCGGATTTGGGCGCAGGCTCCGCGATGGCATTGTTGTCGATGCACCCGAACCCTAGGGGACAAGGTCCTTCACATAGTTTGCAGCACCGTTCGACCACGAACGGTACGATGAGCTCCTCCGGGAACAACATCGGTCCGGTGGCCTCGAGCTTCCCACGCTACCTTCGATTGGTGCGAAGTGGTGATGAGATAAGCGCGTACACTTCTTCCACGAACGGGAACTGGGCGTTGTTGGGTAGCCGCACGATACAGATGCCGAACACGATATACGTTGGCCTAGCGGTAACCTCTCACGACGACGGCACCTTGAACCTATCGGAGTTCGATTCGGTAACGGTGCAAGGGGACAGTGGCGGCGGACCAGTGAACCAGCCCCCAGTTGCGAGTGCAACGGGCAGCCCGTTGTCGGGCACGTTCCCGTTGTTGGTGAACTTCAACGGCAGTGGTTCTACGGACGATGTGGGCATCAGCAGCTACAGTTGGGACTTTGGTGACGGCAACGGAAGCTCGAGTACTTCTCCCTCGCACACCTATACGGCAGCGGGCAGCTACACGGCGACCTTGACGGTAACGGATGCGGAGGGCCTTTCGGACAGTGACACGGTAACCATAACGGTTACGGGCGGTTCCGGTGGCGGTTGTGACCCCTTGACAGCACCATGGGCCTCACAGGACATCGGCGGAGTGGGCCAAGCGGGCAGTTCCTGCTATGACGCTTCCACGGGAATATATGAGATAGAAGGTTCCGGTTCGGACATCTGGGGCACCTCGGACGAGTTCCACTATGCCTACCGTATCCTAGAGGGCGACGGGGAAATAGTGGCGCGGGTACTTTCGATGGAATCAACGGATGCTTGGGCGAAGGCTGGAGTGATGTTCCGTTCGGATTTGGGCGCAGGCTCCGCGATGGCATTGTTGTCGATGCACCCGAACCCTAGGGGACAAGGTCCTTCACATAGTTTGCAGCACCGTTCGACCACGAACGGTACGATGAGCTCCTCCGGGAACAACATCGGTCCGGTGGCCTCGAGCTTCCCACGCTACCTTCGATTGGTGCGAAGTGGTGATGAGATAAGCGCGTACACTTCTTCCACGAACGGGAACTGGGCGTTGTTGGGTAGCCGCACGATACAGATGCCGAACACGATATACGTTGGCCTAGCGGTAACCTCTCACGACGACGGCACCTTGAACCTATCGGAATTTGATTCAGTTTTGGTACAAGCCAATACCAATAGTTTTCAATCCAATTTTTCTGATTTTGATGGATTTTCCAGTACTACATCCGCGAAAGCGAATACTGTTGATAACATCATGTTGACCCCTAATCCCACCTCTGATTTTGTGGATGTCACCTTACCTTCTGAAGGAAGTATCGCTAGAATTAGAGTGTTTGGTTATAACGGAAGGCTATTGCGTACGGTGGAAACAAATGACTTGGGGAACGTATCGGTGTATACCCTTGACGTTCGTGAACTCCCTACAGGAATTTATATCATCAACGTTGTAAACGATTTGGGTGAAACATATGAAAGCAGATTGGCAATTCAGCGGTAAAGTCTACTAATAAAAAGTTTCGATAGTAGTATTAATAACAGGTAACATTGCATCAAGGGTCTTATTGGAAATTTTAATTTCTTTTAAGGCCTTTATGTGTTGCATGCGATGGACATCCGTGCCAACAAAATCGTAGAAGCCTTTATCCAATAGGGAAAGGGTCATTTTCTGTACTTCTTTGCCATAGTAACCACCAATAGAGAGGAGATTCATTTGAAAAGCGATTTGTGCTGATTTAAATGCCGCATACTTTTTCGGTTTTTTATGGAAGTAGACATACCGCTCGGGGTGGGCCAAAATTGGGAATAACTGTTTTTGAATGGTATGCTCCATTGCATAATCAAAATTGATACTGGCTTGCAAATAACTCATTTCAACCAAGATATGACTTGGCCCTAAAGGTAGAATGGTATTGGTATCCAAAAGAGCCTCATAGTTGTCATCGACCATATGTTCGGCTGCAATATCAATGTGTACCTCAATATTTTGGTCTTTTAGCGCTTTTTGAAGTTCACTATTTGCTTTGGAAATACTTTTAGGGGTATTCTCGTAATAGTGATGCATAATATGCGGAGTGCATATAAAGCGATTGATACCGAGTTCCCCTAGAGCTTCAATTAAGGCAATCGAATCTTCGGTGGTTTTGGCACCATCATCAATACCGGGTAAAATATGATTGTGGATGTCTACCAATCCCGATAGGTGGTCAATTAAGAAGTTCTTTTTTTGAAAGATTTGGAGCATGCTCTGTTTTTATTTTCCGATGCAGAAGTTGGAGAAAATGTTGCCTAACAAATCGTCAGTGGTTACACTTCCCGTGATTTCACCAAGGTGGAATAGTGCCTGTCGGATGTCAATGGCAAGTAAGTCGCTCGCGACCTCCATTTCCATACCTTCTTTGACTTTTTGGATTTCTTCAAGCGCTTTCAACAATGCATCATAGTGTCGGCTGTTGCTGACAATACTGTTGTCGCCTTGTAGCATTCCTAGTGAAATTAGTTCCGAAAGCTTTTGTTCGATAGTGCTGACTCCAGTTTTGGTTTTTGCAGAAATGAAAACTACATCTGAAATATCCTTTTGTAAAGTGGCCTTCTCAGAATCATCTAGATTTTCTGACTTATTGCATACCGCAACGAGAGTCTTGTCGGGATACTTTTGATTTAAATCTTGCCAATCTGCTGTATTAAAACCATTGGCTTCAAAAAGATAGAGCACGATTTTCGCTTTTTCCATCTTGTCAAAGGTTTTCTCGATTCCAATACGCTCTACCGTATCTTCCGTTTCACGGATACCTGCAGTATCGATAAATCGAAAACTGATGCCGTTGATGTTGATTTGGTCCTCAACGGTATCCCGCGTGGTGCCTGCAATATCACTGACAATAGCGCGCTCTTCATTAAGCAATGCATTCAATAGTGTAGATTTCCCGACGTTCGGTGCGCCTACTATGGCTACGGGAACTCCATTTTTCAGAACATTTCCTGTGGCAAAGGAATCAATCAGGTGTTTTAATACGGTAGTGATTCGATTGAGAAGATTCTCAAACTGTTCCCGATTGGCAAACTCCACATCTTCTTGTGAGAAATCCAATTCCAGTTCTATAAGCGAAGCGAATTCGAGTAGTTCGCCACGAAGTTTTTCGATTTCAGAACTGAATCCGCCACGCATCTGATTCATGGCCACTTCATGCGCTGCAGCACTATCACTAGCAATGAGGTCAGCGACCGCCTCGGCTTGACTCAAGTCCATTTTACCATTCAAAAAAGCGCGTAGGGTAAATTCACCGGCTTTGGCATTTCTGCATCTGTTTCGAAGCAAAAGTTGTAAAATCTGTTCCTGTATATAGGGAGAACCATGACAAGAAATCTCAACCACATTTTCCCCGGTATAAGAATTTGGCCCTTTGAAAATAGAAACCAATACTTCGTCCAAAACCCGCTCTTTGTCCACAATATTGCCCAAATGCAGCGTATGGCTTTTTTGATTGACAAGTTTCTTGACGCCCACTTTTGAAACAAACAAGCTATCCACAATGGTAATGGCATCTTTACCCGATACTCGAAGCAGAGCAATAGCGCCAGTTCCGGGGGCACTTGCCAAGGCTACAATGTTGTCTTCGTCAACCATGTCGGCAAAAATACGAATAACTTCATGTAACAAGATGTGCCTTTTGCCTACTGATATAATGTCATCAAAACAATCAAAAAATGGAAATCGTTAATCAAACTACGTTACGAAGGGATACAACCCTTTTATCATTAACACATTTGGCCCAGTTGCTTCCGTATGCTATCGGATTCGGGGGATTGCTAGTCCCTTTCATCATTTGGCTTTCCGCTAAGAATAGCGTGGAGGATATGGACTTACATGGCAGAACCATTATCAACTTTCAATTGAGTTTGCTGCTCTACATCTTTATCAGTATTCCAGCAATACTGCTTGTGGGGTTAGGTCTACTAGGTATTTTAGGCGTTGCCATTTTGGGTTTTGTGCTCCCTATCGTGAATGCGGTTAGAGCTGCCAATGGAAATCCACCGTCAACTTTTTTGACCATTCCTTTTATTTAGGAGGTATTACTTTATATGCCTAAGCGTTAAGCATGACCGGCATCACCAGCATGGTAATTTGCTCGCCTTCATCCAAACCATCGGATGGGGTGAGAATACCTGCCCGGTTGGGAAGACTCATTTCCAAAGAAATTTCGTCGGACGAAAGATTGCCTAGCATTTCAATCAAAAATCTGGAGTTGAAACCAATTTGCATGTCATCTCCTTGATAAGCACAAGAGAGACGTTCTTCAGCTTTGTTGCTGTAATCTACATCCTCAGCTGAAATATTGAGCTCTGCGCCCGCAATTTTCAAGCGAATTTGATGTGTGGTTTTATTGGAATAAATAGAAACCCTTCGTACTGAACCTAAAATTTGATTTCTAGCAATAGTCAATACGTTAGGGTTTTCCTTTGGAATTACCGCTTCGTAATTTGGATACTTCCCATCGATAAGACGACAAATGAGTTCGGTATTATCGAAAATGAATTTTGCGTTGCTTTCATTGTACTCAATGACAACTTCCGATTCAGAACCGGATAAAATACCCTTCAGAAGGTTCAAGGGTTTTTTCGGCATGATGAATTCCGCAAGTTCATTGGCCTTAACATCCGTGCGCTGATATTTCACCAACTTGTGGGCATCTGTAGCTACAAAAGTCAGTTGCTCAGTAGAAAACTGAAAGAACACACCACTCATCACTGGACGCAAATCGTCATTACCGGCGGCGAAGATGGTCTTGTTGATGGCAGTGGCCAAAATATCGCCCATCAAGGTAGTCGAGCTTGGATTGGAAACTTCGACTGCCTTTGGAAACTCAGCACCATCCGCGTACGCCAAAGCATATTTACCATGATTGGAACTAATTTCCACTGTGTTATTATCCTCAACAATGAAAGTCAATGGTTGTTCTGCAAAAGTTTTCAGCGTATCCAATAGCAAGCGCGCAGGAACCGCAATAGTACCTTCAGCATCTGAATCTACTTCCAAAACCGAACTCATGGTCGTTTCCAAATCTGATGCGGAAACGGTCAATTGGTTTTGCTTTAAATCAAATAGAAAATTATCAAGAATGGGAAGGGTGTTACTGTTATTGATAACACCACCCAAAACTTGAAGATTCTTAAGAAGATATGTACTGGATACGATAAATTTCATCAACGAAACAATTTAATTGCTTGAGGTAACCCAAGCTGCACAAAAATAAGCGATAAAAACAAATATATCTGAATTGCCGCAAGGGATGAAACAAACTTATCAACAGCTTATTTCGCGTAAATACGCTTCCGAAAATAGGGAACAAGGATGGCTAAAATAAGGGTAATCACCAAAGGTAGACCAACATTGATGAACTGCCAAAAACTTTTCTTTGCCGTGGTTTTTTCTACATCCAATAGCGGGATGGAAACGCGCTTATTTCGAATGTTTATAAGTCCGGTATCGTCGAGTAAATAATTCGCGCAATTAACAAGGAATTCTTTGTTGCCATAGGAACTGTTAGTCCATTTGTCATAACCCAGTTCCAAAGGTCTTCCGTTGCGTAGTTGGTTTTTGATGACGTCTCCATCGGAGATGACAATCATTTTATTGGCATTGCCAGAATCCAGTGTTTCATTTAATTTGAATGGCTTCACTCGGTTTTTGTAGGCGGAATTAAACTCACCTTCGATTAAAACCGCTAGCGGTTTATTACCATCAATATAAGTGTCTTTATCGGGAGCTTTCTGAATGATATCCAATCCTACTTGCTTGGGGGCTCCTTCGGTTTTTGACAAAGGCGAACTTTGCAGCAAAACCGTTTTTTGATAGGCATTGGGCAAGGTGTCCAAAGTATTGGCGAATTGATAACGCACCGCTTCTATATTCGTATTGATAGGATGGTCATTTTGCGAGAACACCATCGGATGATAATACCAAGGAACAGGATTGTACTGGGCGTCATTTCCTTCTCCAGAAGCCAAAACAATTTGCGTGAAGTATAAGTCATTGACGATATCAGGATTGATGCGAACCCCATAACGGAAAAAGAAATCCTTCAAGTTCAATTCACGAGGAAGGGCCAAGGCTCTGCCACCTCCTTTGAAAATACTATCAATTTCAATAGCCACCTGATCCATTAACCAAATGGATTTTCCACCCCCTACGATGAATTGGTCCAATACAAACTTCTCCTTTTCGGTAAAGGCTTCAGTGGGTTTGGCCATTATCGCCAAGTCGAACTGTTTCAGCTGGTCCAATACTTTTTTGGGTGTTGCAGAAACCGAATCCAATGTGATTACTCCAATGTTGTAGTATTCCTTTAAGGTAGTCAAGTAATCGGCCAAATATGAGTCTTCCAGTTGACCGTTACCTCGCAAAACCGCAATGCGTTTCTTTTGTTGCAGCGCGAGTTTGGTAAAGGCATCTGCAAAGGCATATTCCAACTGTTGTACCGAATTGTTGATTCTAGTTTCGGTATCTGAACCTAATTTGTTTTTCAATAAGGGTACGCGTACGGTTCGTTCGCCATAGTTGACCATTGCCCATGGGAAAACCAATTCTTGAGAGACTTTTCCATCTTCCTCTACGGTAACATTCGCTGGTGTGAGACCAATATTTTGCAAATCCATTATGGTCTGCTGAGCGGTTTCAGCACCTTCTAGCGGGTCAACCAAATTGTATTGAATCTGGGGGTTAACCGCTTGAAATGACTGTAAGAGTTGTATGGTTTCGGTCTTGAGTTTTTGGAATTCCGCCGGGATATTACCATCCAAGAGAATATCAATGATAACAGGCCCTTCAAAGGTTTGGCTGATTTCAAGAGCTGGTTTAGATAGGGTATACCGCTGGTCTTCCGTCAAGTCAAATCTAGCGTAGGCAAAACCTGCCAATACATTCAGAACAATGCAGATTGCTAAGGCAACAAGTGCTTTCAAGAGGGCGTTCTGCTTCATGAAGTACTTGTTTTCAATTTGAGAAAAGTAAAGTAGAGGAAAAGCACGGTCACACTGATAAAATAGATGAGGTCCCGTGTATCCAAGACGCCTTTGGCTATGCTATCAAAATGATATTTGGCCCCGAAAGTTTGAAATGCCAACTGTTGACTTCCTTCGGTAAACAAGGTGGATGCTGCGTCAAATCCTAAAAAAAACAAGAAACAAAAAACTATTCCAATCAAAAAAGAGACAATCTGATTCTCGGAAAAAGTGGAAGCAAAAAGCCCCATACTAATGTAAGCCGATAAGAGGAACAACAACCCAAAATAGGAACCCCATAAAACACCAGAATCATAATTTCCTGTAATAATACCAAGGTCCGAGATGCTAAAAATATAAATCAGGGTGGGGGATACTGCCAAAAGACAAAGTACCAAGGTGCCAAGGAACTTTCCCAAAACTACTTGCCCTAACGAAATGGGTTTGATACGAAGCAATTCATAGGTCCCCAATTTGAATTCTTCTGAAAAGCTTTTCATAGTAATGGCGGGAACCAAAAAAATAAAAACCCAGGGGGCCAATAAAAACAAGTTGCTTAAATCCGCAAACCCGTAATCAAAGATGTTGAAAGGACCTCTGAAAATCCATAAAAACAATCCAGTGAGGGTCAAGAACAATCCGATAATGAGGTATCCCACCGGAGAAGTAAAGAACGTTCGAACTTCCTTTTTAAACAGTGCAAACATGCTTAGCGAGATTGGATGGATTCAGTTAACAAATGGTTTCTGTTAAATAAATAACGTTACGATTGCTTCATTTCGTCCGCAAAGGTAACAGAATGTTTCGTTACGCTCCACGCTTCTGGTCTTTCTGAAAACAAAACCTTGGTATCGGCCCATACCGTTTTGAAAAATGACGAATTCCTATAGGCTTCCAAGTATGTGTCAGATAGCCAATGGCTGTAGGTGAAAAAAATGTTGGAGTGGGTTTTGTCTTGATACAGTTCTACGAATTGACACCCTTCAAAAGCAACGATGCCATTCCGAGATTTTTCGAAAAGCTCTAAGAAATCGAGAATCTTATCCTCCTGAAAAGTAAGTTTGACGATTCGTATGAGCATCACAAAAAGTTTATGGTTACTACGTCGCGATAATTTAATCCCAATAAGGTAGAGGCACCTCCCACGCTGCTCAAGTCACTTTTGTAAATGGCCAATTCCAAAAAACCACTCGAATTGAAGAGGGCAAGCGCATCTCCAGCACCCTTTCGCTGGTTTCTGGGCAGTTCGTAGTTAATGATGCCATTGTAGGTGTTTTGAATGGTCTTGATTTTGGAAGTTCGCGCTTCA
>CALBPG010000124.1 GCA_937899065.1 uncultured Allomuricauda sp.
GGGGCATCTTCTTAAGACCATACCATAGTGTATATCTTTTTCTTATCTAAGCCATACCACCAATTCCACACCAAGATGGCCAAGAAAGCTGAAAGAACCACAGCCTATATTATTGAAACGGTTGCGCCTATTTTCAACAAGTTCGGATACGTTGGAACCAGTTTGAGCGATTTAACCGAAGCGACCGGACTCACAAAAGGCGCTATTTATGGCAACTTTGAAAACAAAGAAGCCTTGGCATTATCCGCCTTTGAACTCAACCAGAAAAAATTACTGGCGGAAATCGATGCGAGACTAAATGTTGAAGGTAAAGCCATGGAAAAGGCCTTCTCTTTGATTCGTTTTTACAAACAGTATGATGTGTTTACCTTGCCTTTAGGCGGCTGTCCCATTTTGAATGTGGGTGTAGACGCCCAACACATCAATCCTTTGCTGGCAGCAGCTGTGAAGGAAACCGTAAAAGAAATTGAGGGTAAAATCGCATTAGTATTGGAAAATGGCGTAAACTCCAATGAGATTCGCTTGTCAGTACCCCCTTTGCAGTTTGCAAAGCAGTTGTTTACCATGTTGCAGGGTTCGGTAGCGATGACCAGCATGACGCGGGACCGGAAATACCTCATTAATACCGCAACATATTTGGAGCATTTGGTCAAACAAGAAACCAACCTTTTTTAGCATCAAGGGTCTTTTCTCACCCGGAATATCCAAAGCTTTTGGCTATACTTCCCTGAGAACCTTGAATCTCGTGCTTTTCGTGCTTCTTGAATGGTATTATACCGTTGTAGATAAACGTAGTTGTACTTGTTCTTCGCCCGGTAAAACGACCCAGGTTGAAGTCCTTTTTTCTGTAGGTCTGCCATGAAGGCCTCGAAGTATTTTTTGGTTCCAAAAACATTGGCTATCAAGTAAAAACCAGGCTCCAAACCTTCTTCACCTTTAACCTCTTGATATTTTTCATTTGGATTTATTTTCACGTCCTCGGTCTGTAACCTTTGAATGCTATCCTTTTTGCGTTTTTCTATCGCTAGCCTTCGGGCCCGCTCTGTTACTTGGTTTAGGGAATCGCGTTCGCGTTGCGCGGCCAAGCGTCTTTTTTCGGCAGCTTCGCGTGCTATAGCGAGTTGTTCGGCTTCCCTCGCTTGCGCTTCTGCTTTCGCTTTTTCTTCATCTTCATCCGGTACAACTTCCTCCTCCTCTACTTCTACTTCTTCATCTTCTTCTTTTTCTGTTTTGTGAGGATTGCCAAAGTGATAGGATACCAGAATTTCAAAGGTGGTGTTCTCATCACTAGCTGGACTTTGCGTTCCAAATTCAGCCAGGGCTCCCAAAGAAAAACTTTTGAACAAGGTTACCCCTGCTCCACCTGAAAAACCATAATAGGAGTTGTAGCCTCCTTGCGTCCAGAAACGTTCGGTGGAGAAAAGGGCATTCAAACCAATCTGGGTATCCCGGTCCGGAATACTTCTGAGATAAACCAATGGGCGAAGAAAACTTTCACCCAAACCTTCCGAAAGATTGAGTGAAAAGTCATTGCTCAAGGTTCCAGTGAACTGGGTTTCCTCACCAAAATCTTCATCGCTAGAAAAGTTGTTGAAAAGCGCTTTTTCGAGACTTAATCCCAATCGAACTTGTTGATACCTCAATACAATTCCAGGATTAACCAAAAGAATAAAGTCATCCGTCGTTTGGTCAAAAGGATTTATGACATCTGGGTTGGGAACAATCCTGTCATCAGCAAGTTCTCGCTGAAAAGCATTAAAGTTCACTCCCAAAACCAAACTTGTCGTTTCATTGAAATCGAAAGCATACGCCCCACCAAGATTTCCTCCGGTGTCCAGGAAAAAACCAGTATTGTTTTGCAAAAAACCACCACCGATTGCCAAATTCTCGGAAAGGGCATGGGTGTAATTCACAAAAGTAGTTGTGGGAGTGCCATCAATGCTTTGCCATTGCCAACGTGACCATATAGATAAGGCATTAGGCTGATTGAAATCCAAGAGATATGCCGGGTTCAAAAGGCTGGCATTGAATCGCGTGAGATTGTGTTGGCGCAGGTCGCCTGGCAATTCATCTTGCTGGGCAAAAAGCGAAAATGTAAGTGAAACAAGAACAAGAAGCAGGGCAGACTTCTTCATGAGGTTGATTAAAAATTATACTACATTTAAGGATATTTACGTTAGCTTAACAGACAATAAACCAACATGAAATCGTTCTACCAATTCCTATTGCCAGTTGTACTGCTGTTTCTATGCACCATCAGTTGCAACGAGTCTTCTAAAGATATAGAAAATGAGGAAGAACCTTCCGTGGTATCTACCTTTTATTTTATCCGTCATGCGGAAAAGGATAGAACTGATTCTTCCAACACCGACCCTGAGCTGAATCAGGATGGATTGGGAAGAGCCATCAAATGGGCGGAAGTGTTTGACCCTGTCATGTTGGATGCCATTTATTCTACCAACTACGAGCGTACTTCCATGACCGCCGCCCCTACTTCCGTTAAAAAGGAAATTGAAATCGAATATTTTGATTATGCTACGTTAAACGTTTCGAACTTTCTAGAAACCAATAAGGGAAGAAACGTATTGGTTGTGGGTCACAGCAATACCACTCCAGCCATGGCAAACCAAGTGTTGGGAGAGGAATATTATCAGCCTATGGCTGATGATGATAACAGTAGTTTGTACGTTGTCAGAATCATAGGAGATAAAGCGACCTCCTTTGTCCTCAATATGAACTAGTTTGGAGAAACTTGAACGTTTTCCAAAACGATTTTAGACAACAACTCCAATTCGTTGTTCTCAAAAGCTTTACCTATATCTTCTAACCTGATATCTTTCTGTTTGGGTTTGAAATTGTTGTAATCCACAAAACGAATTCCTTCAACATACCGCTCATTGTAGGCTTCGCGAAAACGTTGTCCTCCGCCGTTGACGTGAAAATCATAGGCGAGATAATCGGGCAAATGAGTCTCTGCATTAAACCAATAAATGTAGGTGTCCTCAAAATCATCGCCTCCGTTGGCTTCTTCAAAAACCACCTTGA
>CALBPG010000125.1 GCA_937899065.1 uncultured Allomuricauda sp.
GGGTTGCTCCTGCGCCAGTCCATTTCGCAGAAGTAGCGTAGTTTCGTAGGCCGAAGGACTTCGGAGCATAGAATAAAAGTTTGGTCCTTTGCTGGCCTTCTTCGTTGAAGTAGCGCAGCTACGAAGGCTGAAAAGTTTCGGACCATTAAGTTGAAAGGCAAATGGGGAAAGGTTAAAGGGTTTCAAAGTGATTTGCGCCAAATTTTGCATAAAAAAACCGGAAAGCCTCAAAACTCTCCGGTTGGTTGGGTTCAATAACTCCCTCTATATTCTAAACCCAATTTTGAAATGTGTTTGGGTGAAAAAAGCCCATGTGGTGGTCGATGATTCACGTACTACCATACCTTGAGAAGGCAACTGTTCTCCACGAGCGTAGATGAACGTCATGGGACGTACTTCAAAGCCGCAATACAGACCTTGGAATAAATAAAAGTCGATACCTCCTGTAAATTGATACCCGGCCCCGTAAAGTTTGGCCGTCCGTTCTTCAATATCGATAGTCGTAAAATCGGGTTCCGATTCGGTGCCAAAGAAAATTACCGTGGGGTCGTACTCCAAGGTGCGAGCGCTGTAATAATTCAAGTTCACGCCAACATAGGGTGAAATTCGGTTGCTGATTTTCGACTTGAAATGGTATTCCCCTCCAATGGTTAGGTAAAATTGCGAAACTTGGTTCTCGTTTACAGCTGAATAATTTGGAATCCAAGATTCGACCACTGCGCTGGGGTCATTACCGTCGACAATGTTGTCGTTGTCATCAAAAAAGAACCGTTGAATATTGTCCACAGCAGGGGTGTTCCTTTGAATGAAACCCAAGCCCGCTTTCAGCGCAATGTTGTCTTTGATAAAGTAGCGTGCTTCGCCACCTGCTATGTTGCCAATATTGTTGTTGTTGGCATTTAAGGTGTTGGCAAAAGGCGCTGCGCCGTCTACCGTCCACAACGGATTGCTGGAAGGAGAGTCAGGGACGTTGATATTGTCCAAGAAATTACCACGCCCAAACAAAACAGCGCCTGTAAAGTCACCTTTTTTGGGAGTGTAATTCATGGCTTCGCTATCGGTTTGTTGTGCTTGGGCAAAGCTCAGGCAAAACAAGACCGTACAGCAAAGTGCTAAATATGTTTTCATATGTTATTTCTTAAGGAAATTGGTTGATGTGTTATCATGTAAAAGGCAGCGCGCAAAAGGCGCGCTGCCCCTACATTTCAAACGTTATGAATCATTATCCCAATGCTGCGATTGCAGCGTTATAGGCATCTAAGTAGGCTTGCGCCATGGCTAAATAGCCGTTGTACTCTTCGTTGAGTCTTGCCAGTTCAGCTTGCTCGCGAGCAATTTCGCGTTGCCATTCGGTTTCGCTAATGGTATTGTCTGCCAACATTTTCTCTTTAGCCTCTACTGAAGCTTTGGTATCTTCAATATCATCTTTTAAATCGTTGATAGCATCGTTGATACCATCCAATTGGCTTTCAAGCACATCAATTACGTCTTGAAGACTGTTCACCATATCACTATTGGCATTGTATTCATCTTGTAAAGCGGCCAGTGCATCCCCAGTATTTTCCACATCAATTTCTAGTTGTTCCAAACCAGCTACGGCAGCATCATAGTCCGTCTGTAGTTCTGCAACATCAGCTTGTTCATCTGCCAAGGTCTCTTGTAAATCGCCTAATTCTCCCTCTAATGTCATCAAATCTTCATTCAAGATAGCGACTTGATCATTGATAGCATCGATTTCAACCTGTACTGCATCTCTGTCGTCCGTTGCCATATTAACTGTAAGTTGTGGACCAGCGGCTTCGTCCAATGCTTCCCCAAGGTCTTGTTCTGCTTCAGCAAGATTGTCATTGGCATCATCAAGATCATCTTGGAAATCTTGTAAGTCTTCTGCGTCGATATTGCCATTATTGAATTCGTTTTCTGCAATATCAAAAGCAGTTTGGGCGTTGGATGCTGCATTTTCGGCAGCTTCGACATCTGCCTCGGCAGCTTCTATTGCTGCTGTATAGGGAGCAAGCGCTGTTTCTGCATCATCTAAATCATCTTGTCTTGCGGCCAGGTCGATAATTAGTTGCGGTAAATCTTCCTCAGCCTCATTTATTTCATCTTGTTTTGCGACAATTTCATCTTGCTTCGCGATAATTTGGTCTTGGGTATTGGTTACTTGGTCCGCAGAATCTTCATACTCTGATATGATTTCAATAGCATTGTCTAGAGTATTCGAAGCGGATTCAGTTACCTGTTGGGCCTTTACTATATCTACCATTAAAGCTAAGTTCTTGTTTTCCAAATCTTGAACTTGAGCTGAAAGGGTATTGATTTCTGCTTGTGCTGTTGTAGGGTCTGACTCTACAGCCTCAAGACTTGCCAATGCTGCTTCTTGGGCAGTTTGGATTGCTCTCAGCTCATCCAAATCACGTTGGATGATTTCGGCGGCCAGCTCAAATGAGATAGAGACTTCACCTTCTGGATTGTCGGCATCAATTGCCAATTGCATTTCAGCAATCATGACTTCCTTATCGATGATACTCTCAAACACGCCATTGGCATCGCTTTGTGCGTTACCATAACTTTCCAAATGTTTGGCGGCGTCCTCCAAACCTTCAGCGAACAAATAATCTGCCAATGCGTCTATGGCTGTTTGCAAATTGAGATTGGCTATTTCCAAATCTGCTTCTGCCTGGGCGAATTGAGCAGCACTTTCTGCCGTTTTAATGTCTAGGTCAAGTTGTTCACGGGCATTGTCGATTTCTTGGAGGGCATTTTCCAAACGTTGTGCTTCTACCCGTTGCGCCAAAAGGTCAGCTTGGGTTTGTCGCAGTTGGGTGACTTCGTCCGATACTTCGGGTTCACTACAGGCCGTGAACAATGTTGGTACGGCTATCATGGTAGCCCATACAGTTTTTCTGAAATTGATCATTTCTTTCTCTTTAAATATTAATAGATGTTTGATGGGTTGCGAGACTGTTTTCTTTTGGTTTCGCATTGTTTCTTTTAATGAACAGCCGTAAAACTATATTGATAGGTAGTAGTTTTGTGGCGCCGTTTTATGAATGTAGGGTTTGAGTTGACGGATGCTGGATTTGAGGCAGTCCTTCGCTGGCCCTCTTCGCCGAAGTGTCTCGGCCAAGAGAGCTAGCTTCGGACTGTAGGGTCAAAAGTCAAAAGTCAGTGGTTAGCTGTTGGATGAAGGGTGCTCCTTCGCCAAGGCTTCGGAGCATAAGGTAAAGAGTTGGTCCTTCGCTGGCTCTCTTCGCCGCACTTCGACTTTACCTGCGCCAAAGGCTTCGGCCAATGGCGTACGCTCAGTGACTGGCTTCGGAGCATAAGGTAAAGGGTTGGTCCTTGCTGGCCCTCTTCACCGCACTTCGACTCCGCTCAGTGTTCGGCTACGAAGGCTGAAACGCTCAGGAGCATAAGGTAAAGGGTTAAAGGTAAAAGGTCACAAGGTCTAAAAATCAGAAGTTGGTTTATTCCGAAGGACCGCCGTCGGCCAGAGCCTTTGGCGTCGGACGAAGGAGTGACTGAAGGAATCTTTTTCAATGAACAATGAGGAACGAGCAATGAACAATTAGCGGTGAACAGTATCTGTACTTCAGTGGTTGAAGCTATTGTTTCGTGCTTCTAATATCTCATTTGCAAAGTCTGAAGTTCTGTTCATTTTGTAGGGATACAAAACGAACCAAAAAATCCTTTTGGTTTTCAGGAAATTTTGGTCCTTCGTCCCAAACTGCTTGCATTTGGGGCTTCATGCTCTTTTTCGCTATGCGAAACGCACTTCCGCCCCATGCTTCGCGATTTCTGGAAAACCGAGTTTTTTTCAGGTATACTTGAAGTCAAAGGTCTAAAGTCTGATATCTTATATCTGAAATCTTGTATCTTAAATTCTGTTCATTTTGTAGGGATACAAAACGAACCAAAAAATCCTTTTGGTTTTCAGGAAATTTTGGTCCTTCGTCCCAAACTGCTTGCATTTGGGGCTTCATGCTCTTTTTCGCTATGCGAAACGCACTTCCGCCCCATGCTTCGCGATTTCTGGAAAACCAGGTTCTTTTTTAAACGTATTTGGATTTCAAAGGTCAAAGTCTAAGGTCTGAAATCTGATGTCTTGGTTCTAGGGTCTTTTTTTTGACACGAACCTGTCCGTTCGTTCAGGCGGGTTACACGAAGGGTATGGATGTAAATTAATGTCAGCCTGAACTTGCCTGCCTGTCCGTTCAGGTCGGATTCAGGTTCTATCTTTATGGTTGCCCTGTTGTAAAAAGATGCTGAATCCAGTTCAGCATGACATAGCTTGGTTTGTTTGTGAGGTCTGAAATCTGATATCTGATTACTGCTAACTGTATTACCCACCGGCTTTGCGTTTGCGGTATTGTTGTAAGAGCCGTTTTTTGAAATCTTCTTCGGCTTGAAGCAACAACAGTATTTTTTTGGGTGAGAGTACCTTTTCGAGTTCTTGCATGTAGGCCAGCTCGGCTTCGTGCTTCGCTTTTTGGATGCTCACATATTGGTCCAACAATTTTGAGGACTGCTGCGCAGAAAGGTCTTGCAATACGGGAATTTTGCTTTTGAGCTCCGTGCGTTCTTTTTTGCGTATGGTTTCCATCGCTTCGGCATGTGCATTGTATACCGGCCAGAAGGTTTGGGCTTCTTGGGAGGTCAAAGCCAAGCGCTCGGTAATAAAGGCTACCTTTAACGTTTTGATGCGGTCGCGCACTGGCCGTTGCGCCCAAAGGGCAGTACCTTGACAAACTAGTAGGAGCAAGATGAGTACTTTATTCTTCATACGTTTCAAAATTCAGGTCAATTTCATCAATATCCTCGATATTCTCGTCCAAATATTCCAAAATGTTCTCTGATTCTAGGTCAGTTTCTACCAAATCGGCCAATTCTACTTCTTCTACGGGAATGATTTCAGCCAGTTGCGCTGTAGTGACATCCCATTGGGTATCTTCAAAATAGGAAGCGATTTCGGCGTTTGCCAAATCAGAAAATTCGATTGGGGTTTCAGAAGGGGCTTTTAATACAAACACCAAAATGAAAATGGCAGCTACCGCAGCAACACTGTAAGCCACTTTTCGATAGGTTCGCAGGTTGATGACCTTGGTTTCCCTTGGAGCCAGCCTTTGTTTTAGCTGTTCCGTAAGTTGGTCAAAGTAGCCATCAGGTGCCTTGAACCCGTCAGATTTGGGCAAAAAGGATAGTGTCTCGTCTTCCCCTTCCGCTTTTATACGCTCTTGCAAGCGTGCGTTGAAGTTGGCGAAGTAATCCTCCGGCAGTTTGAAATCGTCTCCTTTATTTTTCCCCATGACGTTGGTTTGACTTTATTTTTCTACAATGGTTTAATGTTCTTTAAAATAGGCTTCCAATTTTTTTACGGCTAAGTGATAAGAGGCTTTTAAGGCCCCAACCGATGTTTCGAGGACTTCGGAGATTTCGTCGTATTTCATTTCATGATAGTACTTCATATTGAATACCAGTTTTTGCTTTTCAGGCAACGTGGCCAAGGCTTGCTGTAGCTTTAGCTGAATGTCGTCTCCTTCAAAATATACATCTGCCTCTAAATTTTCTATCATACGGGTTTTGAGTTCTTCATCCGTAATACCGCTTTTTTTGGACCTTTGCTTTAAAAAGGTCAAAGATTCATTGGTGGCAATACGGTACATCCAAGAATACAGTTTACTATCCCCCTTGAACCCTCCGATGTTTCGATAGATTTTAATGAAGGTATTCTGCAATACGTCATCGGTATCGTCGTGGTCGAGCACAATCCTACGAATATGCCAATAGAGGCGTTCTTTGTACGTATTGACCAATACGCCAAAGGCTTTTTCCCGCGATTCGGGGCGCGTGAGTTGCGCTACCAAGGTTTCGTCGGCTATCAAGGGTTGCATGCGTTTGCCCTTTTGACTACTAAGGTACGGAAAGGTTTAATTTTCAGATGTCAGATGTCGGTTAGAGGATTAATCTTTCACTACGGTTTTCGACTATAAGGTCAAGGGTCGAAGGTCAAAGTTTAAAGGTTTGCGAGTTAACCTTAGGAGGTCAGTTCGAGTGGTTTTCGAAGAAAATTGTATCGAGAACTGGTATGTTTTAGGTTAAAGGTTAGTCTTTCACTGGCCTGCTACGCTGAAGTAGCGCGGCTACGAAGGCTGAAGCTTCGGACTATGGGGTTAAGGGTTAGTCCTTCACTAAAGTTTCGGACTATAAGGTAAAAGGTCGAAGGTGTGAAGTCGTAGGTTAGTTTATTCCGAAGGAAGGATGACTGAAGGAATCATTTTCAATGAAAAATTTGCAATAAGCAATAAGCAATAAGCAATAAGCAATAAGCAATAAGCAATAAGCAATAAGCA
>CALBPG010000126.1 GCA_937899065.1 uncultured Allomuricauda sp.
AATTCAAGTCCACAAAGTTGTCTTTAATGGTCTTTTCTGCGGTTGCTGTAGCCTTTTCTGGAGGATTTATCTTGCTCTGGCTGTATGGACAACCTTGGTTTATGGATATCCAATGGGGAAGTCTTGATTTCAAAACCCTTTTTCAAGCCGATAAGGTCTATTTAAGTGTTGCAGTTTGGGTGGGCTTTATTGCGCTTTTTGGAATCGCGACAGATGATGGAGTGGTAATGGGAACTTATCTTAAGAATGCCTTTTCAGAAGTGACCCCTAGCAATAAGAATGAAATTCGAGAAAAGGTTATTGCCGCGGGTCTCAAACGGATAAGACCCTGCCTGATGACGACGGCGACTACCCTTTTTGCGCTGATTCCCTTGCTGATAGCGACTGGAAAGGGTAGCAATATTATGCTAGCCATGGCCATACCCTGTTTGGGAGGGATGTTTATGGCATTAATATCACTGTTTGTCGTGCCCTTGCTGTATTGTTGGGACAAAGAGCTAACTTTGAATACAAAATGATTGCTACGGATGAAGTTTGACGCCAAACAACTTGCACCTATAGTTTTGACCGCACTTATTAGTCTAGGTGTGGGGTATTTTTGGTTTGGTGGAGATGATTCCAATTCTGAAATAGAACCTGAAATCGAAACGGTTGAAGGACGGTGGACTTGCTCCATGCACCCCGAAATTGATGGCGAGGAAAATGGAACGTGCCCCATTTGTGGTATGGATTTAGTTTTTATGCCTCATTCCCATGATGAGGGTTCGCCCAATCATTTTGAAATGACGGAACAAGCCATAGCCTTGGCAAATGTTCAAACCTTAACCGTAGGAGAATCTTCTGGAAAAGAAATTAGCATACCCCTTTCAGGCAAAATCACCACGAATAAAAATACAGATGCTGTCCAAACCATATTATATGATGGTAGAATCGATGAATTTTATGCCAATACCGTAGGGAAAAAGGTCAGAAAAGGTCAGGCCATCGGAAAAGTATATTCTCCCGAGTTGTATTTGGCTCAAGATAAACTCTTGACCTCCGTTTCGTATAGAGATAGTCATCAGAAGCTATATGACGCCGCAAGAAATACCCTCGGCTTGTGGAAGGTTACTGACGCCCAGATTGAAGAGATGCTTAAAAGCGGTAAACCAATGGATAACTTTCCGCTATACGCGGACGTTTCGGGAACCATTGTGGAGGTTTTGGGCGCTAAAGGGCAGTTTTACAAACAAGGTG
>CALBPG010000127.1 GCA_937899065.1 uncultured Allomuricauda sp.
GGAATTACAGGTACCGGAGGCGCTGGAAAGTCAAGTGTGGTGGACGAATTGGTGCGTAGGTTTTTGGCAGACTTTCCTGAAAAGCATATTGGGATTATTTCGGTAGATCCTTCCAAACGAAAAACCGGTGGAGCCTTATTGGGGGATAGAATTCGAATGAATGCCATTCATAACCCTAGGGTTTTTATGCGTTCGTTGGCTACACGACAGTCCAATCTTGCCCTATCCAAACATGTGGCCGAAGCAGTGGAAGTACTTAAGGCTGCGGAGTATGATTTGATTATTCTCGAAACTTCTGGAATTGGCCAATCCGATACCGAAATACTGGAACATAGTGATGCATCCCTTTATGTAATGACGCCCGAGTTTGGAGCGGCAACACAGTTGGAAAAAATCGATATGCTCGATTTCGCGGATGTGGTCGCCATCAACAAATTTGATAAGCGTGGGGCGAAAGATGCTTTGCGTGATGTGAAAAAGCAATATGTCCGCAACCACAACCTATGGGATGCGGCTGATGAAGACCTTCCTATTTTTGGAACTATCGCTTCACAGTTCAATGACCCTGGCATGAATCAGTTGTACCGTGCAGTGTTGGATGTAATGGTGAAAAATGGAGCAAAAGAACTTAAGTCGGATTTCGCTATAGCTGAAGGGGCGTCTGAAAAAGTATACGTTATTCCGCCTGCGAGAACACGATATCTTTCCGAAATCGCTGAAAGCAACAGGGCGTATGATGTCAAGGCGGAATCACAATCCCAAACCGCTCAAAAACTATATGGTCTGTACTTGAGTATTTGTACGGTTTTAGGGCAAGAAACTACCAAGAATGGCTTTTTGACTGCAGCCGGTTTGGATGAAACAAAGTTTTTTGAAAACCCAAAGCGTCAGGAGCATCTCGAGCTTGCTAAAAAATTACTTGAGGAATTCAACCAAGTTAAAATGGATTTGGACCCTCATCATTGGGAGGTTATCCACTCATGGTTGTCTAAAGTGGAACGATACAAACAAGCCCTATATACCTTCAAGGTGCGGGATAAGGAACTCCAAATAAAAACCCATACCGAATCCCTATCACATTCTGAGATACCCAAAGTGGTCTTGCCTAGTTATCGCGGTTGGGGTGATATTTTAAAATGGGTGTTGCAAGAAAATGTTCCTGGCGAATTTCCATTCACTGCTGGCTTGTATCCTTTTAAAAGGGAAGGGGAAGACCCTACTCGAATGTTTGCGGGTGAGGGTGGTCCTGAGCGAACCAATAAGCGATTCCATTACGTAAGCAAAGACATGGAAGCCAAACGCTTGTCCACGGCGTTTGATTCCGTCACACTGTATGGGAATGACCCAGATTATCGTCCGGATATTTATGGTAAAATTGGAAACGCAGGGGTCTCCATCTGCTGCTTGGACGATGCCAAAAAACTCTATTCCGGATTCGATTTGAGTGATCCGATGACTTCGGTTAGTATGACCATCAATGGTCCTGCGCCTATGCTTCTGGCTTTTTTCCTCAATGCAGCCATCGACCAAAACTGTGAAAAGTACATCCATGAAAATGATTTGGTAGAAACCGTTGAAGCAAAGCTGAAGGATTTCTTTAAGGCTAGAAAGAGCGAAAGACCTCGGTACCATGGAGAAATACCTGAGGGCCACAATGGTCTAGGCCTGCTCTTACTTGGAGTTTCTGGAGACAAAGTGCTTCCGGTCAAAGTATATCAAGATATCAAGAAAAAAACACTGGCGCAGGTTCGAGGTACAGTACAAGCGGACATTCTCAAAGAAGATCAGGCTCAAAATACCTGTATTTTCTCTACGGAGTTTGCGCTGCGACTAATGGGTGATGTACAGGAGTATTTCATTCAAAATAGCGTACGGAATTTTTACTCGGTATCCATCTCAGGTTATCACATTGCGGAGGCTGGAGCAAATCCAATAACGCAATTGGCTTTCACCTTGTCCAATGGCTTCACTTATGTGGAATACTACTTGAGTAGGGGCATGGATATCAATCAATTTGGACCCAATTTGTCCTTTTTCTTTTCAAATGGGGTTGACCCCGAGTATGCCGTAATTGGAAGAGTGGCGCGTCGTATTTGGGCGAAAGCCATGCGTGAAAAATATGGGGCTAACCCAAGAGCACAAATGTTGAAGTACCATATACAGACTTCGGGTAGAAGTCTTCATGCCCAAGAAATTGATTTTAATGACATCCGTACCACGCTTCAAGCACTCTATGCGATTTATGACAATTGCAATTCTTTGCATACCAATGCGTACGACGAAGCCATCACAACACCTACGGAGGAATCTGTACGTCGTGCCATGGCCATACAACTCATAATTAATAAGGAACTTGGTCTAGCCAAAAATGAAAATCCCCTTCAGGGCTCTTTCATTATTGAAGAGTTAACCGACCTTGTTGAAGAAGCAGTGCTTTTGGAGTTTGACCGAATTACTGAACGTGGAGGAGTTTTGGGTGCGATGGAAACCATGTACCAACGTTCCAAAATTCAGGAAGAGAGCTTGCATTATGAAACGTTGAAACATACAGGTGCCTATCCTATTATAGGAGTGAATACCTTTTTGAGCTCCAAAGGTTCGCCAACTATTCTTCCGGCCGAAGTGATACGTGCAACCGAATCCGAAAAAGAAGACCAAATTGGAACATTGAAGGCTTTACGTGGTTGCTATCCCGAGGAGGCAGAAACAGCATTAAAATCTCTGCAAAAAGCTGCGGTTGAGCATGAGAATTTATTCGACAAATTAATGGAAGTCGTGAAGTACTGTTCGTTAGGGCAAATCACCAATGCTCTTTTTGAAGTTGGCGGTCAGTACCGACGAAATATGTAAATAGGATTTAATCCAAACCGTTTTGTAAAGAACGGCGCCACTTTTTGCAAGCCCTACGAAAACTTTTTAGTTCCGTACGGAGGAGGTTGAGGTACTCTTTTTCTTTTACGCCGTCTTTTTCCAAACCGTTACAGTACGAAAGAATGTTTCGCGTCATGACGTTGATAAAGGTGAGGCTCTTCATGCGTTTGGAGTAGGATGAACTGCGAGCCGCCATTTCCACTTCTTTGGTAATCAGACTTGCGTCTGCAACAAGACAATGCACCACATCATCACGCAACCCAGGGTAGCGACTTAGCACCAAAGCATCCTTGCGATACTCAAAATAATGTGCGATAGCTTCGCTCATATCTCTGAGGGCAAGTGATTTACGATAAATGGAGAGCTGTTCCTGCAACGGGATGTTTTCTTAGCAATTGATGACATAAAGTTACGTTTACCTAAAATACCCGTATCTTTACATAATAAAGTAAATAAGAGATATTTCTTTTGAATAAAAAGATTATTGGATTTTTTTCTTTTCTATGAACATTGATAGGACAAATTGGGAAATTATTAACTGTTTGCAGGATAACGCAAGGGAATCCTTTGCTAATATTGGAAGAAAAGTGGGCCTTACACCCCCAGCGGTTGCCGAAAGGGTTAAAAAGATGGAGGATACGGGGGTAATCGAACGGTACACGGTACGGTTGTCCAATCGCAAGGCGGGGTATCAACTTCGCGGTATCATTATGTTACGGGCTTTCATGGGAAAACTGAAACCGTTTTTGGCCAAAGTATCTGCTTTTGATGAGGTCATCAATTGCTATCGCATAACTGGAAACGAAAACATAATTATGGAGGTGGTTTTGCGCGATCAAGAACATCTGGAAAAATTCATAGACGAGTTGATTGTATATGGCGAATGCCGTACCCATATCGTGTTGTCCGATGTGGTGTCCAATGCCCCCATAAGGCCATTGTGAGAAACGTTTTTGGTAGAAGTTTCGGTTTGGCGAGATTTTTGAGTTTACATTGCTATGAAAAAAAGTATTCTTCTCTTATTGTTGGGAACTTTCCAAATGGTCTCCGCCCAACAATTGGTGCTAACTAAGGGAATCGTCAATACGCCACTTCCCATCAACGATAGTATTCCCGGTAGCTATTCCATCTATCTTCCCAAGGATTTTACGAAAGAAAAGAAGTGGCCTTTGGTACTTTTGCTGGATTTGGATGGAGAAGAGGAAACCGCGCTGCAGCAATTCATTCCGGGAGCGGAAGAAGAAGGATACATATTGGCTTCTACCCATATCAATGATAGTCTTTCGTTGACCAATAACATGTTAAAAACGGGAACGGTTTTGGGCTTGATTTCTACGGCACTTCCTGTAGATAACAGAAGGGTCTACACAGCTGGAATGGGTAGTGGTGCTGGGTATGCAACCTTAACTCCAATCTTCTTGAAAAAAATCAGTGGCGTCATCTCAGTGGGTGCTTCTTTGGCAAACACCGAAGTACTGGATATTAAACACCCCTTCCATTTTATCGGTATCGTTGGTAAAAACGACCACGATTACCCCGATATGATTCGTGTTGAAAAGACCTTGGGGAGATTGCGTTTTCCAAACCATGTGCTGTTATATGAGGAGGGAGAAGCGGATAGCTTGAACCCCTATTTTAGCAAGGCAATGCAATTGTTCAAAATTGCTGCCATGACCAAGGGAGATTTACCTAAGGATTCTATTTACATACAAAATGCCAAGACTGCCGATATTCAAAAGGTAAATGCACTGCGAAGTCAACGCAAACTCCTTTTGGCAGAACAGTTTTTGGGGGAGATGGTGACTACCTATGCACCATTTCGGTTATTGGATTCCATTCGGGAGATTCAAAAAAATGTTCGCAAGGATAGGTTGTTTAAATCCATGCGTCGTTTGGAAAACGCCGCTTTCTTTAAAGAAACACTGTTAAAGGAGGACTACGCGTTTTATATGGATGAAGATGTACGAACCCACAATTTCAACAACTTGGGCTGGTGGAACTACCAAATGGACGAATTGAATAAGTTCATTTCGGGAAGCAATGTTTTTGAAAAGCAGATGGGGAAACGCCTCAAAGGTTTTGTGAACGCCCTTGCGGAGGACACTGTTGAATTGGTCATGTTGGATAAAGTGGTCGATGCGGATGCTCTAGCCTTTTTGTATATGCTAAAAACCATCATAGAACCCGATAACTTTGACTATTATCTCAACATCATTTCGCTAGCCAGCAAAAAAGAGGATTTCGGAACCGCTTTGTTTTATGTAGAAGAAGCGCTGAAACTTGGGTTCAAGGATACCAAACAACTTGACGAACTGGAACATACAGCCTTGTTGCGCATTGACCCCAAGTACAATGCCCTAATGGAAAAGTACCTTAAAACCGCTCGATACCAGATTACTGAATAACCAAGTGTGGAACGGTTTCGATATCCCAATCGATAACCAAACCTTTTGCTAGCGATTCGGCTATTCGCTTTCCATACAAAGTTTCGCATAGATAAAGGGCTGCTTCAAAACTCTTGGCACCTCCAGCGGAAGTAATGTATTTGCCATCATGCACAAAAAGCACACTGTCTTTCACGGCCAACTTTGGAAACATCTTTCGATATTTTTCGATATCACTTGGAAATGTGGTCGATACAACTGAATCTAGAAGGCCCGCTTTAGCCAAAACAAAGGCCCCATCGCAATGTGAGGTGATGTACAGTGCGTTTTGGTCTACCTTTTTTACAAAGGACAGCATAACTTCGTCCTCCAAATCCGTATCCAAATGGTGTTCTGCACTGGGAACCACAAAAATGTCTATGGGTGGAATGGAGTCTTGGGTGTAATCAAAATCTGGTAAGAATCTACTCCCTTCAAAGCTAGTAACTGGATGGCGAGTGTTTGCCACCGTAAACGTATTCATGGCCTTGATGCTATCGCGGTATTGCGTATGCTGAAAAATGTCGTAGGGCGCCGTGAACTCGGTATTGTAAACGCCATCCATAATCAAGAAGGCCACGTTGTATCGATTTGGTTGGAGTTCTTTTGCTGGGCTGGGGGGCTCTTCTTTTGTGCTAGTTTCAGGTTCTGGGTTTTTGCAATGACAGCATACAAGCAAAATAAGCGCAAAGGAGAACGTTTTCAAAAAGGGATATCTCATAGAATACGAAATTATCCATTCCAAGCAATTGACCTAACTTTGTCCCTAGAAATGAGGCATATTTTCTTTTGGTGTGGGTTGTTGGTTTTGTTTTCCTGTAAACCGGAAAAGCAATATCACGATGCCAGAACCGAATTGGAGGCTGCGACCGGAAAACTTAAAGAGATTGTTCGGTTTCAGGAAGAAATGAATGCTTCTTTTCGAAACCCGGAATCTTCCCCATTGCCTGACCGGTATCGAAAGAATTTTACGGGATTGGATTTTTATGCTCCCGATACAAGTTATCAGGTGTTGGCAAACTTCACCCGAACGCCTGAAGCTATACCTTTTTTGATGCCGTCTACTACAGATGAGAAAAGTAGGGAGGTTGTGTACGGTATCGCCTCCTTCGAGTTACATGGCAAACCACATCAACTGGAGATTTATCACAGTCTGGACTTGATGGATGACGAGGGTTACGAGGATTATCTTTTTCTACCATTTACAGACGAAACCAATGGGTTGGATACCTATGGTGGTGGACGCTACATCGATTTAACCATTCCTGACGGCGCGACCATTTTAATTGATTTCAACAAGGCTTACAATCCCTATTGCGTCTATAACAAAAAATACTCCTGCCCTTTAGTACCGAGGCAAAACAATTTGAGAACTAAAGTGGAGGCAGGAGTAAAAGCGTTTGACCCCTAATAAAAAAAGCCCCATTCCTGTGGGAACAAGGCTAATTTCGGAGTTACCCTATAACACTAAAATGAATAAATTGCGGCTACTAGGAATGAAGCTAAGCTTGTAGTGGGGTCCAAATCGTTATCCAAAAAGGCATCGTCAGAAGCGCTGTCCAAACGAATTTCTGGTTTGATGATAAGGTTTTCCACAGTATAGCTTCCCGTAAGAGTTACAGCAAAAACACTTGAATCTTCTACACCTGTGCCGATGGCGCCGTAAGCTTCCATTTCTTGGAAGTATTCCCCACGAAGTCCAAGAGTAAAACTCTCTGAAGTGGCGTACTGTGGGTAAAGGGCCACACCATAGAATCCAAGTCCATCATTATCTTGATACGCTGCATTGATACCCAAGTAAAAATCTTCGGAAAGGTCAAAACCACCTGTATAGTCGATTTCGAAACCGAGTTTGGCTTCTCCGTCATAATATAGGTTCAAGAATTGACCGGCATATCCCAATTGTGCTCCTACAGAATATTCTCCAGTAAGGTTGCTGTTTTCATCCGTCAAGTTCATAAAAGCCAACATCAGGCTAAAGTCATCCGAAAGGGCAAAATCAGCTTTCAAACCCACGTGGGAGAAAGGGCCGTAAGAGAACATATAAGAAGTACTGTAGTTGAAGTTTGCTGCCGGAGCAATTACTTCATAGCCTAAATAGGTGTTGAAACGTCCTGCGGTCAAAGTTGTTTTGTCCGAAACATTCCAGTACGCGTACAACTGGTTCAAGTTAAATCCTCCGGTAGCATCATCTCCTCGAGGTCCGAATACTACATCCGCAACAGCTCCAACTTTTTCCCCTTCGTAAGCCGCAATGATGTTGGCCATACCTAAGGCAAAACCAGTTTCATTGGCAAAAGAGGTGCCAGGAGCAATAAAGGACAGGTCTTCACCTTCGCCCAACGCACGATCGGTTGCGGTAAGGTTTGTACGGTAGTACGCATCTACGCTACCACTAATGGAAACTGGTTTTTTAGTTTCCTCTTCTTCTTGTGCAAAGGCACTGAATGTAGCTAGTGACAGGCATGCCAAAGCTATTTTTTTTATGTATTTTGTCATTGTGATCGTTTTCATATCATCGTCATTTTTTTGGTCACTTGCGACCGTTAATCTGGTGTTTGAGTTTTAGTAAAATGAAAAGGTTGCATACGGAGCGTTCTGCCAAACGCTCCGTTCCTTTTTTTATGAGCTTTGGGAAGTGATATGCTCTGGATAAGCTTCCATTCCGTGCTCGTGAATATCCAATCCTTCTAATTCTTCTTTTTCTGAAACACGAAGACCGATGGTCTTTTTCAAGATGAAAAGAACGATGAAAGACGCTAAAGCTGCCCAAAGGATATAGGATAGCGAACCATAGGTTTGTACCCAAAGTAGTTTTGCACCACCTCCATAGAAAAGTCCTCCGTCAAGCGCGAACAATCCTACCAATACAGTTCCGAAGAATCCACACACACCATGCACGGAAATAGCTCCGACAGGGTCGTCAATTTTGAACTTCTTGTCAATAAGTTCAATGGAAAACACTACGATAATACCGCAAAGCAATCCAATGGCAAATGCACCAAAGGCATCTACGGCACCACATCCTGCTGTAATCCCTACAAGTCCGGCCAATGCGCCATTTAGCGTCATGGAAATATCCGCTTTTCCGTAGCGAATCCAAGTAAGGAACAGAGCAGCAATCGCTCCAATGGCTGCAGCAATGTTCGTGTTGATGATTACACTACCAGCGGCGATGGTATCGTCTCCACCCCAAGCCAATTGAGAACCTCCATTAAATCCGAACCATCCTAACCAAAGAATAAAAACCCCTAGGGCACCCAAAGCCATATTGTGACCTGGAATGACCTTGGCTTGTCCATCAACGTATTTTCCAATTCTGGGACCTACCAAAATGGCGGCAACCAATGCGGCTGCACCCCCAACGGCATGAACCACTGATGAACCAGCGAAATCAACAAATCCAGCAGTATTTAACCATGCGTCGTCATCAAAAGGCCAATACCAGCTTCCTGAAATTGGGTAGATTAGTGTGGTTAATACCGCAGAGAAAATCAAATAGGTTGAAAATTTGGTTCTCCCGGCGATGGCACCCGAAACGATAGTGGCCGCAGTGGCGCAGAATACCGTTTGGAAGAAAAGGTTGTACCAATCGTCAGCACTAAAAAAGAAGTAGGCTTGGTCACCAGGGCTTGATCTAAAAAAGCCGCCTAATACCAAATCGCTACCATACATGATACCATATCCTACTGCCCAGAACATAATTGAGCCCACGGATAAGTCCATAATATTTTTCATAATAATGTTACCAGAGTTTTTGCTTCGGGTGAAACCTACCTCCAGTAATGTGAAGCCTGCTTGCATAAAGAAAACCAGCACTGCCGCTAGGGTAATCCAAAGCGCTCCCATATCTCCATTGATGGCCGCTACGGCCTGATCCAATGTTTCTTGTTGTACCTCAGTCATGATTTTAAAGTCTTGTTAGTTTGTTAGTTACTATTAATTGATTCCAGCGCTACCGCTTTCTTTGGTTCTAATGCGATAGGCTTCTATCACGTCAGAAACGAATATCTTACCGTCACCTACGTTGCCCGTAGCGGCAGAATTAAGCAAGGTTTCAATAGTGCGCTCAAGAAAGCTGTCTGAAACCACGATTACCAAATACCTCCTTTGGATATCAGTAGTGCTATAGGAAATACCCCGGTAGACATGACCTTGTTTTTCATTGCCTACTCCGGTTACATCCCAATAACTAAAGAAGTTTACCTCGATATCATGAAGTGCTTTTGTCACCTCATGAAACTTGGATTTTCTAATGATTGCCTCGATTTTTTTCATATTACAGTAGTTAATTGATGGGGTCAAATATATGTGAATTCAATAAAGACTATTAAGTTGGTAGGGTATATGCGATTATTTTTACGGTAATGAAAAAAAGCCCCCCATTTTTTTTGGGGTATCGTATTTTAAAAAGGATTTTATTAAAGATTTGATGGCTTTTTCTTAACAATTCGATTTTTGAATCGATAATTGTTCAATAAAATGAAGTGTATTGCTGAAGAATGTTCAGTAATTAACAAAAATTAATAAAAATTGTCTAATTGTAACTAAGAGAGTGATTTGCCCAACCAAAAGCCAAGGGCGACCAGTAAAACACCAAAAACCAGAGTGGCAGCAAGGTATAAGGTCAAGTGAAGCATTTGTCCTTGCTTAAAAAGTTCGTGTTGTTCAAAGGCAAAAGTAGAAAAGGTGGTAAAGCCACCACATAGGCCAGTGGCGAAAAACAAAAGTTGGTTTTCAGAAACCAATCGATTCTTCAAAGCCATCCCCCATAAGAAACCTAAAATAAGACTCCCAACCAAGTTGACCAATAAGGTGCCTGCATACACATCCGGAAAATGAAATCGTAAAACTTTGGAGATAAGATAACGAAGCATGCTGCCCAATCCGCCACCTAAAAAAACCAGTAAAGCTTGCTTCATGCCCTAAAGGTACATGCTAAACCGCTTTCTTTAGCTTAGAACTGCTGTTTTCAGAGGGCAACAGCTTGGTGACTTTGGTTTCCGTAAAGCGATTAACTGGCTTCAGCAATGATTCTTTGGCTCCGTTTACACTGAAAACCAGTAAAATACCATTGATGAAAAGTAATGCTCCGAGTATGCCTAGGAAAATTATCATTCGTTAGGATTCTGATACAAAAGTACGTGTTTTCCTAATGTATACGATTTAAAGCCTGATTTTAGTTGTGAAATCCAGAATTTTTGTAGGGAACTTAATCTAAATGTTAATTTTTCAAAAAATACTTAATCAGAAAAAGAAAAATCACAAAAAACGCAAAAGAGAGCAATACCCATTTTACGCCTTGATAATTTTTTTTGTGGAGTTTTTTGTCTTTTGAATAGGTAAAAACCATCACCGTAACAAAAACCAAAACAAACAGGATGGCAAAAATCAGTTGTCCAGAGCTGAACATATATGTCTACTTTTGGCAAAATTAATGCAAACCAATCGTAATGAAAAAAAAGATAGCGGCCGTTGAAGCCTTTCATAATGCTTTCGGACTTGGAATCCTTCAAAAACCTACCGCAGACCTGGGCAAAGCAAAAAACCAACTGCGCTTTTCGTTGATGGAAGAAGAGAATCAAGAGTATTTGGAAGCCGCTAGCAGTGGAGACTTGGTTGAGGTTGCTGATGCCTTGGGAGACATGCTGTACATCCTTTGCGGTACCATTCTAGAGCACGGAATGCAAGATAAGATTGAAGCCGTTTTTGAAGAAATCCAAAAAAGCAACATGAGCAAACTAGGCGAAGACGGCAAGCCCATTTACCGTGAAGATGGTAAAGTGATGAAGGGTCCCAACTACTTCAAGCCGGACATCGAAAAAGTTCTGAAAGAATAATTTTTAGCGCACTAAACGGAATAACGCCATCCAAAGGAATCTTCAACCGTATTGTATTGAATTCCGGTCAACATACCTTTTAAGCGAGTGGCATAGGAATCCTCTTGAGTCTGTAGCTCGTAGCGCTTTTCTTTATAGCCAAAGCCTGAAACTGGACTTATGACGGCTGCGGTTCCACTTCCGAAAATCTCCTTCAGTGAACCGTCTTGGGCACCATCCACCAATTCCTGAACCTTAATCGGTCGAATTTCTACCTTGATTCCTAAATGCTCTGCCAAGGTAATTACACTTTTTCGCGTAACCCCATCCAAAATTCGGTCACTGATGGGACAAGTAACTAGGGTATCGTTGAAACGGATAAAAATGTTCATGGTTCCCGCTTCCTCAATGTATTCATGCGTATTGGCGTCGGTCCAAACAATTTGTTGGAATCCTTCTTCTTTGGCCAAATTGGTTGGATAAAACTGTCCGGCATAGTTTCCTGCAGCTTTGGCATATCCAAAACCACCATTCGCCGCACGACTGAACTTTTCCGCAATTTTCACACGAACCTCACCACCATAATAGGCTTGCGCTGGTGAACAAATCACCATGAATTTGTATTCGTCCGCAGGAGAGGCGATAATGCCAGCATGCGAGGCAATGGCAAAGGGTCTTATATATAAGGAATTGCCTATTCCTGGTTTTATCCAGTCGGATTCCAATTTCAAAAGTGTTTTCAATCCTTCAAAAAAGACGTGCTCCGGCACTTCGGGCATGGCCATCCGTGATGAGGACACATTAAAGCGTTTAAAGTTTTCTTCAGGACGGAACAACCAAATACCACCATTATCATCTTTGTAGGCCTTCATACCTTCAAAAATGGCTTGTCCGTAATGGAATACTCTAGCGGAGGGCGCAATCTCCAAGTTTTGATAAGGAACAATCTCTGGGGTTTGCCATGCACCATTTTTATAATCACAAACCAACATGTGATCCGTGAAGATATCTCCAAAGGCCAAATTGTCGAAGTCGACCTGTCCAATTTTAGAAGAATCGGCCTTTTGAACCGAAACCTTTTGCGAAACTAATTCCATACCTCAAAAATTATCGGATAAAGGTAAGAAATACCAAAACCTGAATCCCTTACTATCCTTAAATTTAAAATAGATTTACCAGAAATTAAGCGCAATTCCCAATCCTGCTTGGTTTTAACATTTTTCCAGAAATTTGTGCAGCGAATCAAACCTAGGAAAACAAAATAACCAATTGCGCGTCTTCAAAAATTAATGAAACGAAAGATTATCGTAACGGCAGACGGCTCAAAAACCATTCAAATTGAGGATTGGAATGAGCAATACCATTCCATTCATGGAGCGGTGCAAGAAGCGTATCATGTATTCATCAAAAGTGGTTTTTGGCAAGTTGAAGAGAAGGAACACCAGGTACGCATTCTTGAAATGGGTTTTGGCACAGGGCTCAATGCCTTGATTACCATGCATGAAGCAGAAAAGCGTGACGTATCGGTAGAATATGTTGGTATCGAACGGTATCCTGTAAGCCTCGATGAAGCCTTTCAATTGGAGTATCCCAAAATGCTGAAATGGTCGGGGTCTGAAGCAATGTATCGCAAAATGCACGAGGTTTCTTGGGAGAATACCCATCAGTTGACCCCAAATTTTAGTCTTGAGAAGTGCCAAAAGGATTTTTTTGAGGTAAATCAGTCTAGTTTGTTCAACCTTGTCTATTTCGATGCATTCGGTGCTCGGGTGCAGCCTGAACTTTGGACGGCTGCACTTTTTGAAAAAATGTTTCGCGCGTTGAAGCCCAACGGTATATTGGTGACCTATTCCGCAAAAGGCAGTGTTCGCAGGGCCTTACAAGAAGTAGGTTTTGTTGTGGAAAGACTACCGGGTCCGCCGGGAAAACGTGAAATGCTGCGTGCAACGAAAAAAGAGTAGTTTCAAAGATTTTGTTAATAGCCATATCGTGCTTTATCATAAATTAAGCTAATGTTTAAACAGTTGTGTTAAACCTTATTTAATGCCTCAAAAACAGCAGTTTAAACAACTATTTTTGTTCAAAATCCATTAGATGAAGGTATTGATAACAGGAGCGACCGGACTCGTAGGGCAGGCAATTGTTTCTGCGCTGCACGAGGAAGGCATTCAGGTAAACTATCTTACCACGCGAAAAAATCAAATTCGCAAGGAAGAAGATTACCAAGGTTATCTATGGAACCCTGCGAAAGGTGAAATTGATTTGGATTGTTTTATCGGGGTCAATGGAATTATCAATTTGGCCGGTGCAAGTATTGCCAAAAAATGGACTTCTGCCCACAAAAAGGCGGTCTTGGCGAGCCGTGTTGATAGTTTGAATACCCTTCGAAAGGGACTGGAACAAATTAAGAATACACAAATCGAGTCCTTCGTTTCGGCTTCAGCGATTGGTATATATCCAAGTTCGTTAACTGATTACTATGAGGAGTCCCATTCTGGAATAGATGATAGCTTCCTTGGAGAAGTAGTTGAAGTTTGGGAAAAAGCGGCCAAGGATTTCTCCACTTTTTCTTTTCCAGTGGCTTTAATCCGAATTGGAATTGTATTATCTACCGAAGGTGGAGCACTCCCCAAAATGGACGCTCCCATCCGAAATTACGCTGGAGCGCCCATAGGAAGTGGAGAGCAATGGCAATCTTGGGTTCATATCGACGACTTGGCGAGAATGTTTGTTTTTACCCTGAAAAATCAACTTTCCGGAATCTATAATGGAGTGGCGCCGAATCCGGTTACCAACTCGAAAATGACGAAGACGATAGCAAAATCGCTGAAAAAACCACTGTTACTGCCGAACGTCCCTGCTGCTGCACTGAAGTTGTTTCTCGGTGAAATGGCTTACATAGTGTTGGCAAGTCAAAGGGTCAGCAGTAAAAAGATAGAAGATGAAGGTTTTGTTTTTGAATACAGTAATTTAGACTGTGCTTTAGAGGCTTTATACTATCCGAAAGTGGCATTGAATTCTGCTGAAATGTCCAGAATAAATAAGGAATACGTTTAGATTCCTTCTTTCTGAAAAAGTAACATCCGCTTTTGGCGGATTTTTTTATGTTTTCCGATGACATTTTGACATTTTCTTCCAAATGGCAGTACTTTTGCCGTTGCTAAACCGACAAGTGTTAAAAACAAGCAATGAGCAAAAACGATAAGGTAGAAGAACTCAACGAGGAGTTAACCGAAAATCAAGAACAAGAAACGGAGGCCACCCAAGAAGTTGAGCAACCAAGCCAAGAAGAGGTACTTCAAGAGGAGTTGGCGAAGGAAAAGGATAAGTTTCTACGACTTTTTGCGGAGTTTGAAAATTTCAAAAAAAGAACAAGCAAAGAACGTTTTGAGCTTTATAAAACTGCAGGTCAAGAAGTAATTACAGCTCTTTTGCCTGTATTGGATGATTTTGATAGGGCTTTAAAAGAGTTGTCAAAGTCAGAGGATGCCGAAATGTTCAAAGGCGTGAAGTTGATTGATGCAAAACTTCGCGAAACCCTGAAATCAAAGGGCCTCGAACAAATTGAGGTTGCGGCTGGCGATACGTTTGATGCTGAAGTACATGACGCCATTACGCAAATTCCCGCTCCTGATAAGAAAATGAAGGGGAAGATTATAGATGTCATTGAAAAAGGCTTCAAGTTGGGAGAACGCATCATACGTCACCCAAAAGTTGTAGTGGGTAATTAAGCAAGTGTATGAAACAAGATTATTACGAGGTACTGGGAATTTCCAAAAGTGCATCGGCGGCCGAAATCAAAAAGGCATACCGAAAGAAAGCGATTGAATTCCATCCTGATAAAAATCCAGGGGATACCGAGGCGGAAGAGATGTTTAAAAAAGCAGCTGAGGCCTATGAAGTGTTAAGCGACCCGGATAAAAAAGCCAAGTATGACCAATTTGGCCACGCTGCCTTTGAAGGTGGTGCTGGTTTTGGCGGCGGCGGCATGAACATGGAGGATATCTTCAGTCAATTTGGTGATATTTTTGGTAGCGCCTTTGGCGGAGGGTTCAGTGGATTTGGCGGATTTGGTGGTGGTCAACGCAGAGTGAAAGGGAGCAATCTCAGAATCCGTGTAAAACTTACCTTGGATGAAGTGGCCCAAGGGGTTGAGAAAAAAGTCAAGGTTCGCAGAAAAATGCAAGCCGATGGGGTTACCTATAAAACGTGTCCTACTTGTAACGGAACCGGTCAGATAACTAAAATCGCAAACACGATTTTAGGCCGTATGCAAACCGCTACCACTTGTACTACCTGCGGTGGCGTGGGAGAAGTAATTGACAAACGTCCTAGTGGTGCCGATGCACAAGGTATGGTGGCATCAGAAGAAACTGTTTCCATCAAAATTCCGCCTGGGGTAGAAGAAGGCATGCAGCTAAAGGTTACAGGCAAAGGGAACGGCGCGCCAGGTAACGGAATTCCAGGAGATTTACTGGTAGCCATAGAAACCGAGGAACACGATACGCTTAAGCGAGAAGGAGATAACCTCCATTATGATTTATATATCAGCTTTTCGGAAGCGGTATTGGGAAGTTCCAAAGAGATTGATGCTATTGGTGGAAAAGTGCGTATCAAACTCGAATCGGGCATTCAATCCGGTAAAATATTGAGATTACGAGGAAAAGGAATTTCCAGTTTAAACGGATATGGTAGTGGTGATTTGTTGGTACACGTAAACGTATGGACGCCGAAGGTTTTGAATAAAGAACAAAAGGAGTTTTTTCAGCGTATGCAGAATGATGAGAATTTTGAGCCAAAACCTCAAAAATCTGATAAATCTTTCTTCGAAAAGGTTAAAGATATGTTCTCTTAACAAATTAAACTTTTAGGTTTCGATAAAAACCGTATATTTGAAACTGATGTTGGGAAACCAATATCTAATTTTCTTTTTCATAGCAATTTTTTTCCCATCCTTGATTCATTTTGAGGGTGGGTTTTGTTTTTAGGCTAGTTGCAATTTTTGCAAACTCTATATCTTTGAAAAAATCAACCGAATGCAAAACATGCTGGTGGCCGATACGGTTTCCAAATTCTACGGCAAACACAAGGCACTAAGTGATGTTTCCCTCGAGATTCCCGAAAATAGCATCTATGGACTTTTAGGGCCCAATGGCGCTGGCAAGACCACTTTCATCCGTATTATCAACCAAATTACCTTTCCGGATGAGGGGCAGATTCTTTTTAAGGGTAAACCGTTGCATCCCAAAGATGTAGCTCGAATAGGCTATCTTCCTGAAGAACGCGGGCTATATAAAAGCATGAAGGTTGGAGAGCAAGCGCTGTACTTATCTCAACTAAAAGGGGTACCGAAAATAGAAGCCAAAAAACGCTTGAAAGAGTGGTTCGACCGTTTCGAGATTGGCCCCTGGTGGAACAAGAAAATCCAAGAGCTTTCCAAAGGGATGGCCCAAAAGGTACAGTTTATCGTAACCGTGCTTCATGAACCTGAATTGCTGATTTTTGATGAACCCTTCAGCGGCTTTGACCCCATAAACGCTAATCTTATCAAAAACGAGATTCTTCGTTTGAAAGAAAACGGCACCTCCATTATCTTTTCAACCCACCGTATGGAGTCGGTGGAAGAACTCTGTGAACATATTGCATTGATTCATAAATCGGAAAAAATCCTGGATGGGAAATTGTCTGATATCAAAAAAGCCTATCGGAAAAACAGGTTCACCGTGGATTTGAAATCCAACCAAGATTTGGACACTGCTAAAATTTTGGAAAAGGATATTGCCATAGTACACAATGAATATGATGCGAAAGAAGAAATTCAACACCTAACCCTGCAATTGCCTTGTGATGAGACGCGAGAAGTGTTGCACTTGCTTTCTGATTTGGGAACTGTATACCGATTTGAAGAAGTGGTACCAACGGTGAACGAGATTTTTATCCAAACTGTTAACGAAAGGGAGCAGCATGGATAAACTCAGATTGATTATTTGGCGGGAGTATTTGGCCAAAGTGCGCAACAAGTCTTTCATTATCATGACCATCCTCAGCCCTTTGCTGATTGTGGGGATGATAATCTTGATTGCCTATCTGACCAAAATCAATGATAGCGAGAGTAAAATTATCGCCGTGTTGGACCAAAGCGCATTCTTTCAAGATAAATTCCAACCCGGCAAGGCGATTTCGTATGTGCATTTTGAGGATATTGATTTAGAAGCTGCCCAAGATTCGGTAAAGGCATTGCAATACGATGGACTTTTATTTATTCCTAATGCCGCGAATGTGGACCTTGTAGCCCAAAACATGTTCTTTTATTCCGAAGACAATCCCAGCACAGGCACCACGGCTGCAATGGAATCCATTATCCAAGGTGTACTCCGCGAACAGCGGATGGAAAATTTGGGGGTGAGTAACACCACCTTTCAAAAGATTGAAAAGGAATTCAACCTAAAATTGGCCTCTTTTGATGGCGGTGTGAATCTTAAAGGAGTCAATGAGATGAAAGCCTTTATCGGTGGCGCCTTTGGGTATGCCATCATGATGTTCATTATCATTTATGGTGGCTTTGTGATGCGCAGTGTGATAGAAGAAAAAACCAGTAGGATAATAGAGGTTATCATTTCCTCCGTAAAACCCTTTTATCTGATGCTGGGAAAAATCATTGGAACCTCTCTCGCGGGGATTACCCAGTTTGCCATATGGATGATTTCCTCTGGAGTACTTCTTTTTATTTGTGTACTACTCTTGGGAATCAACCCAGAAGCACTTTATGTATCGCCTGAAATGACTGGGGCCGAGATGGCGCAACTACCCACAGATTTGGATGAGAATTTTATAGCCTATGCCCAAGAGGCTTTGCAAATTCCTTGGGCACTCCTACTGCTTTCATTTATCGTTTATTTTGTTTTAGGCTACCTTATTTATAGCTCAATTTATGCTGCCATCGGCGCTGCCGTCGACAATGAAACGGACACTCAGCAGTTTATATTTCCAATTATTTTACCATTGATGTTGGGTATTTATATCGGCTTCTTTTCGGTATTTGGGAATCCACATGGTCCCATCGCCGTAGGTTTTTCCTTGTTCCCCTTAACCTCGCCCATTGTGATGTTGATGCGCCTTCCTGGTGGTATAGGTGAGGGTGGAGTACCCGTTTGGCAATTGCTTTTATCCTTAATTTTGCTGATAATGACGTTTTTGGCCATTGTTTGGTTAGCGTCCAAAATCTACAGGGTAGGCATTTTAATGTATGGCAAAAAACCTACCTATCGAGAACTTTATAAATGGTTGAAATATTAATATTACATGCAGGAGGGCGCTGAGGATTTAAAGGAAATCATTACCAATGATGTTTGGGGTTCAGTGAAGGAATTCCTGAATTGGGGGATTCACCTTGGCGAAGGTGAAAAGTCCATCCACTTGACCATTGGGTTGCTTCTTCTACTTACATTTTCCATTATCATCACCAAGGTTGTACTGAAGTGGGTAAGGCATTTGATTACCCGTAAAATGGAACGCGAGGATAAACTGAAGTTCACCAGCATCTTTAAGTTCATTCACTATGTCATTTATGTCATCGTTTTGTTGGTGACCCTAAGTGCTGCAGGTATTAATATTACCTTGATTATTACCGCTTCTGCAGCGCTTTTTGTAGGACTTGGTTTGGCGCTGCAAGAGTTCTTCTCGGATATTTTGGGAGGTATCTTTATCATTATTGACAAATCCCTACAAGTTGGAGACATCGTTGAGGTTGATGAAAAAGTAGGTAAGGTTTTTGAAATCAAACTGAGAACGACCCGAGCAATAACCAGAGATGATAAGGTTATCGTCATCCCAAACCACAAGTTTATCAGTGATATTGTTTTCAACTATACCCAGAATCATCGCACTACGCGAGAAAACGTATCAGTTGGGGTGGCATACGGAAGTGATGTCGACCTCGTGGCCCAACTTTTGGAAGAAAGTGCATCAGAGCAAAAACAGGTGTTGAAAAATCCAAAGCCCTTTGTTCTTTTTAATGATTTTGGTGATTCGGCCCTTATTTTTTCAGTTCATTTTTTTATCAACGACAGTTTTTCAGACCCTAGGATAAAAAGCGATATCCGGTTTAGGATTCATCGAAAGTTCAAAGAAAGTGGTGTGGTTATTCCATTTCCACAGCGCGATGTGCATATCATTCAAGATACAACCCCAAAAGACAGTTGAGCCTTGCATACGAAACCCTCATTTATGGCTGCCCTGTTTTTAACCCTTTTATTAGGGACTTTTCAGGCGGCAGCGCAAAGCACAGATATCTTTCGATTTGACTACCTGAACATTCCCGAAAATGATACTGGTATCAAGACGCAACGGTATCGAATATTGTTCAATCTGCCCTTCAAGTTGAACGAAAAAAAGGATTATCTCGTCACTGGATTGGAATACAATCGGTTTGATGTCGGCTATTCTAGGGAATTTCCATTTGATCGAAGTGAACTCATCCGATTTCACGTGGTGGATTTGAACTTGGGCTACATCACCAAATGGAACGAGAATTGGAATTTCATTGCGCTTTTGACACCAAGGTTGGCGTCCAATTTTATCGAAGGTGTTCAAACAGAAGATTTTTTCATCAATGCCACGGCAACCTTTTGGAAAGAAAACAAAACGGCTGATAAACCCTATCGGATTGTTTTGGGGCTTTCATACAACAGTACTACCGGTTTGCCTATTCCACTTCCCGTGGTAAGCTATTACAAACGATTCCACCCAAAATGGTCTTATACTTTGGGTATTCCGCGGTCAAACTTTAAGTATCATGCCAGTTCCAAGCATACCTTTGAAACGACCTTGCTGTTGGACGGATATTTTATCAACGTACAAAATGATATTTTGCTTCCGGACAATCAGATTGGTTCCAAAATTTCGTTGTCTGCTTTGGTAGGTGCACTGGGCTATCAATACAATATTTCAAAAAGAATGGCACTTTTTGCCCTGTTTGGCAGGTCTTTTGAACAGGAAGGTAAGTTGAGAGACAATCAACGACAAGATGTCTTCTTGTTGAATGATGAATGGAACCTTTATATTCGAACAGGTTTCAAAATAGGAATTTTCTAAAAAATTAGACATGTCTAGAATATTGGTCATAGAAGATGAATCTGCCATCCGAAGGGTGTTGACGAAAATATTGAGCGAGGAAAACGATGCATACAAAGTTTTTGAAGCAGAGGATGGATTAAAAGGATTGGAAGTCTTGAAGAAAGAGGATTTTGATTTGGTTTTATGCGATATCAAAATGCCAAAGATGGATGGAGTTGAGGTGTTGGAAGCAGCGCGGCAACTTAAGCCCGAGATTCCCTTCATCATGATTTCTGGGCATGGGGATTTGGACACAGCAGTCAATACCATGCGGTTGGGTGCCTTCGACTACATTTCAAAGCCACCAGATTTAAATCGTTTGTTAACCACCGTACGGAACGCCTTGGACCGTAAAGAACTGGTTGTTGAGAATAAAATCCTGAAGAAAAAGGTCTCCAAGAACTATGAGATGATTGGAGACAGCAAGGAGATTGGTATCATCAAGGACATGATTGAAAAAGTGGCACCAACTGATGCAAGGGTTTTGATTACGGGCCCCAATGGAACCGGAAAAGAACTTGTCGCGCACTGGCTACATGAAAAAAGTGCACGTTCCTCTGCGGCATTCATTGAAGTGAATTGTGCAGCAATCCCATCAGAATTAATTGAAAGTGAACTGTTTGGTCATGTTAAGGGAGCGTTTACTTCTGCCGTGAAAGATCGCGCAGGAAAATTCGAAGCAGCGAACAAAGGCACACTTTTTTTGGATGAAATTGGAGATATGAGCCTTTCCGCCCAAGCCAAAGTACTTCGAGCACTCCAAGAAAATAAGATTTCAAGAGTAGGTACTGACAAGGATATCAAGGTCGATGTTCGCGTATTGGCAGCGACCAACAAGGATTTGAAAAAGGAAATTGCAGAAGGACGTTTCAGAGAGGATTTGTACCATCGCCTCGCCGTTATTTTGATAAAAGTTCCTGCATTGAACGACCGCAGGGATGACATTCCAACGCTTATTGAACATTTTGCCAAGAAAATTGGGGAAGAGCAAGGCGCTCCAACAAAAACGTTTGCGGCAAAGGCTATAACCCTTTTAAAAGGCTACGACTGGACGGGCAATGTGCGTGAGTTGAGAAATGTAGTAGAACGTTTGATAATTTTGGGAGGTAAGGAAGTATCAGAAGAAGATGTGAAATTGTTCGCGAGTAAATAGGCTTACTTACACGAATCGAGTTGTTTCAAAGCCGATTCGGTGATGTTCAATACCCGCTGGTGATAGATTTTTTTGGGTCGCGTCAAATCTGGATTTAACAATTGCTTTTGGGTATGGTCGTAAGTCTTCTGAAGAAATGCTCTGGCCTCTTTACAGTCAACCGTTTCCACCACTTTTTTGGTAGACTTTTCATAGGCTTTCAACCCATCATGTATGCGTTTTTCCAAAAGTTTGCTTTCAGGAAGTAAAACGCCACCTTGCGCATCTAGCGCGTCTTTGGTATTGAGCACCAATAAGTCATCCCCATAATCCGTATATGATTCCGATTCATGAAGGGCCAATTCCTCAAACACCCATTTGGAGTGCATTAGGGCCTCTTCCAAGTTATAATTTACCGAGGATTTAGACTTCGATTTTGTCGCCGACTTTAAGGAAGTCATCATTTGCTCTAAGCCTTCAATCGCTTTTTCACAACCGCAAGCCTTAAAATTTTCGCGTGTTTTTTCTATTCCATTAATGGCTTTGAAGGTATGGTATCGTGATTTTTCAAAATCAGATGTAGCCAAGGCTTCTTTAGTTTGCGTTTTAATGTATTGAAGATTGGAATTGGCGTATTGACAAGCGTTAACTCCAGTGAATGAAGACAACAAAAGCGTACCCACAATTCCTGTGAGGCACATCATTAGCCAGATGATTTGCTTTAATTTCACTACGCTTGATTTGGGACTTAGCGAGGTTGTACCATGCACAAGATACTCTGTCTATTGGCCCTTCAATAATATTATCGATGAAAAACAGCAAAAACTGTTGAGCACCAGAAAATGCGTTCTTACCGCTTGAATGCACAAATGTACTTGCCTAAAAAGTGCTATATTCCTTAGATGAAATCAATTGACAGCGCTAACTATAAAGTTCAATCCTCAATCAAGCTCTCCGAAACGCCCACTTTTGACGATTTGGGCGCTGATGAAGATGAGCTCAAGGATTCCTTAAAAAAGATACGTAGAAAACTGGGTAAGTTTCAAGATACCCTTTACGCCCACAGCAAATACGGTGTATTGGTCTGTTTACAGGGAATGGATACCGCTGGAAAAGACAGTCTGATACGCGAAGTATTCAAAGACTTCAATGTAAGAGGGGTAGTGGTGCATAGCTTCAAAGTCCCTACAAAGACAGAGCTGGGGCATGACTATTTATGGCGGCATTATTTGGCACTTCCTTCACGAGGGAAATTCAGTGTATTCAACAGAACCCATTATGAAAATGTTTTGGTAACCAAAGTGCATCCCCAGTACATCCTTTCTGAAAACCTTCCAGATGTCAATAGTGTTTCTGACATCGATGACACGTTTTGGGAAAAAAGATACCGTCAAATTCAAGATTTCGAGCGCCACCTCCATGAAAACGGAACCCTCATTTTTAAGTTCTTTTTACATCTGTCTAAAGAAGAGCAACGGAAAAGACTGTTAAGAAGACTGGCCTTAAAAGAAAAGAACTGGAAGTTTTCTCCTGGAGATTTGAAGGAACGTGCCCTTTGGGACCGATATCAAGAGTGTTATGAAGAGGCAATAAACCAAACCTCAAAATCGCACGCGCCTTGGTATACCATTCCTGCAGATGATAAAAAGGCAGCTCGCGTCATTGTGGCGTCCATTCTTTTACAGGAGTTAAATAAATACAAAGATGTGGAGGAACCTGAACTGGAGGACGAAATAAAGGCTAACTTAGAGTTGTACAAAGAACAGCTTCAAAAAGAGAAACCATGAAGAAACTAGGCTGGGTATTGTTGCTTTTTGCATGGATCGCGCAAGGGCAGACTGAAGACGAGAAGCAACTCAAAAGTATTTATGACCTCGCCTTGACCGAAGGAAAAGCCTATGATTTGCTGAATTATCTCTCAAATCAAATAGGGGGAAGACTATCGGGTTCGGTACA
>CALBPG010000128.1 GCA_937899065.1 uncultured Allomuricauda sp.
GCCTGAGGCCCATTCGCCTAGTACTACCGCTTTACCATTATCCACAAACTTTGCCTTGATTCGGTCCATTTCAGCTTCCAAATCCGCTTTGTCTTGGTCTGAGCCCCAAGTGGTATCCGTTCCTTCAAGGGTAAACGGAAATGGAAAATACGAGTGTAGGGAGATGATGGTGTTTACATCGTTATTGGGAATGATTAAAGCATCCATCACAAAAGGAATAGTGCTAGCAGCGTAACTTGAAATCATGATTTGACGCGTACTGTTGTTTCCCCCTGTGGCACGAATGGCATCCAGACTGGTTTTATGATATTGATTTACCATATCCCTTCCTTCTGCGGTTCCACCGGTCCATTCTTCGGCTGTACCTTCGTAACGCGGCTCGTTCAAGGTCTCAAAAATGAGGTAGTCTCCGTAGTTTTTGAATCGGTTCGCAATTTGCGTCCAAAGTTTGGAAAGCCTATCCTTTACTTCATCGCCCTTTTCGTAGGTGGGAATAATCCATGGGTCGTCATGGTGTACATTTACGATAACATACATGCCATTGGCTCTTCCATAGTTGACTACTTCTTCCACCCGGTCTAACCAGCTTTCTTCCACAAGAAAATCAGGTGCACCCCCTTGATGGTATTGCCAGGTTACCGGAACACGAAGGGTATTGAATCCGCGTCCAGCAACTTCATCTATCATGGCGCGGGTCGTTACAGGATTGCCCCAGAAGGTTTCGTCAGGGCCTTCTACATCTAAGCTGTTTCCAAGGTTCCAGCCTGTTTTCATTTCCGAAACAATTTCTATGGCGGATAGCCCCCGCATTATTCCATCATCGAACTCACTTGCTGGACCTTCGTTAGTATCATCGGGGTTGTCATCTTGAGGGTCTTCCTGCACGGTATCATCATCAGTAGGAACTATGGTGATACTTCCTGAGTCGGAACCACAGGAAAAAATGAATGTTAGCAATATAAAAAACAAGCCTGTCCGTTTCATATCCATTTTTTTATCAAAATTAATTCATCCTATATCAGGAGCATATTGGGTATGATGTAAAAGCTAATAGAAATGTCGCATCAACCTCCTTCAATAGGGTATTCCCATATTATCTCAACGTAGTAAAGGTCCTGTATGGTATATTTTCGAATCAAAACGGTATCCTGCCCTTTTAGCGCAAGGAATATGCTATTTTAGTATGTGATATGCCACAGATGAATCTTTTTAGAAATCCCTTATTGCTGCTGCTTGTGTTGGTCATGGGTTGCAAGGGCAAAAGCACCCAGCCTATCTATGAATACACCAATGCGCTGGTAAATGAATCCAGCCCTTATCTTTTGCAACATGCGCACAATCCTGTCAATTGGGAGGCATGGAGTCCAGAGGTTTTGGCGCGTGCTCAAAAAGAAGATAAACCTTTGTTGATTAGCATTGGGTATGCTTCATGTCATTGGTGCCACGTTATGGAAGACGAATGTTTTGAGGATTTGGAGGTGGCTCAAATGATGAATGACAACTTTATCAATATCAAAATTGACCGCGAAGAGCGACCGGATGTGGACCAAATTTATATGGATGCTTTGCAGTTAATGACCCAAAGCGGTGGATGGCCTTTGAATATTGTCGCCCTACCAGATGGGAAACCGTATTGGGGAACGACCTATTCTCCCAAAAAGGATTGGCTTAAGGCTTTGGAACAATCCCTGAAGCTTTTTAAAGAAGAACGTCCAAGGGTTGAAGAATATGCTGCTAATCTGTCCAAAGGAATTACCGCAGTGAACCTCATTGAAAAAAACCAACCCGAAATTTTTTTCGGATTGGAAGCGTTGAACGGGTCGGTACGAGAGTGGTCCCAATATTTTGACCTAGAAAACGGAGGTTATACTGGTGCTCCAAAATTCATGATGCCGAACAATTTTGATTTTCTGTTGCATTATGCCACAGCTACATCCGATACAGAGGTTATGAAATATGTCGATACCACATTGACCCGAATGGCTCGTGGTGGGGTTTTTGACCCCGTGGGAGGTGGTTTTTCCAGATATTCAGTAGATGAAAAGTGGCATGTGCCGCATTTTGAGAAAATGCTCTACGACAATGGCCAATTGGTTAGCTTGTATGCCAAAGCCTATGCCGTTACCAAAAACCCTGTTTACAAAAGGGTAGTAGAAAAAACCATTGCCTTTGTGGTGGAAGAACTGCAAGATGAGAATGGCGGTTTTTATTCCTCGTTGGATGCTGATAGCATGAATGGGGCAGGTGAGCTGGAAGAAGGAGCGTTTTATGTTTGGCAATCTTCGGAATTAGAGAAAGTGCTGGGGGACGACTTTTCCATTTTTAAGGAGTACTTCAATGTCAATTCCTATGGTCTTTGGGAGGAGAACAAGTATGTCCTTATTCAGACGGAGACGGCTAAGGCTGTTGCAGAAAAACACGGTATTACAGCCGAAGCTTTAGAGTCCAAAATTGAACAAGCGTTAGCAGTTTTGAAATCACAGCGTTCCCAACGGAGTAAACCCAGGTTGGACCATAAGATTTTAACTTCATGGAATGGGTTGATGCTTAATGGTCTTGTAGATGCATCCCGTTATTTGGAAAATGAAGAATTCTTGAAAATTGCGCTTGAAAATGCCGTTTTTCTAGAGCAGGAAATGATTAAAAAAGACTTTTCGCTTTATCGAACCCATAGCAATGGCGAAAGCAGTATCAATGGGTTTTTGGAGGATTACGCCTTATTGATTGAAGCCTTTATAAATCTTTACGAAGTTACTTTTGATAAAAAATGGCTGACCCAAGCCAAAAGGCTATTGACCCATACCAAAGCACATTTTTGGGATGAGACATCAAACATGTTTTTCTATACTTCCGACCAAGATGAATCCTTGATTCGAAGGAGTATGGAAACCCAGGACAATGTGATTTCGGCTTCCAATTCGGTCATGGCCAAGAATTTGACAAGATTGCACAAGCTTTTTCCAGATGAAGGCTATGGTGCAATGGCCAGACAAATGGTAGAAAACGTACAAAATGATTTCCCCGAAAGTGCGCAAGGCTATGCCAATTGGTTGCACTGTGTATTGTACCAAAACCTAGACTTTTACGAAGTGGCTATTGTTGGCGATAACTATCGCGCTATAGCACAATCCCTGCAAAAGAACTATTTGCCCAATACGATTATGGTAGCTTCCCCAAAAGAGGGTGAATTGGAACTACTGCAAGGTAGGTACAATAAAGGGCAGACCTTGGTGTATATCTGCATAGAGGGCGCTTGTAAATTACCGGTTCAGACTACTGAGGATGCCTTGGTGCAAATGGAGTCTAAAAAACCGGTCCAGTAAAAACTTACTTCTATTCAGCTTTTGAGCAGAGACCATTCTGATATTAAATCATATCCAAAAGGCTTTCCGCGTATTTTGAGATTTGTGCTTTGGTAACTGTTTCGTAATCTTTTTTACTTCGGGTGTAAAGATTCACAAAAGAAAAGGTTTTGGGATTATTCGTATCTGGAATAACTACGGCGAACCCCTTTTCATTGTAAACCATCATATAGATGCCGAGGCTGTTTTTAAACACAGCTTTGCCAAATGCTTCGCTAAGGCCTTCATCGTAGGTAAAAGTTGCTGGGAAACATTCGATGCACATAATTACAGAAAGGATGGGTTGGTCGTCTTTCAGCGCAAGCGTAATTTTCCGTTCCGGTGTAGGGCGTAGAGCACCTTTTTCCTCAAATTTTGCGATGTAAGAACCATTGATTTCTTCAGGGTCAATTTCTTGGGCGATTCCGTATCCTGTAAAACAGAGCAGTAATAGAAAGAGATATGTTTTCATTTGGTTTGCTTTTTAATTTATAGTGAAGTTGTTTGATGCTGGAATTGAAAGGCCCCAAAAATGGATTGGAGTCTTTCCGTTAAACCAAAACAACCAAACATTGCATGTTATTTAATGGAGACCGTTCCACCACAAGAAGAACTCGCGGAGTAGGCAAGAGGTCCAGCATTGCCAACTCTTGAACCTGAGTTGCTGTCAAAAGCATAGTAGTAGGTGGTTTTACAACTAAATCGCCCCGAGCTACCAGAATTTATGCGACTCCCGTTCATTGAACCAGATTCATATAAGTAGATATCGCGTCCGGTTTCATTTTTTATGGTTACATCATTCTCTTTGGCTTGCTTTTCCCAATAGGCGTTGTTTTCCTGTATACGGCGCCATTCTGGGGTATCCATGAGGTCTTCATTGTATTTTTTCATCGCAGCGAACATCAACTCCCTGCGTTCTTCAACAAGTTCTAGTCTTTTTGCGTTATTGGCATTCTGTTTCCATTTGGGTTCAATGGCTTGTTGTTTTGCCAATGCCTTGGTGAGGTAGTTTTGTACCAAATTGACGGCATCGACAGCTTGAAGCTTCTGTATGGAATTGTAAATCGCCTTTAATTCAGGATTCTTGTTTGCCATTTTTTTCATCATGGCTTGCTCCATACGCTCTTTGAGGGATAGTTTCTTTTTCTTTTTGGCACCGTCTTTTCCATCCCCTTCATTGAAATCTTCCCCATAACTTTCATGGATGTATAAACGATAGGGAACATAGGTTTCAGGGTCATCTTCTTTAAAGCTCGTGCTTAAATCAAAGACCACACCATCCACGATACATACTCGATTGGTCGAGCCGGGGCGGATTTCACGCGGGACATAGCCTACTTGCTTTTTTAGCTTATCGTTGCCTTCATAAAAAAGTTTGGCATAGGTTATGGGAAAGGCCATGTTATCTGGGATGAAATTATACTCATCTCCATAAATCTTCATTTCAAAATACTTATGTTCTGAAAAGTTTGGCTCAGCATGAATTTCCATCAATTCATGTTCTCCTTTTAAATCTATATAATCATAGTTTCCATTTTTGTTTTGCTTTACATCAAAGGCAATATATTTTCCTGTTTTTAGCGTTTTCAGTTGTTCAGTTTGGTTGATGACTTCTTGCGCACTTAAGGTCTTTGCAAGAAAAGTGAACAAGAGCGCGAATACTAATGTGGTGTTTTTCATTTTAAATTGTAATTGAATGAATTAGGGTTTATAAAGGTGCCATAGACCCTTTTCGTTGGATTATTTGTTAATTGGTAAGAACGATTTTTCGGATTCGGTGATTGTTGGTGTCGGTGATGATAAGGTCGCCAGATTGGTTCACATCAATATCCACCGGATTTCTGAAGCTCGCTTGATTGGTAGGGCCGTCAGTATCACCAAGAGATCCTACTCCTGCAATAACACTTACCGCGTTTTGGTTAGCAGTAGCAATTTTGAGTATTCTGTTGGTCGTATTCGATACTACAAAAATATTAGTGCTGTTAATTACTATCCCTGCGGGAGAACTCAGTCCGCCAGCGGTTCTTGAAATCGTTCCATTAGACCTTACTACGCCTACTGAGTTATTACCAGAATCACTTACATATACAGACCCTCCTGGAGTGAGTGCAACATCCTCGGGAGTTGATAGCCCGCTGCTAACGATTGTTGTTACTTCACCAGATGGAGTTATTCTGCGAACAGTACTATTTCCAGTATCAGCTACGTAAATATTGCCATTTGAATCAATGTCCATGCCTCTTGGAGCATTTAGACGAGCGTCTGCACCAGTGTCATCTACGTATCCAGAGGTTCCTCGTTGACCCGCTAGCACAGATTCAATGTATGTAGGGGACCCAAAAATCGTAGGTCCGGGTTCGAATTTAAAAATAACATGAGCTCCCGTATCCGAAACATAGATATTATCTGAAGCGTCGACAACGATATCACGCGGTGAAACAAAACGCAAACCGGTAAACACAGTACTTACCGCACCAGAAGAGGTAATTCGCCTGATGGCTTTGTTAGCATTGTCTACTACATAAACATCTCCATTACTTAAGGTATAAATACCTCTTGGAGAATTAAACTGTGCTGCAGTTCCAGTTCCGTCGGTATTGCCTTGAGTAGACCCTGCAAGAGTGGATACAGTGCCCACATTTTCAACTACATCGGTCACATTCACGGTAACGTTTACCCTTATGGTTTCAGCACCATCAGATACATCAATACTTATTTGATGCGAGGTAGATGTTTCAAAATCCAGACTTGCATTTTGACGCAAGCGTAGCGCTCCTGTTGAAGAAAGGTCAAACTTTACATCATTGTCGATGTCCACCGAAAAGGTCAGGGCATCACCGTCTTGGTCCGTGGCTACGATTTGTCCAATCAAAAAAGTATTGTCAATATCTTCTGCAACCGAGAAGGTTTGATTGCTTGCCTCAGGCTTATCGTTAAAGTCCGTTACATTAATGGTGATGTCAGCTTGCGTAGTCAATTCCCCGTCGCTTGCAATGACGGAAAGCACATATTGCGGCGTGGTCTCAAAATCAAGATTTCCTTGACTATTGTTTACCGTTCTGATTTCCCCAGAGGTTTCATCAAGCTGGAAAGTAGTCACCGTATCGTTCGGGTCCCATGAAAAAGTAATGTCATCATTATCGGGGTCACTCGCTACCAAAGTTGCCACCAAGCCACCTTGACCGGTAACAATTTCTTGTGCGCTGAAGGTTTGGGCCATAAAAGTTGGTGCCTGATTTTCGTTTACGTCTATCACGTTTATGGTTACATCCGCATTGGATGTTGCTTCGCCATCGGTAACATCGATGGATAGGGTATGGCTTGTTGCTGTCTCATAATCCAAGTTTTCGGTTGTGGCAAGACTGATATCGCCTCCGTCAGTAATTTCAAAAAGGTTGTTGCTATTGGTTTTAATAGTAAAGCTGAGGTCGTCTCCATCTGAATCTGTCGCGGCAACTTTTCCGATTACGGAAGCATCATCAATGGCTTCGGAGGCATTAAAACTTTGTGCCTGGATTGTGGGGGCATTGTTTTGGGGTTCTTGCGGTGTTCCGCCATTATCGTCTTTGCTACACGATAGTATTGCGAGTGTCGCAAAAAGGGGTAGCGCATGTCTGCGCAGTGTCGATTTCTTTCTCATTGAGGTTATTTTATCGATTATTTAAGTTTTTGAAGAAGCCATTGTTAAGATGGTCCTTCGTGAAAATATTTCGACAAAATAACGGGGCGGTGTTTTCTAAATTTCGTGAAGCAGAATCAGATTTCAGACATTTCAAATTACCATTTAGGACAGCTCAAAATGCTTTCAAATAGAATGTTAATTAATTGGTTTTCAGAATGATGCGGTATTGTCAAGGGTAATCTATCATTTCAGACAACCACTTTTTAAAAACAGACAATGACGCGCTTGCTAAACCCGACTGAACTCGATAAGCGTCCCGAAACGTTCCTTATACAATTGGTTCAAATACGTGCCATTGGTAAGGCCAACCGATAAGGCCAAATCATTTAGGGTAGTGACATTTCCTAATTCTACTTGCTGGCGGACTTTGGATAACTTCATCTCTCGAATGAACTGATTTGGGGTTAAGCCAGTTTCTTTCTTGATGGCTCTATATAGGGTTCTTTCTGAGATTTTTAAATCTTCGGATAATTGTGCCACCCCGTAATAGGAATTAGAGATATTGGATTCGACAAGTTGAATGCACCGTGTTAGCGTATCCGCCTTGAAGGGTTTTGTTTCTCCTTCATTTTCTTCAGGGATTTCTAAATTCCTTTCAATGTCGTTGGTCAAGATATTTTTTAGTCTGAGTAAAAGCTCATCTTCCACAAAGGGTTTGTTCAGATAATCATCAACGCCCAAGGTTTGCATATCCAGATTGCTGCCCATATCCGCCCTTGCGGTGATTACCACTATGGGAATTCTGGTTTGGTTCTTTTTCAATTCGGTAACCAATTGCTTACCATCCATAATGGGCATCATATAATCCGTAATAATGGCGTCTATTTTTTCTTTTCCAATAAGCTCCAGTGCTTGAACCCCATTTTCAGCAGTAATGGTGTGATATTCATTCAGAACGTCAACCAGATATTCGCGCATCTCCAAATTGTCATCGACCACCAGTATTTTTTTTCCAAGTAGGGATTGAAGCTTAGTCGTTTCTTGTGTATTTGAAAGGCTATCCGCTGGGTGTTCCTCTCCTTTTAAAGTAATTTGGACGGTAAGCCCACCTCTTGGATTATTACAGGCTTTTATACTTCCATGATGTAGTTCAATGATTTCTTTGGCAAAGGACAAACCAATTCCGCTCCCGTTTGATTTATTTATTTCATTTGGAGACTGGTAAAACCGTTCAAAAATCAATTCCAAATCCTCTTCAGGGACACCAATGGCATTATCTGATACGGTTATACTGACCCTATCGTTTTCTGTGGTAACCCCAAGCTTTACCTGGTCACCGCTTGATGAAAATTTGAAAGCGTTGGACAACAGGTTTCCCAAAACCCGTTCTAGGTATAAAGCGTCCACTTTGGCATAACCATCATGCTCATGCAAGCTCAAGTCTAGTGTTACAGACTTTTTTTCGTATATCGGTTGGAATTCCAAGTACGCACTTTGGACCAATTGATTTATGGAAACCACTTTTTTGTTCAATACCAAGGTTTCTGAATCTATTTTGGCGATATCCATAATGCCTGTCGTTAATACTTCTAATTTATGTACCTGAACTTGAATCTTACCCGCGGTTTCATGAAAACTTGAATTATTGGATTCCTTTAAGAGTCGGTGGGTTTGTCCTTTCAAGAGGGTAACCGGAGTGTTCATTTCGTGGGCAATGTTCACAAAAAAGTGGTTTTGAAAAGCATTTAAGGACTGGAGCTGTTTGTTTTGCTCGTCCAAGGTTTTATGAAGAGAGAGATTTTCCTTTAACTGCTTTTCCAAAGCACGCTCGTTATGTTCACTGTTCCTTTTGAAAAAGTCCATTATCAGAAATATGCCCACAAAGAGCAGTAGGGCATTCAAATAGCCGAAATACTGTTCAGGGTATATGTTCAAATACCAATTGGGAACATAAAATGCCGCAATGGACAAGACCAATAGGCTGTAATGCAAATAATATTTGTCAAACAAAAACAATGAGAATAGGGGAATCACAAAATACTGGTATTCCCCATAGTATCCTTTAAACGCAACGTTGCAATGGTACAAAAGCAATAAGAAAACCACAATCATGAAAGACAGCCGTGCGACTTTAAACCATCCTTTGCTCTGAAACCAAATAATCAAAAGGAAGAAAAGCATTTCCAACGTAAGTGCTATTAATTTCTCTGTGCTGTTTGTGTCTGTTATGAAATCAAAAATCAGGAAGAAAACTGCGTGAAACAAGGCAATGCCCGCGGTCAGATTCAGTACTTTGATTCTTTTTATTTCAGTTTCATTGGTGGTAATATGCGTTCCATTGGCAATAAAACGTTTCGCAAATGACATAAAGGCTGATTTCGTAAAATTGAGTTGTAAATATAATCCTGTCTGCCAATAAGAACCTCTATGGTTTTGTTTCAGATTTCGGACATGTTTTCAGATTTCAGACAGCAGGAAGTGCTTCTTAAAAGAAATTTGGTAAAATAACAGTATATCCTTTACAAGAAGTATAGCCAAACTGCTTCAAGGAAGATGCCGGAAAGGTACAACCCTAATGGTAATGAATGACACGATGGAAGTGATTTGCAAACGAGCAGTCGAAACGGTAAAAAATCTCTTGTAATGAAGAGATACTGAAACCCTTAAGGCAGTGCTGGATTGTTCAACAGATTGAAGAATTCTGTGCGCTTTTCAACGGAATTGAATACACCGCCGTATTCCATAGTTGTAGTAAAGCTCTCTTTATCTTTAATGCCTCTTGAAGAAACACAAAGATGTTTGGCATGTACCATTACGATGACATCTTCGGTTTCTAAAATATTCTTAAGGTCCTCAAATACTTGAAGGCTTAAGCGCTCCTGTACCTGTGGGCGATGGGAATAATAGTCCACCAACCTATTGATTTTGGACAATCCCACCACTTTTTCCTTTGGAATATACCCTACATGGGCTTTTCCAACAATAGGCAAAAAGTGATGCTCACAAGAGGAGTCGATATTGATATCCTGTTCCACCAATATTTGATGGTAACCATATGTATTTGGGAAGGTTGAGATTTTTGGTTTGTTGGCTGGGTTCAAACCATAAAATAACTCTTTTACATACATCTTCGCAAAACGATAGGGCGTGCCGGAAAGACTTTCATCGGTTAAATCGAGCCCAAGTTCTTCCATTATTTTTTTAAAGTGAAACTTGATGGTTTCTACCTTTTCATCATCTGTTCGAAGAAACGCATCATCTCGCATTGGGGTCTCCACAGAGGTGGCAATGTGATTGTCTCCGATACTTTCAAGGTCATAATTGTTCATAACTCACCAAATTAATTCATCAAGTAGTCGTGCAGCAGGTTTCATCCTTGCATTGGCAATACTGCCTATTGTAAAAATGCAGAAAAATCAAACTCAACGTGGGGAAATAAATTGCAGCTTCAAACAACGGAAACCATTTCAATTTTTCATTTAGCACAACCAAGGCCAGTAATCCCCAACAAATCCATAAAGCATATTTCATCCAAGTCTTTGCTGTTTTTTGGGCTGACCAAAACACAGCTAAAAAAGCAATGGAAAGAAACAAAAGGTCCAGAGCACCCCACCAAACCGGATGTGCGGCATCATGTTCTGAACCTAATGCTGCATGGGCCATAAAAAGAAAGGGTGTAGCCAAGCAATGCACAAAACATAAAACACTGGCCGATGCGCCCAAAAGGTCTGATTTTGTATTGAGCCGCTCCAAATAAATCATGAATCCAATCTTATCAAGTTAGTAGCTGGAATAGTATCTAGCTACGTTAAAAGCGAGTGCAAAGGTAACAGAATTTTAGCAAATGCGACTAAGTTGCATTTCTATTTCTTGTTACTTTTGTGAAAATTTTTTGATGGTCAAAACCAAAAACTTAGCGTTCGCTTACGAAGGTGGACAAAAGCTTTTTTTTCCTGATTTGGAATTGCCAGCAGGAGAGCATCTTTTGATAATTGGTCCTTCGGGCGTAGGTAAAACTACACTGCTTCATCTTTTATCCGGACTTTTACCTCCGTCGCAAGGTGCAATTCATGTTGGTGAAACAGCATTGACCGCTTTGACGCGTAAGGAACTGGATATGTTTCGCGGAGCACATATGGGAATCGTCTTCCAACAGTACCATTTCATCAAATCTTTGACAGTGTCCGAAAACATGAAGCTTCGGCAAAGTTACCCCCAAAACGCGGACGACAAACAACGCAGAAACCTGCTTTCAGAACGACTCGGATTAGCAGATTGTTCGTCCAAAAAGGTAACCGAGTTGAGTCAAGGACAAAAACAACGACTCTCTATTGCTTTAGGATTAATTCATAAACCGCAGATTGTTTTCGCCGATGAACCTACTTCAAATTTAGATGATGAGAATTGTGACAGGGTGGTGCAATTGCTGAAAGATGAAGCAGAAATCTGTAAAAGTAGTCTGGTCATTATTACCCATGACCAACGTGTAAAGTCTCATTTTCAAAATCAGGTTGTCTTATGAAGTTGAGTTACTTGGCTTTTAAAAATATGGTATCCAAGCCGCTGAATTTGGCCTTGAGCCTGATGTTATTGTGGTTAAGTATTTCGTTGGTCACTTTCGTTTTTCAGCTCAGTGAACAGCTTTCGGGGCAATTGGACAAAAATATAGCCCCTTTTGATATGGTCGTTGGGGCCAAAGGGAGTCCATTACAGTTGGTGTTGTCATCAGTACTGCATATTGATGTTCCTACTGGTAACATTCCTCTGTCCGAAGCAAAAAAATTGCAAAAGCATCCGTTTGTCAAAATTGCTATTCCCGTTTCTTATGGGGATAACCATAAAGGGTTTCGCATCTTAGGTACTGAGCTCGGATATTTAGAACAATACAATGCCGAATTAGCAAGTGGCACCTTGTTTCAGAAATCTTTTGAGGTGGTAGTAGGTAGTTCGGTAGCCGAACGGTTGGGAATGAAGCTTGGCGACACCTTTGTCGGTGCACACGGACTAGCCGAGGCAGGTGGGGAATTGCATGAAGACCGCCCTTATACCGTTACCGGAATCTTACAACCAACAGGCACGGTGATAGACCAACTGTTGATTTCCAATCTAGAAAGTGTTTGGGAAGCCCATGAGCATGGAGAAGAGGGGACTAACGATGACGCTCAAAAGAATAGTGAACATGAACATGATGACCAGGGGGACCACGACCATGATGATCATGACCATGACGACGAATCCCATGAAGGACATCAACATGAAGAAACGGAGCACGATCATGATGCACATGATGAAGAACATGACCATAATGAAGACAAGGAAATCACTTCTTTATTGGTAAAGTTCAAAAGTCCTTTAGGCATGGTACAGCTCCCTCGGTTCATCAACGAGAATACTGAGATGCAAGCTGCTTTACCTGGATACGAAGTGCAACGCCTAACCAAGCTTTTAGGTTCAGGTGTGCAAACCATTAATGGCATTGCTTTTGCAATATTATTGGTGTCGGCACTGAGCATATTCATAAGCCTTCTTAAAACCATTCGTGAACGAAGACAAGAGTTAGCCTTATTGCGAACGTATGGATTGAGCACCCGCCAATTACTGGGCTTGGCTTTGCGAGAGGGACTCTTTTTGGCCTTGATAGGTTTTGTTTTGGGATGGATTTTAGGTCGGTTGGGTGTTTTGGGAGTTTCCCAATATTTGAAGAAGGTCTACGGATACGGTCTGGAACTGAGAGGTCCTGATATCTTTGAGTTTTACTTATTAGGGCTAACCTTAATTTTGACCTTTATTGCTGCTTTGTTGGCGTCAAGTTCTATCTTTAAACTAAATGTTGCTAAAACCCTATCTGATGCGTAAAGGTTTTGTGTGTTTTTTCTTTTTGGTTTTTGTTGCTGTTTCTGGAATGGCACAAGTAAAATTGACATGGAAAGATTTCGCGGATATTGATTTTGAATCGGTGTATAATGAAAAGTATGAGGTATACTTTTTGAAACCGAAATTTGGTCAAAAAATAAAAACTTATCAGGGTAAAAAGATATCAATCACAGGTTTCTTCCTTGACCTTTCGGGTAGTGGAGAGATTTTTTTGGTATCCCAAAACCCAATGGCCTCTTGCTTTTTTTGTGGAGCAGCCGGGCCGGAAACCATCATCGAGGTCAGTTTTAAAGAAAAACAGTCTTTTAGGACCGACCAAATTGTCTCGGTAACGGGTATTTTAGAGCTCAATGTCGATGACGTAGATCATTGTAATTATATTCTGAACCTAGCTTCGGGTAGGTTGGTAAACTAAAAATCGTGCGCGGATTTTTTGTCTTCATTATCATCTGGTATAGTGCCAGTACCTATGGACAAAAGGTGATAAATTGGTCCGATCTTACCCAAGGAATCTCTTGGGAGGCCCCCTCTTTGGAAAATCTGTTTCCAGGATTCCAGGAGGCCAGTTTTTCTCAAGATATGCAAGACCTGGAGGGAAAAAAGGTGATTTTGACCGGGTATTATTTGATTTTGGATAGTCGACAATCCGTTTTTCTACTTTCCAAAAACCCTATGGCATCCTGTTTTTTCTGCGGTAATGGCGGACCTGAAACTGTTGTGGATTTGCGATTTAGTGAACCGCCGAAGTTCGATATGGACGATTTACTTTCTGTAGAAGGTGTATTGCGTCTCAATCCAGACGACCCAGAACTCTGCTATTATCGCATCGAGGAAGCTAATGCCGTGCGCTATTAGAGCGACTATGAAACCTCAAGCGCCAAACATAAATTCAAATACCTAAACCAAAATAATTACAAACGATGAAAAGGTTGATTTTTACATTCCTCTTCTGTTCGGCAATCTTGAGTTTTGCACAGGAACTTGAAGTCCCAAAAAGTTATAGCAACATCCAAAAAGACGAAAGCGGTCTGTTTTTGGAAATGAATGGGGAACGCTTCTATGCCACAGAAAATGCTACCCCACAATACAGTCTGGAACAATTGTTTGGAAATCCAAAAGGAACCGAAGAAGGGGTACTGATGGATTTTGGTGATTTTGAAGGAAAGATTACCTATGGGCTTATTCCCTACGGTAAAGCACCCCATCCCTTGCCTGTATTTCGGTTTGAAAAGAAATTGGAAAACGGCAAAGCATCCATCAATATCAAAGATGATTTTAAATATCCGTATGATTTTGTGGACTGGCAAAACAACCAAAAACTAAGTATTGGGTATCGTTTGACGAATACGGACGGTATGGTCGTTTACGATGGAGAAGTTTCGTTACAAGGCAAAGGGCCTTTTCAAGCGGTGGCTAGTATTTTTGAAGGGCCTTTCATAAACAAATTGAAGGATACGAGCGCTACTATTTGGTTCAATACCACTCTATCTACAGAAGCCTCAATACACATTGACGGCAAAGTGTTGGAAAGTTCCAAAGGAACCCATCATGAAATCGATATTACCGATTTACTTCCCGATACCAAATATGAATACAAAGTAGTTTACGGGGATTTTTCTCAAACCTATCACTTGCATACAGCGCCAAAAGCGGGTGCGCGAAAACCTTTTGTTTTTGCGTATACCAGTGATAGTAGACATGCAACCGGAAGTGGAGAGCGCAAAATATACGGCGCCAACGCCTACATCATGAAGAAAATTGCAGCTTTGGCGTACGCAAATAACGCGGCCTTCATGCAATTTAGTGGTGACCTTATTAATGGATATCTACAAACCTACGCCGAAACCCAAGTACAATACACCAATTGGAAAAAAGCCGTTGAACCCTTTTGGCACTATATGCCGTTTCAAGTGGGTATGGGCAACCATGAAGCCTTGGGCTATATCTTTCGCAATGAAGAAGGAAGAAGCCGCGGTTTCGTAGACAAGTTTCCTTTTGCCTCCGAATCTGGGGAAGCATCTTTCGCAAGCGCCTTCGTGAATCCGGTTTCCAGCCTGGTTAGTGAAGATGGAAGTGCGTACGATCCATCGCCAGAAACCATGGATTTTCCATCCTATTCCGAAAATGTTTTCCAGTATCGTTATGACAACGTAGCCGTTGTGGTGTTGAACAGTGATTATTGGTACGCACCAAGCTTATCGCGAAATACAGCCACTTCAGGGGGACTGCATGGCTACCTTATGGATAATCAGTTACAATGGCTTGAGGAGACCATTGTTGCTCTTGAAAAGGACGCCACCATCGACCATATTTTTGTAACGCAACATACGCCTGCATTTCCGAATGGGGGACATAGCCGTGACGATATGTGGTACAGTGGGAACAACGAAAAGAGACCGTACGTGGCTGGCAAAGCGTTGGACAAAGGCATTATAGAGCGTCGTGACCAATACCTTGACATTCTTATCAATAAGAGCAAAAAAGTATTGGCGATTTTAACGGGGGATGAACACAATTATAACCGATTAAAATTGACTAAGGCGGTAACCATTTATCCAGAGAACTATCCCAATCCAAAGCTTGATGTATCAAGGCCTATTTATCAAATCAATAACGGTGCTGCGGGTGCTCCTTACTACGCCCAAGAACTTTTGCCGTGGAGCGAACACACCAAAGCATTTAGTGTTGAAAATGCGCTTTGTTTATTTCATGTGGATGGCCCAAGCGTAAAAATGGAGGTGATAAATCCAGATACACTAAATGTTATCGATGAGATTGAGCTGCGTTGAGTTTAAGGGAGTGCATAAGTGGAACTAATCAAAGCTGTTTCTAATTTCACCAACTACACGGAGGCACAATCAGAACATTGTCCGACCAATAGAAGTGAAACAGATTCTACAGTATGCTTTGAAACGTCTGGGATGGAAACGCTCATCGGCAAACATTCCGTTTTCCCGCAATCCTTACATTGAAAATGTGGATGGGTATCCAAATTGGCCTTGCCGGAAAGGAGGTTCTTATTCCCCAACGCGTACCAAGTAAGACCATCACTCCCTGTAAATGAATGGAGTATACCTTCATCTTCCAGTCGTTCTAGAATTCGATACACCGTGGATCGATTCATATGGTCTTGAAATTGTTCCACAAGTGCTACCGTAGATAAGGCCACTTCTTGTTCTGCAAATGCATTTAGTAAAGCCTTTACTGACTTGGTTATTCTGATAACCCCCATTAGACAAATTTATTGCAACTTTGTCGCATTAACAAATCCATTTGTTATTTTTACAATTCCATTGAAGATAAGAAATTCATTATATGAAAAACGGCGCTGGTCAAATACAAAAATTCAACTATTCTGACTTTCTGGGTGTAGCTGCCAGTGGTCTATGTGCCATTCATTGTGCCTTAACCCCACTATTTTTTGCTGCTAAACCCGTTTTGGAAAGTACCATGGGTCACCACCATCATCATGGAGATGGGTTCTGGTCGCTGTTGGATTATCTGTTTTTGTTGTTGAGTCTGGTTGCAGTGTGGTATTCTGCTAAACATACACATCATAAAGGTATTAAGAAGGTGTTATGGGGAGCTTGGGTCGTTTTTGCTATTGGACTTTTAGCGGAAATCTTTCATGTTGAATACGGTATATGGTTGATGTATTTGGGCTCCATTGCATTGGTTGTGACACATTCTTATAACCACTTGTACTGTAAAAGAACACATTCCAATATCACTACTAAAAGTACAGTAAGATGATATCTACAAACATTCAATATAGCAATGCGGCTATCGGGCAAGACCCGGGAGTATTGTCAGAAATACATTCCCAAACCAAAAACATAGCCATTTGTGAACGCAGCATAGAACACCTGGAACCAAATTTGGCGGTTGCCATTGAGCAGCCCATTGACTTTCGGGCAAGTGGTGCCATCCAAGATGTTTCTGTTTCCCTAAAGGATTATTTTGAGGCTCAACCACATCTTGATGAAGCCTTGATTCAAGATGTTTTGCACCTTTTGGGTTTGTTTGAAGAGCTTACCAAAGTTTCCACTTTTCGACTTTCGCTCGTAAAAGTAAGTCGCACTATGTGCCCTAGGTTTCACGCCGATCATAATCAACTTCGCATGTTGTGTACCTATTTCGGTCCTGGCACTTTGTGGTTACCTGATGAAGCAGTGGATAGAAAAGCATATCGAACCGGAAAAACAAATGAAAGCATCTTGTTGAATGAAGGTCTTGTTCAACAGGTAAATACAGGTAATCTTGTTGTATTGAAAGGGTCAATGTATCCGGGAAACAACCCAATATTACACCGTAGCCCTAGTATTGGGGATAACGGGGAGGAGCGAATATTGCTAACCATGGATACCAATCAATCCATGCGTTTTCCCGATTAACCTTCCTTGGGAGTAGGGGGGGATTTGAATTAAAAAATAGGTTCCTGTACTTTTACCATTTTTAAATATAGGAAGTAAGGAAGTCCAAAATTCGAGTTAGGTGGAAAAAATCAAAATTGGAATTATCAATGTATCCGATAGGGCAAGTCGTGGTGAATATGCCGATTTGCCAGGTCAGGAGGTCAAGCGTCTTTTAGGATTGTGGTTGAGTAGTCCATGGGAAGCGGCGTATGCAGTCATTCCAGATGAACAAAACCTTCTGGAAAAGGAACTAATTCATATGGCCGATGAACTAGGCTGCTGTTTGATTGTGACCACTGGCGGCACCGGTCCTGCAGTTAGAGATGTAACTCCCGAGGCGACCATGGCAGTTTCCGAAAAGCTACTTCCTGGATTCGGGGAATTGATGCGACAAACCAGTTTGCAGTATGTCCCTACAGCGATTCTTTCCCGCCAGACGGCCGGAATCCGTGGCAGTTCATTAATTGTCAATCTGCCTGGGACACCCAAATCCATAAAAGAATGTTTGGAAGTTGTTTTTCCTGCAATTCCTTATTGTATTGACTTGATTGACGGGCCTTACCTCGAAACTAATCCAGAGGAAATGAAGGTGTTTAGACCAAGTCAAAAATAAATTCGGTTTTTAACCTAAAACGGAACCACCAATATTTCAACACGCCGGGTTTTCAGCCGGTTTTCAGCCGTATCATTGGCCACAATAGGTTGACTTTCTCCGTGACCCACAATTTTCCACTTGAAACTTGGGTTTTTTAGCGCGGATTGGAGGGCGCTGGCTACACTGGCCGCTCTTTTTTCAGATAAAATGCGGTTGCTTGCATCGCTTCCCACATCATCAGTATGGCCTTCAACCGTTATTGTCCCTTTGGGAATGTTTATCAATTGTTCCGACAGTTCTTTTATTGCTTCTAAGCCTTCTGGCTTTAAATCGGCTTTGCCTGTTTCGAAAAGTACGGCACTATCCAGATTCAATCGTAACGCCCCGCCGATAGCGGCTACGGCGTCGATATCCGCTCCTGGGGGAAAACCGCTATTGGTATTCAAATCCACGAGTTTTAAGTAATTGAAGGTTTCACCAGGCTTCACAAAAGGAGAAATATCCAATCCTGATGTTCCTCCCTTTATCTTTCCTATGTCAATCCAGGTTTTACCATCTTTTGATATGGATAAAGCTGTCGGTTCTTTAATGCTTCCAATTTCAAAAACATAGATATCCGGACCATTAACATCCGTAAAGGAATTGTCATCAAAGAACACTACAATACTTCCTTCAAGGCCTAAGTTGGTAAACTCCTCTCTTTTAGGCTGTTGTCCTTTAGATGGCCCCAAAACACTTTCGGGATTTTCACCACCTTGTTTCCCAGCAGTGTAGACCACCAAAGAGTCCGCAAAAGAAATATCGCCCATAGGCAGGTAGACCATTTCCATTTGGGAGTCTATATAAACATCTTCAATACTTTCAGTAAGTGCATACCATGAAGGGTTGGCTCTGTAAAAGGCTTCCTTCTTTAGTGCTGCTTTTCTTTTGAAATCTGCCGTTCTTTCTCTGGCTTCTGTTTTGTTTTCTTCTAGTATTTCCACAAAGTTTTGCGAAGCTTCTCCGCTGGCGATGTAATCCTCTATTTGAGGGTTGGATAGGCTGTTTTCGATTTCAACGGCATTTTTCACACTAGTGATATTGAAATCCGACATTGCGGTAAGGGCCAAGGAAACCTCTTCTTCACTAATGCCGGCCATGGCTGCAAAACTTTCTCTAGCTTGGGCGCCTTGTTCGCTTTTTAGAAATTCCAGATTAATATTCCCACTTTCGTCAAAGAGACTATTACCCAAAGAGTCTTTAGCATTGCCTCCAATAAAAAGATTTCCAAGACCGCTCATGGCCTCTTTCATCGCTGCTCCTGCTTCTTCCATACCCTCGTCCAAGCCAATGCTATCTGTCGATTCGGTTAGTTCTTCGATAGCATCTATCTGTGGTTCTTCCGTCTTTTTATCCTTGCAACTCCCAAGGAACAGTCCTACCAAAAGGAGTAAGACAAGAAATGTACGATGCACCATTTTATTTATAGCTTGCATAATAGACTTTGATGAATTCGTAATACATAAACCCATGTCGTCCGTACCAGTTTTCTTCGCCAAGTAATTGTTCACATTGGTCTATTTTCTGCAATACTTGATACTGAAGGTCTATTAACTCACGGTATTTATTGGTATAGGTTTGGTCAAAGCTTTCCATCTTTTTCAAGATTTTTGCGCGTTCTTTTTGCCAGACCAGTCCACTTACTGCATGGATTCCCGAAAAATTATCTCCAAAGGACACTCCATAGTCCACGGTCTTTTTTATGTCAATTCCAATTTTTTTAAGCTTTTCCAGCGTGTAGCGGTTGTGGTTGAAGTCCGCGTAGGCTCGTTCTAAACATTCACAACCTTCACTTTGCTCGGCGTTATTACCACTAGTTGAACTTCCGGACTCATCAAATGCACTAAAATCCCCTGCCTGTTTACTTTCATCCTCACCTTCACCTTTGCTATTGTCTCTATCCTTGTCTTTTTGCGCTTCTCTATCGGGGTCTTTTTTACTTTCCCTGTCTTCTTGTTTTTGAGAGTCCAATTCTGTTTCTGAGTCATTTTCTGAACTTTCTGTGGTTTCTGAACTTTCTGAATTTCGCTGTTGTATTTGTGTCATCTCGCGTCCATAGGCCGCCATTACATCACTTACGTTTTGTGAATAGTTGGCTGCGGCATCTGCGCGGCCCTGTTCAAGGGCTCGTGATGCACTGCTCAACGCATTTTGGTAGCTCTGCGTTGCGATTGAAATAGTATTTGCATCCCCATCTGCGTTCCTTATTTCAGCATTAAATTGCTCTCTAAGGGATTCACTCACCACTGAAAAGTTTGATGTATGTGCTTCAATCAAAGAATTTCGGACTTCTTCGGCTTGCCTTAACCCCCTTTCTTTTCGTTCCTCTACTTTCGCTATGGCATCTTCGGTGTTTTCATCCTTTCCATCAACGGATTCTTCTGAAGAAGCATCGCTTTCTGAATTTGAATCCCCAGTGTAGTTTTTAGCAGCGTCTCCTCCGCTTGTGTTTTCGCTACTTGTAGAGCCCCTTGATTCGCTTCTTTGCGCTGTTTCGTAGCAACTGGATGGTAAGCTAGGTTGTCCTCTTGGGTCCATATCAGGTTCGTAATCACGGTCATCTGTGGTCAATAACCTTAGATTTTCCCAGCGGTTGGGGTCCGCATAAAATTGTAATACCGCATCACTGCTATTTTGGGCTATATTGGTAAGAACCCCACCAATACTTCCTTTTCCTGAGGCCACCTTGCTCAAGGAGCCACCTAAACTGGAGACCACCCCAGCATTAAGTGATGAAAAAGTTATCAGCGCCAGGATAACGTTTATCGCGCTACGTTTTCGAAAAACTAGGAAAAGCAAAAGAAGGATGATAACAAATCCAACAACAGCCAAAATAATGAGCAAGGTGTTGGAGCCACCGTCGGAGGTTGTTCCATCTGAACTTGGCATGCTTTCGCTAGCATCTCCGGACTTTTTCATGGTGTTACTGGCAACAAAGAGAGTACTCTGCGGGAATAGCTCATGTCCAGCAGATACAGCAACAATAAATTCGATTCCCTTTTTCGCGCCAGAGATAATAATCCCAAACTGCCTTGCTGTTTTGAAGACGTTTTCGAAACGACCATTTCTAGTTTTTCCGCTTCGTTCGATTTCCTCCCAATTCTTTCTTACGATTTTAACCTCTAGTTCATCACCACTTTCGGTAAACACTTGTACCATGGCAGGTCGTAGAATGTAACCAAAGTTTTTAATGGCAATTCTACTTTCCTCACCATCGGTAATACCGCTGAAGTAGCGGATGACATAGTCTTCATCTTCTTCGGGTAAGGGTAAGTCTTCTGCTACCACGGGAATCTCATCATCATCGTCTATGGAAGGAGGTCTCAAATCTTTTACATCTTGCGCAAAACAAGAAATACTCACAAAAAGCAGCCCATAAAAAAGGCTATTGCTTAGCTGTTTTAATGCCATGGTTCTAGTTTAAAAAGTGGTTTTGTAGTCTTTAGTATCTATGGTGAGGTCTTCCGAACCGATTTCCCGGCAAACCATATGAATGGTTTTGGGTTTTCGTTTACTGGTATCGACAATTTTGATTTCCAAGGCCAAGCCATCAACCAAATTCATCCATTGTGCAGAATTTTTCTTTTGCTTTCGTTGTCCCATACTTTTGAACATGTTGGAAAACTTTGGGTCCAACTCATTAGTGACCCAGACCGTGCCTGAATACTGTTCATTGCCGACATCGTATCCGGCACAGGTGTACCCTAATATCTCTTTTGTTTCACCGTTCGGTTTTACAGTCCAGTCTTGACTTACCAGCGTACTGTTGGACATTCCCTTGGAAAAGGGGATGGTAGTGCGGTTTCTAAAATCTCCAAAATCGGATAGGGCGAATATCTTTTTCTGGTTCGCATCAATGATGGAAATGGTTTTTTGACCTGGCTTGAGCTCAATTTCACTGGCAGCAGCGCCTTGTGTTGGACCCACGCGATACTTTGTAACGAGACTATTCTTTTTGTCTATGATTTCAAACACTAAATAATCGGTGAAATTGAAAACCGTGTTGCCTACCGCTTCTTCGGGTTTTCCGTCGATAACCTTATCCAATGCTTTGTCGGTCTCCTCGGAAGTTTCATTTTCGACCCGTCTTTCAACTGTTCGCTCGGCCGCCTTTTTGGCCTTGTCGCCTAGTTTCTTCAGAAATTGGGCTTGCAGATTGAAAGTGGGGTAAACCATCAAAAGGGCAATGATTACAAGTGTTCTCATCGGTTCTAATTTTTATTGATTTTCGAATTTGCCTGAATGTCTTTGCGAATAAGGCTGTCTAATACGGTTCTTATGGAATCCCTGCGTTTTGGAGAAGGTTCTTGGGCTTGTAGTTCGTACATGGCCCAATAGGTTGCTTTGGTTTTCGGGTCCAGGTTGCCCTTGTTCATGAAGTCTTCGAAATTCTCTATTCCTTTAAAAGGGTCTTTGGTGCCATCGATATCTTTTTCAAGGTCACCAAAGGCATGCCCTAGGGTTTTGGACATCATGTCCATCATGCTACCCTCTTGTTGAGGAGTGTTTTTATCTTTTTTAGTATCTGTGGTTTGTGCACTGACTCCTGTCGCGCATATGATGAGTGCTATGATTAATACCAACTGTTTTAATTTCATTTTTTAGCGTTTTGGTTATACTTAATTTTTACTTCGTTAGTTGGGGAAAGTAGTTGTGCCAACTGTTTTTGAATGTGGCTCATCTGGGCCAGCATGGCGTCATTTTGCTGTTGTAAGTCTCGAATCTGGGATTGTTGTTCTTGTATGGCTTTAGTGAGTACGGGTACAAAATCATTGTAACGTAGGCTCAGATATCCGTTATCATCCTTGGTCAGAATACCTTGATTTTCATACCCCAATTGCTCTAGCACGGTTTCTACTTCTTGAGCAATAAAACCGGTTTCCCGGGTTTTGTTATCGTTGTTTTTACGAACATAGTCTACCGGGTGCAATTGGTTAACTAGACTGAGCCCATAAGGCAGGTCCTGGATATCGGTCTTCCAACGCCGGTCCGACGTAACTGTCCAAGCGACTTGAATTTGGGCCAATGAGATATTGGTATTACCGATTCGCACTTGGTTGGAAACTGTACCAATAGGCACTTGTGCATCTGCACCTATACCAATATTGTTGCTGCCCACAGTCACCGTATTTAAAGAGTTTGCACCTATTGCAGTATTACCAGAACCTGAGGTATTCCTATTGAGTGCACGACTACCGGTAGCTGTATTTAAAAATCCAAAAGTGTTCGATGCCAAGGCACTATACCCCAAACTTGAATTATTGAAACCAATGGTATTGCTAGAAAGCGAGTTTACTCCTACAGCAGTATTTTCTTCGCCAGATGAGTTTGCGAAAAGAGAACCATAGCCCGCTGCGGTGTTATTTCTTCCTGTGGTGTTTAGAAATAATGCTTGGCCTAATGCGGTGTTAAAACTCCCAGTGGTATTAAATTCAAGTGCAGAACGGCCAATAGCTGTATTGTTTTCTCCA